>DAIPYU010000092.1:0-19972 GCA_036782635.1 Nodosilinea sp. CTOTU7353
GGAGCCAACTGCGATCGCGATGTGGCCTACGTCACCCGCGATATTCTCGCCCAGCCCACCCGCATGGTCTGGCACGAAGACAGCGACCTGAGCGATGTCGATGTGGTGGTGGTGCCGGGGGGCTTTAGCTACGGAGATTATTTGCGGTGTGGGGCGATCGCTCGCTTTTCCCCCGCCATGCAGGCCACGGTAGAACATGCCAAGGCGGGCAAGCCGGTGCTGGGTATCTGCAACGGGTTTCAGATTTTGACCGAGGTGGGGCTGCTGCCGGGGGCGCTGGTCAGAAATCGGGATATGCGATTTATCTGCGATCGCGTCTCCCTCAAAATCGAGCGCACCGACCTGCTGTGGACTGCTGGGTATGCTGTGGGCCAGGTGATCACCCTGCCCATTGCCCACGGCGAGGGCTGTTACTATGCCGACGAGGCCGCCCTGGCGGAGCTAGAGGCCCACAATCAAGTCGTCTTTCGCTACAGCAGCCCCGAGGGCGCGGTGAACCCAGCGGCGAACCCCAACGGCTCTCTGGGCAACATTGCGGGCATCTGCAACCGGCAGGGCAATGTGCTGGGGCTGATGCCTCACCCCGAGCGGGCCGCCGACGCGGTGCTGGGCGGGGTCGATGGGCTGCCCCTGTTTCAGAGCCTGGTGCAGGCGCTGGTGGCAGCCTAAACGAGCTTCGCCAAGGCTTTATACAGGGCTGACTATCAACACACAAGCTTCATCCAATCCTCCGTCACGGCCGCGTCGCTCGCTGCACTAACCGTAAGGAACCAAGCATGAGCTGCGGTGCGTCATTGGGTTGACGGCCCCAGATCGTACTTATACTAAATCCTGCTTGGATACCCCCGATACTTCTGGGCGAATGCCATAGAGCCTCTGGCTCGGCTACGCCAACGCCCTACGGTTTGGCCTTTTGGGAATCGGGGGTATGTGATTTGGATTTGGTATTAGGTCTCGCTGTGTTTGAGTAGCTTGCGGCGTTTCTAACCACCAGAAACCCGGTTATGCCGCCTTGGTCAGCGGCTGTAGGAGGCCCCATGCCCGACTGCGATGAATGGCTCGGTAGCGCCCTCGCCTATCGCCCCACGGTTTATGAATATTGCCAGCTGGCCCTGCGCCCTCGCCTTGACCAGGCCGCCGCTGATCGCATGGGCGAGATCTTGCAGCGGGCCGAAGCAGAGCCGTTGCTGAACCTGCTGATTGACGAAGCCGATGGGCTGGTCAACCGGCTGCAGCCCTGTCTCTGCGACCAGCACCTGCACCAGCAGCAGCAGCAGTTGCGAATTGCGATCGATGCCCTCTGGGTAGACGAGCTTCTGTCCGCCTGCGGGCGCGGGGAATAGTCCTGTCTACCCTGGTTTTGCTATTGCCCAGGGGCGGTCAATCCTCCTGTGGGGATTTAGCCCTAGTTCCAGAGCCGCACCGATAGCCGAACAGCGCGCCTACCTCTGGCCAGATTGACCCTGCCGCTGCGGTTTTAGAGAATCTATGCCAGGCTGGGAGCAATTGGCGGGCACACCGAGGTTCCATGGCAACGTCTTCGTCTTCATCGGGTATTCCCGGCCGCTGGCTGGTGCAGGTGTGTCGCCATCGGTCGTGCGATCGCGGTGGCTCTGAGGCTGTGCTAGCCGCGTTTAGAGAATGCCAAAGCCCTCGTATCTTAGTGGCCGAGAGCGACTGTATGGGCCAGTGCAGCGCCGGGCCGACGGTCAAAATCATGCCCGGCAATACCTGGTACTGCCGGGTCACGTCCGAGGATGTGCCGAGAATTGTGGAGCAGCATTTGGGGAAAGGGGAGCTGGTGCGCGATCGCCTCCACCCCCGCTTTCACCCGCCCGATTCACTCTAATGCTGCGCCTGGGCCATGGCATCTGCGGGGGGGCGCACCACGCGCCGGGCCAGCCCCAGTTTCTCTAGCACCACAATGGCGTACCAGGTGACATCAATCTCCCACCAGCGCCAGCCGGCGGGGGCCACGTTAGGGAAGGCGTGGTGGTTATTGTGCCAGCCCTCGCCGTAGGTGAGCAGCGCCGTCCACCACAGATTGCGGGAGCCGTCTTCGAGCTGAAAGCGGCGCTTGCCCCACATGTGGGTCGCCGAGTTGATCAGCCAGGTGGAGTGCCACAGCAGGGCAATGCGCAAAAAGCCGCCGTAGATCACAAAGGGCCAGCCGCCGAGGGCAAAGAGGGCGATCGCAACCGGCACTTGCAAAAAGAGAAAGTAGCGGTCAAGCCAGCGATAGTAGGGGTCGCGGGCAATATCCGGGGCATAGCGCCGGTAAATTTGACCGTTAAACACTGCCGGGTTGCGGTAGACCATCCACAGCATGTGGCTCCACCAAAACCCGCGGCTGGCGGCGTAGGGGTCTTTTTCGGCATCTTCAGTATAGAGGTGGTGCTGGCGATGGCCCGCCACCCAAAAGATTGGCCCACCCTGGAGCGCCATCGCGCCAATGGTGGCAATCACATACTCTAGCCAGCGGGGCACCTGCAAACTGCGGTGGGTCAGCAGGCGGTGATAGCCCAGGCAAATGCCAATGCTGCCAAACAGCCAGTGCAGCGCCACCATCACCGCCAGCGCCGACCATGAGAAGAACCAGGGGGCCAGCAGGGCAACCCCGTGAATGGCGGCCAAAAAGCCCACCAGCGTCCAGTCTAGGTTCGCAATCCCCGGTTTTTGCGGGGCCTGTTTAATGGTTGTTGTCATAGCAAATCCTTTTTGCTTGGTAAGGTTGCAGCCGTTGGCCCAGGCAACTACCCAGACCACGCTGACAGCTTTTGCAAGACTCTCTTACATTCTCTGGCGGAATGGATGGGGTCATTGCAAGTGCTGCTTGCAATACAACCCTAGCAAACATCTCTGGTAAAATGCAAGTGTTACTTTCTTTTTGCTATGACAGCTCAGCGCATATCAGCTCGGCAGCGGCTCGTGGATGCTGCATTTCAGCTTTTTTCTAGCCAAGGGGTGGGTGCCACTACCACCCGTCAGGTGGCCGATCTGGCGGGGGTCAACGAAGTGACGCTGTTTCGTCAGTTTGGTAGCAAGCACGGCTTGCTTGCGGCCGTGATGACCGAGGCCGAGGTGCTGACTGGGCAGGGCCAGAGCTTTGATCGAGTTGCCCTGGGGCAAGCTCCCAGCGACCAGGCGCTCAAAGATTTTCTTGGCCAATGCCTAGACACCCTGGGCCAGCGCTCAGAATTGGTGCGATCGGTGATCGGCGAGGCAGGGCAGTTTTCTGCTGAAAACAGTCAGTCTCTGGGGCGGGGGCTGCAAACCATCCGCGACTTTATGGCCGAAGCGCTAGAGGCGCTCCTGGGACTGGGAGAATCGCCCCATCCGCGCCCTGAAGAGGTGGCGGGGATGGTAATGGCGCTGCTGCTCGGCTATACCGCCATTGCTAGCGCTACGGAGGGGGCGACAGACAGCGCCCCAGACAGTGCCCCAGAAAGCTCTACAGGCACTGGCCTGTCTCACGCCTCACCCCTCTGGCCTAGCCGAACGGCTTTTATCGATAGCCTGGTGGGCTGGCTGCTCGGTCTGCGCACCCAGGCCGCCGACCTCGGCAACTTCCCCGATCAGCCCGGCTTGGCCACCCCGGCCCCCAACACAGAAACCTGGAACGACCTGCCCGCCCCAGTGGTGCATCAGATTATGCAGTTGGCCCGCAAGGCTGGCAGCCAGACCTACGCCCTAGTCTATGTGCTGCTGGGAGCCGGGGTGGCGGCGGTAGAGGTGCCGCTGTTAACCCGCGCCAGCGCCATCTACGACAGCAGCCAGCATATTTTGCTGGTCGGCCCCCAGCACCGCCAGGTGCCCCTCAACCAGTGGATTCTGGGTCAGCGCTATGGCACCTACACCAAAAACCCCCTCACCCGCTGGCTGAAGGGCCGCAGCGCTGACTCACCCGCCATGTTCTTAGGGCCAGACGAACAGCCTATCACCGTTTACCGGGTGCGGCAGCTATGGGCCGAGGTGACCGCAGATATTGCCTCGCCTACGGGAGAGCCCCCCAGCGTTGAGCAAGCCCGCGCCACCTGGTGCGTTGAGATGCTGCTGAAGGGGCTCGGTCGCCAAGAGCTGAGCCTGTTGAGCGGGCTGTCGGTGGAGCAGCTCAACCCGCTGGTGCAAAAGGCCCAGGCGCGATCGGCCCTAGCCCAGGCGCTGCGGCTTGATCAGCAGCCCGGCGCGGCAGCGGGCAAGGCCAAGGCCAGCGATACCCCTGTGGCCGACGACTGAGTCCGCCTTTGCCTCACATCCCCGGTTTCGTAGCAGGGGATTGCACTGGTGTAAAGGGCACTGGGCCTGAACCCAAAGCAATCTTTAGCTCAGGTTTTACCTAACTCCCCACGCCGAGAGACCAAGCAGTAGATATTTCCGCCGCCGTAACGCCAACTCGATAGGGAAACCCGTACCTCTTTAGGTATGAAATATTACGACAAAAATCTGTGTTTACGGAGATGTTTATGGGGCTGCGCCAGCAGTCAGACAGCTATGACATCCCATCAAGCCTTCTCCCAAATCGGCTCAAAGGACCAGTTAATTGGTGTAATCGAGCAGCTGATCGAGCTTGAGTTTGGTCGCACAAGCTCCCCCTGGGTGAGCAAACGCAGGCTATGTAAGCTGTTCGCAATTGGTTATGGTTTAGACCTGGAGTTTTTAGTCGAGGTTTACGGCCAAGATTTTAAGAGCTTGCTGGCCGGCAGCAGACGGTTCTCGCTTTATAACGACTCGCAACCCAAGCAGTTTTATGTTGCCCGACGACAGCGGGTGATGCCAGGCCGGCTGAGCAGTGGCCAACCTAGGCCTAACCTGCGGTCAGAGCGTCAACGCAGGATCCCCTAGAGCATCGGCTCTGGGAAGTAAACCCCTGCCTACGATCACCAGCCCGGTAAGGGCATTGTGTCGGGCAGGTCTTGCAGCGCGACCTTGGTGTCGTAGAGGGCAAACCCGCGCGACTTGTAGTTTTTGTAGGCGTAGGGGCCATCGAGGCTACAGGTATGTACCCAAACGCGGCGGGCTGTTATGGCCCAGGCCCGCTTTACCCCCATCGTCAGCAGGTGGCCACCAATGCCCTGGCCAATAAACTGGGGCAGCAGGCCAAAATAGATGATTTCCACATCTCCAGAGGGCTGTTGCCCTAGCTCCACGTAGCCCGCCGGAGTGCCTGCCAGGTAGGCGACCCAGGTTTCGATCTCGGGCTGGCTGAGGTAGGTGAGCCAGCGATCGCGGCTCCAGGCCAGTCTTTCGTGCCAGTGCCACTGGCCCCCAACGTTGGCGTAGAGAAACCGGCTGAACTCTGGGCAGGGCACCTGGGCCTGACGAATATCCAGGGCAGGCTGCTCGATCAGCTTGGGCCGCAGCTGGGCCGAGTCGAGCATTTCTAAATACCAGGTGGTCACTTCAACCGGCATCAGTGCAGTAGGTCTCCCTTAAAGACAGTCACGGCTTGGCCGCAGAGACGCACGCGATCGCCCTCGTCTTGCACCTTGACCACGCCACCCCTGGCTGATGTCTGATAAGCCAGAAACGTAGACTTACCCAGCTTTTCTCGCCAGTAGGGGCTGAGGCAGCAGTGGGCCGCCCCGGTCACTGGGTCTTCGTCGATGCCGATGGCCGGGGCAAAGAAGCGCGAGACAAAATCGTAGGGGGCGTCGCCCCGGCTGGTGACAATCACCCCGTGGACGGGCAACTGCCCGAGGGCGACAAAATCGGGCTGTAGATCTTGCACCGCCGCCGCTGACGCTAGCTCCACCAGGTAGCCCAGGGAACTTTCAACTACGGCTGTGGGGGCTGCGCCCAGAGCTGCGGCCAGACCGTCGGGCTCGTCTATAAACTGGGAGGGGTTGGCCGGAAAATTTAGCTCAATCCAGTCGCCCAGGCGGCGGGCGGTGAGCACCCCGCTGTGGGTGTAGAACGTGGCCGGCTGTTCGTCGCTCAGGTGGCCCTCGCTCCAGAGTACGTGACAGGTGGCCAGGGTGGCGTGGCCGCAGAGGTCCACCTCGACGGTGGGGGTAAACCAGCGCAGCCGGTAGCCGTCGGCCTCGGGGTAGAAAAAGGCTGTCTCTGAGAGGTTCATCTCCTGGGCAACCTGCTGCATCCAGCGATCGGGGCGGGCCTCAGGCAGCGCGCACACCGCCGCTGGGTTGCCGCCGTAGGCCTGGTCGGTGAAGGCATCAACTTGGGTCAGGGCGATCGTCATGGGGCCAAACCTAGGGCTAAAACAATCAACTGCTCGGTAACGACTGCCGAATTTGGTCGGTGGTCATCAAGCATCGGTCGCGGGGAAAGTCAGTCAAGGCAGCCTGGGCAACCTGAGGCAGTTCGCTGGCGGGGCGATTTCCAAACCGCCCCAGGGCAGCATAGCTGATTAACCCCAGGTATTCGCGAATGGCCAGAAATGACCGCTCGTGAGAAGCCACCCAGTCTGGGATTGGCTCTGGGTGGGGAATAACTGAGAAGCCAAGACTCTTAAAAGTAAGCCAAGCGCGCAGCATATGGGGCTGGTCGGTAATTAAGATAATGCTGCTGACGCCTTGTGACCCTAAAATAGCCCCAGCTGCATACGCTTCATCTTTAGTGGTTCTGACACACCGGGCCGTGAGTAAACCGTCCGCCGGCAGTCGCCGTTTCTCTAGGGCAAGAAGTACTCTGCTGCCGAAATTTTCGCCCATGATCAAGAGCTTAGGTGCCCTAGCCTCGGCCACCATGTCGACTGCTGTGTTGTAGCGATCGCCTCGGGCAGTGGAGTCGCGCGCAAGCACCACAATGGCCCCAGCCGAGGCCCCCGTATCTGGCGGCACAAAGCGCCCCAGCAGATAGTTGGCTGGCATAGAAAATAGCGGAGAAATCATGAACCAATAGGCGGCTAGTACGCCCAGGCTGGCGGTCACCGCGCGCCGTCGGTACCGAGCGCCACTGGCTAAAAACAGCACTACGGTGATGACAAGCAGGGTCAGCGTCATTAACTTGGCGCTAGAAAGCAGGTGAAATAGACCCCAGGTGAACTTTGGCCAGTAGTATCTGAGTAGGTTTTGAAGCTGAACTAGCATGGTTACACCTCACCCAAGCAAGCAGCTCAGGCCTGAAACGGCTCTATCAGATTTAGCCTACTGACGCTTATCCTCCGTAGGCGGATCAAACTTTTTTTGCTAAGCAAAATTTACAAGTTTGTGTAGCCAGGGCAAACCCTTCCCTAGCCAGCCAGCTACTGGTAGTAGCGCTGGTCTGCCCACACCCGCAGCGCTTGCTCTGAGCTAAAGGTATGGCGCTCTCGGCTGACAGGGTCGTAGACAACAAACAGGGTATTGCCGTTGCGATCGCACTCTAGCCTTACCCGAGGCGCTGTTGAGCCGCAGAAATAGGCGAATAGGGCCATACCCGCAGGGCCAACACGGGCCTTAACCGCCGCCCAGGCCCGCCCAAGAGAATAACCGGTCTGAACCGGTTGCTCGGGCGGTTCTGGAATTAGCTCTAGCTGAGCGTACAAACTATTCGGTTTCACCGGCTTTTCTCCAAAAGGCAAGGGCTAAAGAGCACAAATCAATCCGCTACAGATTGAGCCACTGAATGCATCACAGATGCATGGAATGCGCTATGGATAAATTTTCTTCAATCTCCCCCTACCCGAACAGAGGCAGTTGCCGTAGATTGTACTGGTCACAGTTGGTCTTCTTGCATCTGTTCGGGTCACTCGACCGCAAAACTGTTCCGGCCCAAGGCCCAAGGCAACCCCAGCCAGCCAAATCTCCCCACCCCACCCACCTACCCATCCACCCCCTCACCCATCCACCCCTCACCCATCCCTTCCCCATGCCCCTCTCCCCCGTCTCCCTAGCGCCCAACCAGGTGCTCTACGAACAGGTCGCCGATCGCCTACAGCAGCTGATTACCGACGGCACCCTCAAGCCGGGCGATCGCCTGCCGTCGGTGCGCAAACTGCGCGCCCAGCTGTCAGTCAGCACCTCTACCGTAATGGAGGCCTACCGCCTGCTTGAAGATCGGGGATTGATTTTGGTGCGCCCCCAGTCGGGCTACTACGTCAAGCAGTTGCCCCTACAGCTGCCCCAAGAGCCCGCCCCCACAGCTCCGCCAAGCCAGGCGACCGACATCAATATCTCCTTGGCCTTTGAGGTGCTCAGCCTGATGCGCGATCCGGGGCTGATTCAGCTGGGGGCGGCGCTGCCAGCCCTCGAACAACTGCCGCTGGCGCAGCTCAATCGGCTGATGGGTAAGGTGCTGCGAGACCATACCCGACTGGCCCACTCCTACGGTACGCCCCTGGGGCTGCCCACGCTGCGGGCCGAGTTTGCCAAGCGCATGCTAGATGCAGGCTGCTCGGTGCATCCCGATCAAATGGTGATTACCAACGGGACCAACGAGGCGATTTATTTCTGCCTGCAAGCCGTGACCCAGCCCGGTGATACGGTGGCGATTGAGTCGCCCACCTACTTTGCCATGCTAGAAGCCTTGAAATGCCTGGGGCTCAAGGCGATGACCCTGCCAACTCACCCTCGCGACGGCCTCAGCCTGCCCCATTTAGAAGCATCGCTCAAAACGGGTGAGGTCAAGGTGGTGCTGCTGGTGTCCAACTTCAGCAACCCCCTGGGCAGCTGCATGGACGACACGAAGAAAAAGCATCTCGTGGAGTTGCTCAACCGCTACGACACTCCGTTGATCGAAGACGACATCTATGGCGAGCTTTGCTTTGCCGGCCCCCGGCCTAAGGCAATCAAAGCCTTCGATAGCGAAAACCGAGTCCTCTACTGCGCCTCGGTGAGCAAGACCCTGTCGCCGGGGCTGCGGGTGGGCTGGTGTCTCGGCGGCCGCCACCACGCCAGCATTGCCCGCATGAAGTCAATTTTTAATCAAAATACTGCGATCGCAGCTCAGCTGACCGTAGCGGCCTTTTTAGCCAACGGCGGCTACGATCGCCATCTGCGGCACCTGCGCCGCGCCTATCACGACCAAATGCTGCGCATGCAGCAGGCCATTCGCGACTACTTTCCGGCCGAGATCTGCGTGACTCGGCCCACGGGCGGCCATGTGCTGTGGGTCGAAATGCCGGAGGGGTTTGACTCCATGCGGTTTTACCAAGAGGCCCTGGGTCAGAAAATTGCGATCGCCCCCGGCATCATGTTTTCGGCCTCGGGCCAGGGCTACGGCAACTGCTTTCGGCTCAATACCGCCGTGCCCTGGTCAGATACGGTCGATGCAGCGATGCAAACCCTAGGGAAATTAGCCAAAAAGCAGCTGGCCGAAAACTTTTTGCGAGAGGATTAACCAGGAAGACGCAATGTTGAGGTTTCGGTAAAGCCTGGCCACAACCTGGTTTAGGTGGGCATCCTAAAACAGGATTTGCTTTCTTTGGTTCAGAGACAACGGCTATGGTGGCACGCTCCTTGGGTTGTTTTGGCTCGGCAATGGCGACGATCGCCGGCCTAGCCGGTTTCGTCTGGGTGCTCAACCTGCCCTACCCGATGATTCGCTGGCCTGTGTCGCGGGTCGCGCCCCTGGTGCTGCTGCCCAGCTACATCAAGATGGATCACGACTACCGCCAGGCGATATCGCTGGTGGAGCAGGCTGACCAACTGGTCAACCAGGCCACCTCAGCCAGCGACATTGAGCTGGGCGACCAAAAAGTTGCCCAGGCCCAGGTGCACCTAGACGGCCTACCCGTCTGGTTTTTGGGCTACTACCCCACGGGCTACTGCACCTTCTTTGGCTGCACCTGGCGGTTTACCGTCGACGAGTTTCAGTCGGCCCGGGGCGAGATTGGCCGCATGGAAGCGGTGGTGTTTCAAGAACGAAACGCCCAAAATTTGCTCCAAGAGGGCACCCTGGCGGTCAGCGGGGCGCAGCAGGCCTTTCAAACCGCTGAGGCTGGCTCCGACCGGGCCGTGGCCCTGACCGTCTGGCAGCAGGGCATGGATCGGCTCAACGAAATTCCGCCGCAGACCCTAGCGGGGCGGCAGTCGGCTACCAAACTTGCGGCCTACGAACGCGACTACCAGCAGGTGGCGGGTAATGTGGCCGGGGGCAACCGCTCTGGCACGCTGGTCGATGCGGCCAAGGCCTTTGGCTATGAAGCCGCTGTAGCAGGGCAAAACCCGCCCCACAGTGCGGCCCGGTGGGAGACCATTGCCGGCCTGTGGAAAAGTGCGATCGCCCGTCTAGACGCGATCCCCGTTGAAGACCCTGGCTACAGCGAGGCCCAAACCCTGCTGGCCCAGTACCAAAGCAATCTCGGCATCGTTCAAGAAAACCTCGCTAAAGAAGAGGCCTCGGCCAGGGCCTTTGATCGCGCCAACGAAAAAAGCACCCGCATGCTGGCCCAAAACCTTGAGGGGATGCACCGCAACCAGATCGCCAGCCTGCTGCAAGACATTATCAATGACCTAGAAAAAGTGCAACCCGGCACCACCAGCCAGGCTCGGGCTGCCGACATGCTGAAATCGGCCAATCAAAAGCTGGTTCAGCTCAAGTGACCCAAGTCGAGATCAGCTGCTGGCCTCAATGCTGCGGAGTGTAAATTGTCACCGCTTATCCTTATCCTCCAGCTTGCCGCTACCAGCAGCCGTCCCATCAACCAACCACGCGAGGGTGGATTATGGCCATCGATATAATCTTGTCCTTCTTTACGAAAAGTCTTCCATATCCGGAAGCAAGCCAACTGTAGGTGTATTTGATGACGGAACCCACGACGAAGACCACCCCATGCTAAAGCTTTCTAACCTACAACTAGGCCAAAAGTTTACCCTGCTGCTGCTGCTAGTGTTTCTAGGGGGTATCGTCGCCAGCAGCATCGCCCTCTCGACCGCGTTAAACCGCAGCGCCCAGGCTCAGCTCACCACCAACGCGCTGATGCTGATGGAAACCATGAACTCCGTGCGCGACTACACGACCCACCAGATCAACCCACAGCTGTCAGACCGCCTGGCCACCGAGTTTTTACCGACAACGGTGCCCGCCTATTCCGCCCGTGAAGTGTTTGAGACCTTTCGCAGCAATCCCATCTATGCCGACTTCTTCTACAAAGAAGCCACCCTCAACCCCACCAACCTGAGGGATAAAGCCGATGGCTTTGAAGCTCAGCTGGTGGGGCAATTTAGGCAGCGGTCTACGGTCCAAGAAGTGAGCGGTTTTCGCCCAACCCCGGCGGGCGACCTCTACTACATTGCTCGACCGATTAAAATCAGCAACCCCAGCTGCCTCGAATGCCACAGCACCCCTGCCGCCGCCCCCGCCAGCATGATTGAGCGCTACGGGGCCAGCAACGGCTTTGGTTGGGAGCTAGACGAAATTGTCGGGGCGCAGATGATCTCCGTACCCGCTGAGCGGGTGCTGCGCAGCGCTCGTCAGTCGCTGGTACTGATTTTGGGAATCTTTATCGTTGCGTTTTCGTTGGCGATTGTGCTGGTAAACCTGTGGCTCAAGCGCTACGTGGTGCGCCCCCTCAACCGCATGGCCCTGGCCGCCGAGGCCGCCAGCATGGGCGACCCCGCCGCCGAGTTTAGCCAAGACTCTAAGGACGAGGTAGGTAAGCTGGCCGAGGCCTTTAACCGCATGCAGATGAGCCTGCAAATGGCCATGCAGCGGCTAGAGCGCTACCGGGAAGGGCGGCGCAGTTCGGGCGACTTTTCGGGCAAGTAACTTGACACGCGCCTGGTCCCACGCCTGCTCACAAGCCCTAGGGGCGCAGCCTGCTGCGCCCCTACTGCATCTGTCGAAGAAATTCCTCCGCCTTCTTTGGGTCGGGAATCTCGGCAGCTAGGCGGGCTACCAGTTCCGTCGCCGAGAGCTGGGGAAAATCGGCCAGGGTGTCGTCGATCAGATAGCTGGCCATGGGGCCAACGCAGCGGGTGAGGGTCTGCCGACAGCGGTGGAGAAAGGCTGGGCTGGGGCGCTCTGCGGCCGGGGCCGCCGGTTGCGATGCCGGGCCAGAAACCGGACTTGAAACCGGGCCAGAAACTGGAGCGGAAAAGTTTGCAGAGCTGGGTTCTATTTGGGTGAGATGATCTTCGACGGCAACCTGAATGCCGCTCATGAAGGCAGTGGCCTGCCGCTGGTCAGACAGCTGACTCGCCAAAATCTCGACAAATTCTTGGGGGGTGGCCTGGGGATATTGATCGATCATGTCTTCGACAATGACGCTGGCCATGGGTCCGATACAGCGCATTAGCTCCTGACGGCAGGCCTCTATAAACGAGAGATTGTGCTGCTTTAGGGCCTGTTCTTGAGCGGCGGCGGTGGCCAGGGGGGCTAACTGCTTGACCGAGGGGGGCCAGGCCGGCTCGGCGGCGAGGGGCGAGATCGGCTTTGCCGCTGGGCTGGTCAGCAGGCTCAAGTGCTGCACCACTTCGGCAGCGGTCTGAAAGCGGGCCTTGGGTTTTTGCTGCACCAGCCGGGTCAGAATATCGGCCAGGGGCTGACTCGGGCTGACGTAGCTCTGCCAGCGCCACTCTAAGGATTCTTGGTCGATCAGATCGCGGGGGTAGCGGCCGGTCAGCAGCACGATCGCCGTCACCCCCAGCGCGTAGAGATCGCTGCACGGAAAGCACTGGCCCAGGTGGATCTGCTCGGGCGGCGAGTAGCCAAACTTGCCCACCATGGTGGCGGGCCGGGCCTCGTCGTCGGTCATCTCATCGGAGAGCAGGGTGCTGATGGCATTGCTGACCAGGCCAAAGTCGATCAGCACCGGCAGGCTGCGATCGCGGCAGTACATAATGTTGTCCGGCGAGATATCGCGGTGCACAATATTCAAGCCGTGGAGATAGTCCAGCACTTGCAGCATCTGCATCAGCCACTGCACCACCTCGGCCTCAGAAAAGCCGCTGTTTTGCTGGCGACGCTGCTTAATCAGCTGCGAGTAGGGCACCCCGTCAATGTATTCCTGCACAATAAACAGGCGCTCTCGCTGGGTAAAGCAGGCCTGAAACTTGGGCACCTGGGGGTGGTCGAGCTGGTAGAGGGTTTTGGCCTCTCGCTTAAACAGGTCCAGGGCCTTTTGCAGATTTTTCCCCGACTTTTTGGTAGGGAAAAACTCCTTCAGCACGCAGGCCTCGCCAAACCGCTGAGAATCTTCTACCAGGTAAGAGCGGCCAAAGCCTCCCTGGCCTAGCACCCGACGAACAATGTAGCGGCTACCGACCTTAGCACCTGGGGCTAAAGTGCGGCGATCGCCCGAGGGGTCGATTGGTGGGATCGGCGCTGGAGTTGGGGCCTGGGCCGCCGCTGCCGGAGGCCCAGGGGCAACCCCCTGACGGGCCTGGGGAAACGGGTGGACGTGGTAAGCCGGCACCAGCTCTTGAATGTTTTTGAGCTGGAGCGGCCCGGCGTAGGTCACGTCTAAAGCCAGCCGCGATTTGACTACGTCGTAGACAATTTTAGAAATGCAGAGACCGCTGGGGTGGGCCTCGGTCTGGAGGCGGGCGGCGATGTTGACCCCGTTGCCCATCACGTCAGACTGGCTAAAAAACACATCCCCCAAGTGGATGCCAATGCGGTGCAGTAGCGCTGGCTCCCCCTCGACGTTGGCATTGATCCGGTGCAGCTCTTTCTGAATTTCTAGCCCGCAGGTCACAGCCTGAACGGCGCTGGCAAAGTACGTCAGCAGGCCATCGCCAGTCGATTTCAGCACCTTGCCTTCAAACTGTTGGCAAAGGGTTTCCATCAGCGCCTGATCGCGCTGAAGCTGCGAGAGGGTCAACTCTTCGTGAACCGACATGCGGGCGCTGAAGCCCACCGCATCGGTCAACATAATTGCGGCTAGGGTGCGATGTCCGTGGGTCACACTCGTCAGCTCCAAGGGTTGCTCAGGAGATTTAAATCGTCAATTGGCACAGCAGCTCGCCGGTTGAGTAGCGTTAGCCTTCCCCGTTGGGTGAGCATGGTTCTCAACCCATCCCGCCGGTTTGATGGTGTAGTCATGCACACCCTGCTGGCGGCCATCAACCGCACTAATGCTCGAATCGCTGGGGCCAGCTCTGCCCCTCCAATTAGCCAGCTTTGAAAGCTAACTCTGGGCTTAATTCTATCCTATGGCTTAGCTGCCTGCGGTCTTACCTCTAGCCATTCAGAGCGCTGTGAGCAGCCGTTTGCAACCCGCTCAATTGCCATCGGCGGGCGCGGCAGTGGTGAGCACAACGGGCTGCTCCTTGAGCCGCGATTCTAGGGGCCGCACTTTTTTAACCAGGGCGATGGCCTGACTGAGGTCAGGCGGGGGCGCGTGGGGAATGTAGCCGGCATCAGTGGTGATATTTGAGACCGCATTTTCCATGGCGGTCTCGATATACTGCTGCTGATTACGATCTACCCTGGGGCTGACCAAAACCGCCCCCGGAGACACAGCGCGGCTGGTGTGCAAAATGCGGAAGGTGCCATGCTCAAACCTGTGGCGATGCCGCTGAAAGTCGTCCTCTGACATGGCCCCAGCGGCCACTCGGCCCTGATCGATCCACTCTAGGGCGGTGGTCGGCGTAGGCGCAAACTCAATACGTTCCAGGGTGAGGCCGTAGAGGTCGTAGAGAGGCAGATAGTAGCCGGTGGCTGACCCTGGTTCCCCCAGGGCGATCGCCTGGTTGGCCAGATCGCCCAGCCCCTGCAAACTGCTGTTGCCGGACACCACTAGCACAGACCGCTGGTTGGGAGTGCCCAGCAGCGGAAACATCGGTAGATAGTTGGCCTCGGCTACGGCAATGGCCGCCAGCCCGGCGGGGGCAAACACCAGCGACCAGTTAGTAGCCCGCACCTGCTCAACCGCACGAATCTCGTTGACCACCGGCTCTAGCTCAACCACCGCCTGGAGCTGCTCAGCTAGGTAGGTGGCAAAACGCTGATACTGGTCTGAGGATCTGGCATCGTCGTAGCTCACCACTCCGATGGTAAGCCGCGGCGACGGCGAAACCCTAGCTGCGCCACAGCCAAAGGCCTGGAGCAGCAGCACCGCCACCAGGCCTAATAGACAACATTGGCAAAACCGCCGCCCTCGCCCCATAATCTCTCACCCATCTCTAACCCATAGGGATTTAGATGCTGGCTAAGCAAGTCTGCACCAGTATTGGCAGCTTAAAGCGAGGCAGCCAAGAATTGCTGGATTCTTTGTATTCTTTGACCTTTGGCTGCCGTTATCCAAAGTAGGCCGGGGCGTTGCCCGGTGCCCACTTGATGTTGCAGCCGACGCTGGGCTTTTGGTCGCTGGACATGGCTTGCCCCGCCAGCACCGCATCGAGGGCCGCGCGCAGGTCGCTGCCGGTGACGGGTTTGCCGTTGCTGGGGCGGCTGTCGTCGAGCTGACCTCGGTAGGCCAGAGTCTTAGCCTCGTCGAACACAAAGAAATCTGGAGTGCAGGCGGCGGTGTAGGCCTGTGCCACGTCCTGGGTTTCATCAAAACAGTAGGGGAAGGTAAAGCCCACGTCTTGGGCCTGGGCCTTGAGATGCTCGGGACCATCTTGGGGGTGGGTGGCTAGGCTGTTGGCGCTGATAGCGACAATGCCTACGCCCTTGGGACCGTAGTCTTGACCCAGGCGAGCCAGCTCTTGCTCCACATGCTTTACAAAGGGACAGTGACGGCAGATAAACATCACCAGCAGCGCGTGGGAGTTAGCAAAGGTGCCGAGGGTAATGGTTTCGCCGCTGACCACATCGGGTAGCGCAAAGGCGGGGGCAGCAGTGCCCAGGGGCAGCATGGTAGATTCCACCATAGCCATGGGTTAAGTCTCCAGGGTGAGTTTTCTTTATCGTACTGAATCGCAATCGGACTGAATTGCACTAGGGGATCTGACCATGACCACCGATTCGTTGTCGGCCATTCGCAACTACCTGGAGATTTCGCCTACCCTGGGCACCGCCGGGCAGCCGACCGCAGAGCAGTTTAAGGCGGTGGCCGAGGCCGGCTATACGGTGGTGGTCAATCTGGCCCTGTCGACCTCGGATCATGCTATTGCCAACGAAGCCGAGCTGGTCAAAAGCCTGGGCATGACCCACTTCCACATTCCCGTCGTATGGGAATCACCGACCCCGGTGGACTTGGAGATATTCTTCAAAGTGATGCAGAGAAATCAGCACCTCAAGGTCTTTGTCCACTGCGCCCTCAACCTGCGCGTCTCCGTCTTTGTCTATCTCTACCGCCTGCTCTGCCTCAAGGAAAACGAACCCACAGCCGAGGCCGACCTGCACCGCATCTGGCAGCCTAACCCCACCTGGCAAGCCTTTATTGACCGAATACTGGACTAATTTAGAACTTGCGCAGCATGGGCTACCCGTGGATAGATGAGGAGAACTATTGCCGCCCCATGAGCCAGATCCCTGTGTCAGATTCCTGTGCCAGATCTCTAGGGCTTCTGGTTTTGTTAATGTCATCCCCTATGGGGGGATGTTAGCCTGTAGGGGATAACATCTCCACAAAGTAGGCACTATGGTCGCAACCTCCGACGTCATGCAGGCGTCTGCATCTCACTCCCACCCCACCTCCCCTGGCGATAGCCGGGTAGCGGTGTTGCTCATGGGCTACGGCGAAGTCGAAAGCTACGAAGACTTTGCCAACTACAACGAGCAAGCGCTAAACCTGCTCACCGCCAAGTTTGCCCCTGTGCCCACCTGGGTCTACCCGCCCCTGGCCAAGCTGCTAGCCGCCTTTGACCTGCACGAGTGGAGCCACCAGCACGGCAACTTTATCTCGCCCCACAACGCCATCTTCGAAGCCCAGCGAGCAGGCATTGAGACCAACCTGCAAGAGCGCTGGGGCGATCGCATCAAGGTATTCAAAGCCTTCAACTTCTGCAAGCCCTTTCTCCCCGATCAGGTGCTAGAGCAGGTCAAGGCCGAGGGCTATGACAAGCTGCTGATCTACCCGCTGTTAGTGGTCGATTCTATTTTCACTAGCGGCATTGCGATCGAACAGGTCAACGAAGCTCTGGCCAAACTGTCTGACGGTGCCGAGCACTGGGTGCAGGGCATGCGCTACATCCCCTCCTTCTTTGACGCGCCCGACTACATCGACTACCTGGCCTCTATGGTCGAAGACAAAATCAAGAACCACCTGGCCGTCGCCCACCTGCCCTCCCAGACCGGCATCGTGCTGATGAACCACGGCTGCCCCCACGAGGCCAAGGGCTTTACCTCCGGCATTGACGAAAGCCAAAAGCTCTACGACAAAGTGCGTGACCGGCTGATCTACAAATACCCGCTGATCTCTGTGGGCTGGCTCAACCACGACACGCCTTTGATCAAATGGACCCAGCCCAACGCGGATCTGGCTGCCCGCAACCTGATCGATCTGGGGGCCACTGCCCTGGTGTTTATGCCCATCGGCTTTGCCACCGAAAACCACGAGACGCTGCTCGATGTTGAGCACATCATAGAAGGTCTGCGTCGCAAGCGCCCCGATGTCACCTACGTGCAAATGCCCTGTGTCAATGACGACCCTACCTTTTTGGCCATGGCCGCCACCTGGGCCGATAAGCACATCGCCGACCTGCTAGAAGAAGATGCCCTAGCGATCAATCCTTCTCTGGCGGCGAGCCAGGCGGCGGCGGTGCACAGCCACCACGGGCACAGCCACGACCACCACCTGCCAGGACACAGCCACGACCATGGACATCACCACTAGCAGGTCATCTAGGGCGGCGCGCTAAGCCGCCGCTTCAAAATCGGTATATCGGCAAGTTTATAGAGGTGGATGGGTCTTTGTGGCCCATCCACTTTTTGAGCATCGATTTTTTGATCATGTTGGGCAGCGTGATTGGGCTGAGGGCCATGGCCAGCAGTAGAAATGCCCAGCTGCCCAGGTGATTTTTGGGCCGGGATGGGTCGCTCAAAAATGGGCCAATGGCGAGCAGGAAAACCATCAAACAAGTAAAGAGATAAAGTCGCAGGACCATAATTGAGTTGAGTTGAGTTGCCATAATCTTTAGGTTGCCCAGCCTCATTTTTTCCTGTCAAGGTGATGATACTGAACTTAGATAAATACTCATCTAATAAGTCCAGAAGTGGTGTTCTGCCTGGGGAAAAATTATATATCCCGAGCCGAAATGAGTATAAATGCTCATTTACAATTAAATCGCGACCGGCCCCAGGGGTCGAGTTTGTGCCCCTGCCCGGAGTATTTTTTAGATGGAATACTCTGGGATGAGCGCCCAAGCCCCAAAAGGACAGCCTCAAAAATGGCCAAAACCTAAACGGTTTCGAGTGACAAGCCCGGGCCAACCCGCTAGAATTATCCGTTAATACAGGTGTTCTAAGTAGCGGATGGACTATGCCAGTGAGTTCAGGTCAGATCAAAACCCTGCTTGACCAAAAGCGCCATGCGTTTAGCTCCTTTAGTCGAGCTAAATTTGAGCTGCTGCATGCCTACAACCACGCCTGGATAGAGTTCGCCGCCCTGGCGCTAGATCGACAGCTCGCCCAGCTGCCCCCCACTGAGCCAGCGGGGGCGCGACCGTTAGAGACGGTCTCCCCAGAACAAGCCGCAGACAAGAATGCAGTAAATCAGGGCATCGTGCCGTTTTTCTTTGCTGAGTCTGGCCCGGTGGGCGATCGCTGGACCAACCGCGAACAGAGCGCCCAGTGGGTGCAGAGGGTGCTCGAAGACATCACCACCTTTGCCGTAGATGGCTCCCAAATTTCCCCCGGCAAAGACATCTCTATCCCCCTGGCGCTGTTGCAAATTGGCTGGTTTGAGAACCCCCACAGCTCCAGTCGCGCCTACAAAAAAGACGTGCGGGTTGACCTCATGACCCCGGCCGACCTGGGGCCAAACCCGGCCCAGCCCGTCGAGCGCCGGGTCAACATTCGCCGCTTTCAAATGGAGGTGGCGCGGCTGGTGGAGTACATCAACGCTTGCCCCGAGCCAGAGCGCACCCTAGTGTTTTTTGACGGAGCGCTGGTGGTCACCTTTGCCGAAGCCTTTGACCAGGAGAGCCAGGCCGCCTACGTCGAGTCGATACTGTCGCTGCTGGAGGCCAGCGATCGCCGCCGCGTACCCCTAGTCGGCTACGTCGATACCTCCTATGCCCACGATCTCACCACCATGCTGCACCACGCCTGCGGTCTAGAGGCCACTGAGGGCATTCACGATGCTCAACTGCTCTCTCGACTGATGGGATGGGGCGATCGCACCGCGATGTTTCAGTGCGATCGCGGCGGCATTCTCAAGGAGTACAGAAGCTACGCCGACCAGATTGCCTTTTGCTACCTCAAAACCACCCGCGAGGGCTATCCCGCCCGCCTAGAGATGCCCCGCTGGATGTGGGAAGGCGGTCAGATCACCCAGTACCTCAACTGGGTGCGCGGCGAGGTGATCGTCGGCGGCGGCTACCCCTACAGCATTGAAACCGCTGACCAAACCGCCGTGCTCCAGGGCCAAGACAAACACCTGTTTTTGCGGGTGCTACAAGACTGGGCCGAGCGTGAGGAGATCAACCTGCGGCTGTCGCGCAAAATGGTCAGTAAACAGCGCCGCCGCTAGGGCAACCACAAAGTTTTCGTGAAGTGTCTCCACAATCAGTAATTTGACCTACACGCTGACGTACTGAGGGTGCTTAAGTAAAAGAGTACACTCGGAAACTTGTGTTCATCTCGGATCAACCATTCGGATCAACCATCAGACGCAAACGCCCCCTTTCGTCTATGGCCACTACCTACGGTGACTACTTAAGGAGGACTTGCCCTGGATGAAAGTATTTAAGTTATTGAGCGCCACGCTAGTACTCGCTGGTGTGCTGGGGGCGCTGGCTCCCGACGCGCTGGCCAACCCCGGTAGAGGTAGAGGCAATAGCGGCGGCGGCAACTCGCCCGCGCCTGCCCTCACCTGCGCCAACGGCTCGGCCACCAGCAATCCCCTGGCTGGAGGGTCTTCGCTGAGCTACACCCAGTGCCTCAACCCAGTATCGGGCAATGATGTTAGCAACATCATTGCCGCTGACCTCACTGCCTTTCTCGATAGCACCCTGGGCGATTGGGTGTTTGACGGCAAGTA
>DAIPYU010000093.1:0-19873 GCA_036782635.1 Nodosilinea sp. CTOTU7353
TGCGTTTGTTACTCATGAACTACTCCTATCATTGTTTGAGTCGTTCAGAGCTTAGTCCCCTGTCCAGTTTGAGGGGACCACTTCAAAGGTTTCCCCCCGCAACTGGGCAAGTTCAACCAAAGTTTCCAGCCTAGCTGCATCAGCTTGCTCTACAACATCAATCAGCTGTAGCAGTTCTTGGTGCTCCTCTGGGGCGATCGCCTCATCCTGGAGCTTCGCTTGCAGTTCATCGTAACAATGTTGTATTTCCTCAGGAAGCCCTTGGTTGATGAATTGCGGTAGGTTGGCCTCTAACTCTGGCAAACTCGCGGCATTCATAGCACCTTCGCTACCAAGTCATCAGATAGCTCACTGGCCAAAACCCGCAGAGAGCTGCGATCACCTTGGGAGACAGACCCTCCGAACAGCATTCCAATGTCAAGCATTGGCACGAGGCACAACCGCTCCGATGCTCTAGGCCTCAGCCTCTAGCTGAGGCCAGTGCTGAGCCATGATGTCGTATCAGGCGGCAACAGGCATGCTCTCCCATGGCTGCCCCCAACGCATCAAAGGCATTGCGATGGTCTTGGCATTACCTGATTTTCTACCTGCAAAACGGCGGATCTTTTAAAGTCTTACGCATTTTCGGCAGCGTATCCGTGGGGCTGCCCATTAAAATACGTGGGTACTAACATGCTGCCCCCATGCTAACGGCCCTGCACATTGAGAACTTCGCCCTGATCGATCACCTCGATCTGCGGCTGGAGGCGGGGCTAAACGTGCTCACGGGCGAAACCGGGGCGGGCAAGTCAATTATTCTCGACGCCATTGATGCGGTGCTGGGGGGTAAGGCCAATCAGCGGCTGGTGCGATCGGGCAGCCAAAAAGCCCTGGTAGAGGCTTCCTTTGAGGTGCCCGCCGAAGTCCACACCTGGCTGGCGGAGCAGGAGTTTCCTAAAATTGACGGTGCCCTGGTGCTGCGGCGAGAGCTCACCCTGGGCAAGACCCTGCGCAGCCGCTCATTTCTCAACGACAGCCCCGCCACCCGGCCCCAGCTAGAGGGCTTGCGGCAAAAGCTGGTGGAGATTACCGCCCAGGGGCAAACGGTGTTGTTGGGGTCGGGCGATCGCCAGCGAGAATGGCTCGACGGCTTTGGCGGTGCCCCCCTGATGGCCCAGCGACAACAGGTAGCCCTGGCCTACGAGACCGCTGCCCAGGCCAAAAAGCGCCTAGAAACCCGCCGCAAGGCCGATCAGCAGCGCCGCGACCAGCTCGACCTGCTGCAAATGCACCGCCAAGACCTAGAGCAGGCCCAGCTCGACGACCCGCTAGAGCTAGACAATCTCGCCCAGGAGCACGATCGCCTCAACCATAGCGTCGACCTTCAGCAAAACAGCTACGCGGCCTACCAAATTCTCTACGAGAGCGACGCGGGGGGGAGCGCCTGCGCCGACCTGCTGGGCAAGGCCGAGGCCATTCTGATCGACATGGAGCGCTACGACCCGGCCATTACCTCGATTTTGGGCATGGTCAGCGAAGCCCTCACCCAGGTCGAAGAGGCCGGGCGGGCGATCAACGCCTACGGAGCCAGCGTCGAGGCCGACCCCCAGCGGCTCGAAGACGTTGAGGAGCGCATGCGCCAGCTCAAGGCTCTGTGCCGTCGCTTTAGCCGCACCCTGCCGGAGCTGGTGGCCTACCGCGACGAGGTGGTGGCCACCCTGGCGGAGCTATCTGGTGACGGGCAATCGGTTGAGGCGCTAGAGGCGGAGGCCGCCGCCGCCCAGGCCGAGCTAGAGCAAACCTGTGGCGAGCTTACCCAGCTGCGCCAGGGGGTAGCCCAGCAGCTAGAAACCCGTCTGATTACCGAGCTCAAGCCCCTGGCTATGGATCGGGTGCAGTTTCAGGTAGAGCTAAAGCCGATTTCGCCCACCGCCAATGGGGCCGACGGCATTCGGTTTTTGTTTAGCCCCAACCCTGGCGAGCCACTGCAACCCCTGGCGGAGACGGCCTCGGGCGGCGAGATGAGCCGTTTTTTGCTGGCGTTGAAGGCCTGTTTTTCCCAGGTTGACCCGGTGGGCACGCTGGTGTTTGACGAGATTGACGTGGGGGTGTCGGGCCGGGTAGCCCAGGCGATCGCTGAAAAGCTCTATCAGCTGGGTCGCCAGCACCAGGTGCTGTGCGTCACCCACCAGCCCATGGTGGCGGCCCTGGCCGATGCCCACTTTAGGGTCGGCAAACAGGTGGTCGAAACCGCCTTAGTCCAGGGTGCTCAGGCGGGCGAAGGCGAGCGCACGGTGGTGCGGGTGCTGCCCCTGTCGCCCACCGAGCGGCGAGAAGAGCTGGCCGAATTAGCCGGGGGTGAGTCGCACCAGCAGTCGCTGTCCTTTGCCGAGGCGCTTTTATCCCAGGCCAACGGTATTCGAGGAAAAAAGTGATGTTGGCCCTGGGCTAGTCCATGGTTTCTTGAGAAAGAGAGAGGCTTCTATAGGGTTAGTAGGCTGCCAGGCTAAGGATGACAGGTAGGGGGTTTACGGTTCACGGTTCACGGTTTACGGTCTGCCTTGAACCATGTACCGTACACCGCATACCCTGGCCGGCTGGCCCCTGACCGGCCTCACAAGTCTCTCGCCAGCGGGTTTCTGCTCGGCAAGGGCAATATTCTCGCTAAAATAGTATGCTGCCTCTATGAAACCCAAGGCTTATGGTTACGCTTCCCTCCGATTTACCCTCTAGCGTTCAGGCTGATCTGGCCGCGATACTTGAGCAACTGCCCCACATGGAGCACGGCAAGCTCATTCGCCAGGTGCTAGAGACCATTATGCGCATGGTGGGGCGCGAGGCTGATCGCCTAGACTGGAAGATTTTGAACTACGCCCTGCTGGATATGGAGCAGGGGTTTCAGGTTTTTTATCCCTACCGCCACACGCGCAAGATTACGATTTTTGGCTCGGCCCGCACGGGGGCGGTCAGCCCCGACTATCAGCTGGCTGAGCAGTTTGCCAAGCAGGTGACCGAGCTGGGCTTTATGGTCATGACCGGGGCCGGGGGCGGCATTATGGAGGCGGGGAACGCCGGGGCTGGTCCAGAGCATTCCTTTGGGCTAAATATTCAGCTGCCCTTTGAGCAGGGGGCTAACCCGGTGATGACGGGCGACCCCAAGCTGATCAACTTCAAGTATTTCTTCACCCGCAAGCTGTTCTTTTTGCGGGAAAGCGACGCTCTGGTGCTGTTTCCGGGTGGCTTTGGCACCCAGGACGAGGCCTTTGAGTCGCTGACGCTGATTCAAACCGGCAAGGCCGACCCCATGCCCATCGTGCTGGTCGATCACCCCGGCGGCAACTACTGGCAGGGCTGGGATGGCTACATTCGCACCCACCTGCTCAGCCGGGGGCTGATCAGCCCCGATGACCCCAGTCTCTACACTATTACCGACAATGTGGATGACGCCTGCCACGCCATCAGCAGCTTTTACCGGGTCTATCACTCCTGCCGCTACACGAGCGATCGCCTGATTATGCGGCTCAAGTGCCATATCTCCGATGCGGCGGTGGAGCTGCTCAACCAAGAATTTGGCGACATTTTGGCCAAGGGAACCATTGAAAAATCGGCTCCCTTGCCCGAAGAGCAGAAAGATGAAACCGCCGACCTGCCTCGGCTGATCATGCACTTCAACAACCGCGACTTCGGTAAGCTGCATCGGTTTATCTGGCGGCTCAATGACCTGGGCGAGCACCGGCCTGAGGCGCAGCATCCGGAGAAGAAGTAGGTGGGTCCATGTCCCAGGTTCAAGCGTTTTTAGATCAGCTCTACCACGAGTACAAGGGGCTCAGCGAGGGCCGCGTGGCGTCCTACATTCCTGAGCTGGCGCGGGCTAACCCCGACTGGTTTGGCATCAGCATTGTCACCCTCGATGGCCGCACCTACGAGGTCGGCGATGTGGCGCAAAAATTCACCATTCAGTCGATCTCTAAGGTGTTTGTCTACGCCATGGCCCTGGAGGACTATGGCCGCGAACAGCTGCTCAAAAAAGTGGGGGTCGAGCCTACGGGCGACCCCTTTAACTCTCTCATTCGCCTCGACGAAGACTCGAAGCGGCCCGAAAACCCCATGGTGAATGCTGGGGCGATCGCCACCACCGCCCTGATCCCTGGGCGGGACCCTGCGGAGCGCCTCAATCGGCTGCTGTCGATGTTTCAGCGCTACGTGGGCAATGAGGTGTTTGTCGATGTCTCGACGTTTATCTCGGAGCGCTCCACCGGCCACCGCAACCGCGCCATGGCCCACCTGATGCTCAACTTTGGCATGATCGACCAGCCCATCGACGAAGCCCTAGATCTCTACTTTCAGCAGTGCTCGCTGCTGGTCACAACCCACGACCTGGCAGTGATGGCGGCCACCTTGGCCAATCAGGGGGTCAACCCTATTACCCAAGAGCGGGCCGTCGGGGCCGATCACGTGCGCGATATTCTCAGCGTGATGTATACCTGCGGCATGTACAATTTCGCCGGAGAGTGGGCCTTTCGGGTGGGCATACCGGCCAAGAGCGGCGTATCGGGGGGCATTTTGGCGGTGGTGCCCAACCAGGCCGGCATCGCAGTGTTTTCGCCGCCCCTCGATGGCCACGGCAACAGCGTGCGCGGGCTCAAGGTGTTTGAGGCCCTGGCTCAGCAGTACGGCTTTCACCTGTTTGATCTCTCCCTGGGCCGCTGCAACTTTGCCAACAGCGACTAGCGGCGATCTATGCGATCGCTCTACGCAGTGGCTTCCCACAGCTGCATCAGCGTTACTTCCCACACCAGCCGAGGATTCACAAACCGGCGCAAATAGACCTTGGCGGTTTCAAAGCCCGGTAGCCAGCGGGCGCTGGCGGTGGGGTCGCTCTGCCAGTACCAGTTCAGCAGGTAGTCTAGCAGCCAGAGCTGGGACTCGGTGTCGAGCGCCTTGGCCACCTGGCGAGCCTGGTCGAGGGCATCGCGCAGGCTGTGGGGCGGCTGTTGCAGCGCGGTAAGCAGCTCTGGGGGAATGGTTTGGAGCTGTTGGTAGGCGGCGATCGCCGCCCCCGGACTGCCCTGGGCCATGGCCAGCATCTGCGGGTGCTGCAATACCTCTTCTTGCCCTACCCGGGTCAGCACCGTCGCCATATCGGCCCCGTTGAGCCGCTGAAAGGGTATCGTCTGGCAGCGGGAGACGAGGGTGGGCAGCAGCGCCTGGGGGCCAGGGGCCAGCAGAATGATCGTGGCCTGACCAGGCTCTTCGAGGGTCTTGAGCAGGCCGTTGGCGGCCCCCTCGGCCATGGTCTCGGCGGCCTCGATCACCACCACCGCCTGGGGCACTTCTAGGGGCGGGCGACTCAAGAACTGGGCGATCTGCCGCACCTGCTCTAGGCGGGTCTGGGGCGGGCTTTTGCGAGATAGCCCGGCCTCTGCCGCCTGGGATGCGCCCACCAGCTTGCCCTGGTGCAGGTAGGTCGGCTCTACCCACAGCAGGTCGGGGTGGTTGCGCTGGGCGATGCGCCGCCCCAGGGCCGGCTCCCCCTGGGGGGCGGTGAACAAGACTTCGGTAAAGCGCTCGGCCGCCAGCCGCCGCCCCACGCCGTGGGGGCCGGCAAACAGGTAGGCGGGAGCCACCCGCTGCTGGTCGATGGCGCGGCACAGCAGGGCCACGGCGGTGGCCTGACCCACTAGACCATCAAACTGGGGGCGTACCACTGCTCTAAATACCTATGGACAACAGCAAAAATCTTAGCGGCGACGGTGTCGGCATCGGCCGCCGCATCAATGGCCACAATCCGCCCTGGGTGCCGCTGGGCCAGGGCCTCAAACCCCCCCTGCACCCGCTGGTGAAAGGCCAGATCGGCCTGCTCCATGCGATCGGCGGCCCCGCGCTGGCGGGTGCGGGCTAGCCCGGCAGCGGCGTCGAGCTGGAGCCACAGAGTGAGGTCGGGCACCAGCCCCCCGGTGGCGACCTGGTTGAGCTGGTCAATCAGCGCCAGATCAAGGCCGCGCCCGTAGCCCTGGTAGGCCACGGTGGAGTCAATGTAGCGATCGCACAACACCCAGCTCCCCGCCGCCAGCGCGGGCCTGATCACCTCTTCCACATGCTGGGCGCGATCAGCGGCGTAGAGCAGCAGCTCGGCCCGGCTGACCATGGGGGCTTCTCCGTGGTAGCCCAGCAGCAGCTGCCGCAGCCCCAGCCCTAGCTCCGTCCCCCCCGGCTCGCGGGTGGAGAGCACCTGGGGCAATACCCCCTGTCGCTGGAGCTGCTGCAGGCGATCGCTCCCCTGCAGCGCCGCATGCAAACGCTTTAGCTGAGTTGACTTACCGCAGCCCTCAACCCCTTCAAAAACCACCAGCTTACCGGGCATAACTTGTCGCGTTATTTTCTCAAGTTTACAGGCAAGCCGGGCGTTAGACCGACGCTCAACCTTGACCACTAGCACTCTGGGGCAGAAGTAAATTACCTATTTGCTAAGGTAGAACCCCTTGGGTGTCCTGGAATCCCTTTTCATTCTTCTGTCTTTTGGTACTAGACCTATGGCGTAAAATATGTAGTCCAGAACCTATTGCCCAAAATAGATGTGGTATACATTAGGATACAAAAGGAACCTTTGCTACCTCAAACGGTCAAAGGGTAATGGTGAATGGCTTTTTCATCAGCTCATTCAACCTTAGGTACTGACCTAGTTGTTACGCAAAACCTAAGCAGAGGATACCTATGGCCCGGTATACCAATTCACTCCCTGTATCCACCGCCACCGCCCGGTTGCGAGATTCACTAGTCAGCACGCTGCAATCCTGCGGGCTGAAGATGATCTATGAAACCAAAGACTACCTGGTGGCCAAAGAGCAGCCAGGGCAGGTATCTCTGGCTCAGCTCACCACCATTGAGGTGTTGATCAATCCACCCACCGTCGCCGCTGACTCCACCTGGGTCAACCTAGTGGTTAAAAACGAAGAGCTACCCCTCAGGCTCAACAACCACTGTGAGCAAATGTTTAGCGCCGTTAGCGAAGCCATCTGCGCCGCAGTCTAAGGGTTTGTCAGTCGGCTTAGAAGCAGAGCTTTTGCGTAGGGTGCATTCGCGCAGCAATGCACCGCTCAGGGGTCACTTTAGGATCAGCAAAGAGATCCCAAATCCAGTATCAACAGACCCCTAGTTCCCCATGGCTTGAAATAGACCGCCCAAATCAAGGAACTTAAAAAAGCTATTCAAAATGTCCTTACCGTAGCCCCCCTCATCAGGTGATCGGGAAACTAATTGAGGGCAAAGCCCTATACTTCAGTATCGTCATCTAAACTGTCGCTTTCCTCTTCGCCCTCTTCCACCATGTTGGGGCTGATTAGTGTGATGTCAAACTCGTCGGGGGGGAGGGTTGACTGGCTATCGCGCTTGAGCTGATAGTAGATAGCGCGGGCCTGGGGGCCAAATACAATTTCATCCTCATTTTTGAGGTCATGGGCCTGAAGCTTACGGCCATTGATCAGCATGCCGTTGGCGCTGGGTTTGCCCTTAAGGTTGCCGTCTACGATGCGGTAATAAAATGTGTCGTCGTCCTTGGGCAGCTGCACCAGGGTGGCGTGGTGCCGCGACACAAACTGAGACGACAGCCTAATGTCGCACTTGGGGTCGCGGCCAATGGAGTACACCGACCCGTCTAAGACAATTTCTCGACGCCCCTTACTGTCTTCAACAATGAGAATGTTACTAAGTTTGGTATGGAGTGGCATGCTCTGACACTAGCAAATACAAGGCCCAGAATTGACTTGGCAGGGAACGTCCAATTTAGCAAAAGAGGCCAAAAAACGTATCACAGCTAGCTCCTCCATGGCCGCGAGCAATAGGTTCAAGCCGATTGTTGAGCTTGTGGTCTCAACTCAGGCCCGCCTTATAACCACTTGCCCTTGCTGGGAAGCACCTCAGGGCCAGATGGCCCTGAGACTTGCCTAAATAGCTGGTTTACAGTTTAACCTCAAATGTCTTGCCTGAATGGTAGCAGAATCCTTAAATAGATACGCTCTATTGGGCTTTTATAGCGATGGCCATCGCGATTAGGACATCTGCCCCTGCCATGGGCGAGAACTGAGACAGCGCCAGGTTGTATAGCCATCGCTCTAGGCTCTAAGGATATACAAAATTCCCTAATTATTCTGATGATGTCCACACCTTAGTCAGCGCCGTCCACCTCAATTTCTTCCCAGGGGTTAGAGTTCACGTCGCGCAGACGTTTTAGCATCCAATCAAAGCGAATGCCGCCCATGGAGAGCATGTCGCCCATTTCGTCTAGGCCGGCATCGTTGAGGGTCGCTACCGGTCGCCAGTGCTCGCCCTGCAAATGCTTCACGGTGCTGCGCAGGCGGCTAGAGAGCAACATGGCTAGGGCGCGATAAAAACGAGAGGCAAACCAAATGTCTTGCTGAAGCTTGTGGCGCAGCTGACAGCAGGAAATCGCCAGTACAATGCTGGGTTGCAAAGCCGTCACCGTCGCTGAGGGGGGGTGACCATCCACAAATGACATTTCTCCCACCACTTCCCCCGTGGCTAGTTGGGCAATGGGCGAAGTGGCTAGGGCCGCTATCGAGACTTCTAGGGCACCGTCTAGAATAAGATAAAGCTGATCGCAGAGTTCACCTTCGCGAATCAGCACATCGCCAGGCTGGATTTCTATCCGTTGACCAGCCTCAATCAACCAGTCAACGTCTTCATCTTCTAAGACACCGAGAATAAATACTACACGCTTCATGGCTACGGCCCCTTCCACAATAACCGAACTGCCTTTGGCAGCGCTGCCAAGGAAACCTGGCCCTGGCTTTCAACGTAGAGGAGCCAGGCTGGGCAATGCCGCGTAGCCGCCTTACGCAGATGATGCCGGTCTTTTAACATAGCCTAGGATGGGGTTCATAGGGCATGATCTCGACCAGGATGTCCGGCAACGGTTTTCAACCCGGTTTAATTATTGAATCTTATCCTCTTTAACAGCCAGTAAGGCTTGCTTTGAACGGCCTTTTCTAAAATCTGCTTACCTATGACTACTGTAAACCCAGCGGCGGCTATTCCTGCCCCAGTCGAAACTACTGATGTGACCGTGCGCGCCTACTTTCTGGGGCAGCGCATCGACCTGCAGCGCATGAACCTTCAGCAGATAGGTCTTCCTATAAAACTGGGGACACTTACCCAGGCTGGCTCCGCAGCTCAGGCGTCGCCGCTGATCATGCCCATAGACAGCGGTGGGCAGGGGGTGTTGTTTGACTATGGGGCGGTGGTGCTGTTTGGCCTTTCAGAGAAAGCCGAGCAGGCGTTTATCACCACCCTAAAGCCCTACCTCCAGTCGCCCTTCGACCAGGCCGAAACCGAGGCCGTCATCATTCGCCTCGCCCCTAACAGCAGTGGTAAGGTGCAGGATGGGCTGATTTTGCTGTCTGGGCTGGACGAAATGCGGCTGCAAATCGTAGCCGACGTGATGGCCAAGAGCGTGGTGCTGGCCCATTATGAAATTGGTGCTGCGGCCGTGTTTGACCGCATTGAGCCCTATGCCGCTGAGTTACAGCACCAGCGCTCGGTGAATATTAAGGGCAACCAGTTGCTCAAGCAAATTGGCCAAACGCTGATGATTCAGCACAAAATTGTGGGCCGAGTCGAAATTGTCGATAAGCCTGAGCTGCTGTGGGAGTACCCCGACCTTGACCCCCTCTACCATCGTTTAGAGGATGAGTACGAAATTCGCGATCGCCACTCAGCCCTAGAGCGCAAGCTCGACCTGGTCAGCCGCACCGCTGAAACGGTACTTGACCTTCAGCGGCACCAGACGGGCCTGCGGTTGGAGTGGTATGTGGTGCTGCTGATTGTGGTAGAAGTGCTGCTGTCGCTCTATGACCTGTTTGTTAAGGCCCGTTTTTAAGGCCCCGTTTCTAGCCCCCCGTTTTTAGCGCCCCTTCATTTGCGCCCCTTCATTTGCGCCCCTTCATTTGTGCCCCTACAGAGGTATCCATGGGACAGTCTATTGTTGTTAACCAGGCTGAGTTTGACCAGGCGGTGCTGCAGCCGTCGTTTGATCAGCCAGTGATTGTCGATTTTTTTGCCACCTGGTGTGGCCCCTGCCAGCTGCTCAAGCCCATGCTTGAAAGCCTGGCTCAGGAGTATGACTTTACCCTGGCCAAGGTTGACATTGACCAAAACCCCGAGCTGGCCAAGGCCTTTGGGGTGGAGGGGGTGCCCGATGTGCGCATTGTCACCCAGGGAGAGGTGCAGGAGGGGTTTGTGGGGGTGCTGCCCGAGCCGCAATTGCGCGAGCTGCTGAATAAGCTGGGGCTGCAATCGGCTTTAGAGGAAGACCTGGCGGCGCTGGAGGTGGCTCAGGCCAATGGCGATCTGGCCGAGGTGCTGCCATTATTGGCTAACCTGCTAACCCGCTACCCCAACAACGGCCAGATTTTGCTCAAAGCGGCTCAGGTGTATCTCGCCCAGGGAGATGATGCTTTGGCGGCTCAGTATTTGGAGTTGATCGACCCGAGCGATCGCGCCACCAGTGACCAAGCCGATGGTCTCCGGGGGCTATTGACTCTGCGCCAGTCCCTCGCTGACCTGGGAGACTCTGAGCTGGACATAGTCTATGGGAAAGCCGGGAATGCAGCCCTGGCGGGTGATTTTGCCGCTGCTCTGGAGGGCTTTTTGGGGGTGGTGGAGCGCGATCGCACCTACTGCAAGGACGCTGGCCGCAAAGCCATGCTGACGGTCTTTAAGCTGCTGGGCGACAGCGACCCGCTTACCCTCACCTACCGCAAACGGCTGATGCAAGCGTTGTATTAGCACTTAGCTAAGCTACGGTTCACGGTTCACGGTTTACGGTTCAAGGCGAGCCGTAAACCGTAAATCGTAAACCGTGAACCCTACTCACCTGCCATCTTTGGCTTGGCAAACTACTTTGGTTAAGGCTACGACAGTTATTCTAGAGAGAGTTATCTAAGCTGATTTCCTAGCATTTTGGCCAACGCTACCTAATCGGTAAACCCTATGACACTTTTGGCACGCTGGCTTCAGTTTTTGCGGTTCCTCGAAGGGCTGCTGGAGTTTTTTGACTTTCTCACCACACCTCTGGGTTTGGTGGCCAGTGTGGGGCTGGGGCTATACAGCCTGTTGGTTTTCTTGGGCACCGATGCCTCAGCTGCCGCTACCCTGGCTGGGTCTGTGGCTCTCTGCCTTAGCTGCCTGATCACCCGCCCCGATTTTTAAGGTGATCTGCGGGAAACTTTCTCCTGATGGTGGGGAGTGCCCACTCTACGATTAAGGTGATCTGTGGGAGACTTTCTTTTAATGGTGGGCAGTGCCCACCCTACGGCTCAAAACTCAAAACTCATCTCCCCCATGCTCCCTGTTGCCAAGGCTGCTGCCAAAATTCTCGACCTGACGCCTCTGCCTACTGAGGTTGAGCGCGTCTCCCTAGAGGCGGCCCTGGGGCGTGTTCTGGCCCAGGCTATCCCCAGCCCGCTCGACTTTCCCCACTGGGACAATTCGGCGATGGATGGCTATGCGGTGCGCTACGCAGATGTGCAGGGGGCGAGGGCTGAGCAGCCCCAGGCACTGACGGTGGTCGAGACCATTCCGGCGGGGCGATCGCCCACGCGACCTGTCGGCCCTGGCCAGGCGGCTCGCATTCTCACCGGCTCGATGCTGCCCGCTGGGGCCGACACCATTGTCATTCAAGAGGTGACTCAGCGAGAGGGCGATCTGGTTTTAGTTTTAGAAGCGCCAGAGCCAGAGCAGTTTGTGCGCCACCGGGGTAGCTACTGTCGGGCGGGCGACCCGCTGATGGCACCGGGCCTGGTGATTGGTGGGCCTGAGCTGGCGGTGCTGGCTTCGGCTCAGTGTAGCGAGGTGCCCGTGTGGCCTCAGCCACGGGTGGCGATACTCTCCACGGGTGATGAGCTGGTGACGCCAGATCGGCCCCTGCGACCGGGGCAAATTGTCGACTCTAACCAGTATGCGTTGGCGGCGCTGGTGCGCCAGGCGGGGGCGATTCCGGTTTCTCTAGGCATTGTGCCCGACCAACCTCAGCCGCTGCGGGCGGCGATCCAGTCGGCGCTGGCCCAGGCGGATGTGATCGTGTCGTCGGGTGGGGTATCGGTGGGCGATTACGACTACGTGGATGAGATTCTGGCAGAGTTAGGGGCGACGCTGCACATTCACTCGGTGGCGGTCAAACCCGGCAAACCCCTGACCGTGGCCACCTTTGCTGCTGAGTCGGAACATACGCCGCTCTACTTTGGTCTGCCGGGCAACCCGGTATCCGCTCTGGTGACCTTTTGGCGGTTTGTGGCCCCGGCCCTGCGCAAGCGATCGGGCTTGGGGACGGGCTGGGGGCCGCTGTTTGTGCCCGCCATCACTGACTGTGACCTCAAGGCCGGGGGGCAGCGAGAAACCTACCTTTGGGGCAGGCTGGAGATGGCCGCTGATGGATACAGGTTTGAGCTGGCCGGGGGCGGCCACAACTCCGGCAATTTGATCAACCTAGCGGGCACCAATGCCCTGGCGGTCGTGCCCGTAGGCACGAAGCTGATCCCCGCCGGAGAGATCGCACAGGTCATGGTTGTGGGCTAGGGCCATTCCCCACTCATCCACCCACCACCCAAAATCTAAAATTCTCTATGCAACGCTAGGGCAGACACGTGGGTCTGCCCCTACCCATCCACCCATCCACCCACCTACTCGCCCACTTCCCCCCTCCCCAACTCGCACACATACTCCATCGCCGCCGAGTTCAGCGGGTCAGGGGCCACGGGCATCCACTTGCTGCTGCCCACGGGGCCGTTGTATTCGACATCGCGAAACCGGCGGCGATCGCAATCGTACTCGGTCACATAGTCGGTGCGCTGGGGCTGGCCCGAGCGGCTGTCAACGTAGTAGCTGTTCACCCGCACGTGGCCTTGGTCGAGGGCTTTTATCGAATCAAGATCGACAAATTGTCGCTGCTGGCTGGCCTCCGCCACCGGCTGCCAGCGGGCGGCCCAGGCGCTGGCTGGGTAAATGGCCCAGGCGAGGCAGAGCATCAGGGACAGGGCGATCGCTCTACCGACTAATTCTCGTTGGCTCGTATCCAAAAACCAGGGGCCAAGCTTAAAACATTGGGGGTGTTCGGTCACGGTGGGCCATCTAGGGGTATGGTTTGCTGATACTGGGACGACGATCCAAGGCACGTCCCTCAACGATCATGAATCACCCTGGCTGGCTAGGTCAAGGCGGCTGGGCCAGGCCAAGACTGACGGGAGACCTGCCGTGACCGTGCGCACCATTTCTAAACTCATCGCTCGCCCAGGGCAAGCAGCAGCCCTTAAAGCGCTGCTGCTAGAGATTGTTGAACTGGCTCAGGAAAACCCCGGCTGCCTAAGTTTTGAACTTTTGCAGAGTTACTCTAACGCCGGTGAGTTTGTCACCCTAGGGCAGTGGCAGAATGACGATGCTTTTCATGCCCACTTTCGCTCTGGCTACATGGATGAGTTTATCCGTGAACTGCCTGAACTGGTGGATCACCTCCCTGATATTCAGTGGTACACCCTGGTGATGTAGAGCAGTGGCTACAGCGTTGGGAAGAATATTGCCCGGTAGGCTCCGATTAGGGTTTCACCCCAGAATAGGGTGATCACCGCTGCGATCGCTAAAAACGGCCCAAAGGGCATCGGCTGACGACGGCTGATCAGCTTGAGTGCGATCGCCCCGCCCCCTACCACAGCCCCCACCAAACAGGCCAAAAACCCGCTCAGCAGCACCCCCTGCCAGCCCAGCCAGGCCCCCAGCATTGCCGCCAGTTTGGCATCGCCGCCGCCCATGGCCGTCTGGCCCAGGGCCGCCGAGGCAAAGAGGGTAATCAGGTCAAACAGCCAGAGGCCCAGCACTGCGCCCACCACTCCACCCAAAAGGCCCTGGATCGGGCTAGGCCAGGGTTCCCCTTGCAGCAGGGGCAGGGCAAACTTCGCTACCAGTCCCAGCACTAGCCCCGACTGGGTGAGCCCATTGGGCAGGGTCAGCGTATCGAGGTCAATGAAGGCGAGGGCCACCAGCCAGCTGAGCAGCAGCCAGTAACCCACCGTGGCCCAGGTCATGCCCAACAGCCAAAAGGTGGCTAAAAACAGCACCCCGGTCAAGGCCTCAATCAGCGGGTAGCGAGGCGAGATCGGGGCGCTACAGTAGCGGCAGCGACCCTTGAGCCAGAGCCAGCCCAGCACCGGCACATTGTCGTAGGGCTTGAGCCGGGTTTCGCACCGGGGGCAGCGAGAGGGCGGGTGCAGCAGCGACAGCCCCGCCGGTACCCGGTAGATCACAACGTTGAGAAAGCTGCCCACGGCAGAGCCGAAGAGGAAGACGAGGGCGGAGGTGATGAGGAAGTCCATGGGGGAGTGGGTGGGTGGGTGGGTAGGCGGGTGGGCGGGTGGATGGGTGGGTGTGTAGGGGCAGACCTACGTGTCTGCCCTGCTCTTACATAGAGAATTTTGAGTGGACGGGTGGGTGGATGGGGTTAGGGTGCCCAGGTGGGGGGCGGTGGTTTGGGTGCGTTGGCGAAGCCTCCCTAAGCGGGAATCGCATCGGTCAGTGCCTTGGCTAACAATTGCTGGAAAGATCGCTCCTACAATCAGGGGACTGTCATTTTCCCATCATTTTATGTCTCCCGACGCCAGCCCTTTCTCTGCTGATACCCAGGCTGTTCACAGCGGTCGGGGCATTGACCCCACCACTGGGGCGATCACCGCCCCGATTCACCTTTCGACCACCTTTGAGCGCGGCGGCGACGGCAGCTACCCCCACGGCTATATCTATGGCCGCAGCGGCAACCCAAACCGCGACGCCCTTGAAACCGCCCTGGCGACCCTGGAGCAAGGGGTAGAAGCGGCCACCTTTGCTTCTGGCTCTGCCGCCACATTTACGCTGCTGCAAGCACTCACTTCCCAAGACCACGTGATTGCTCCCCAGAGCGTCTACTTTGGGGTACAGCAAATGCTGGCGGAAATTTTCGCCCCCTGGGGGCTGAGCCATACCCTGGTCGACACGACGGATCTGGCGGCGGTGGCGGCGGCCCTGCGTCCCAACACCCGCCTGGTGCTGATCGAGACGCCGTCGAACCCGCAGCTGGCTGTCACCGATATTCAGGCGGTGGCCGATCTGGCCCACCAGGCCAACGCCTATCTGGCCTGCGACAACACGATCGCCTCCCCGGTGCTACAAACCCCGCTCGCTCAGGGGGCCGATTTCGTCATCCACGCCACGACCAAGTATCTGGCTGGCCATGGCGATGTGATCGGCGGGGCGGTCGTCACCCGCGAGCTAAACCCACTGTTTGAGCAGCTGCGGCTAATTCAAACCATCGGCGGCACGGTGCCGTCGCCCTTTGACTGCTGGCTCACCCTGCGGGGCCTGCAAACCCTGCCCCTGCGGGTGCGCGCCCAGACGGCGGCGGCCCAGGCCGTGGCCGTCTGGCTGACTCAGCATGGGGCGATTGAACAGGTGCTCTACCCAGGGTTGCCAGATCATCCTGGCCACACCGTCGCTCAAAAGCAAATGATCGGCTATGGCGGCCTGCTCTCGTTTTTGGTTAAGGGCGACCAAGACACCGCCATGGCCGTTGCCGCCAAAACCCGCCTGATCGCCCGCGCCACTAGCTTCGGCAGCCCCCACAGCACCATCGAGCACCGCGCCTCGATTGAGGTAGGCACCGCTACCGCCCCCAACCTGCTGCGCCTCTCTATTGGCCTAGAGCATGTAGATGATTTGATCGCCGATCTCGATCAAGCGCTCAGCGGTTGAGGTGATTCTTCGGGAAGATTGATCCTTGACGGTGCAAGGTACAGGGTTCACGGTGCACGGTGTAGGGTTTACGGTGCACGGCATCAGGCAGAACCGCAAACCGCAAACCGCAAACCGCAAACCGCAAACCGCAAACCCCCACCCTCAGGCCAGAATCGAGAACTGGCTGAAAAAAGCCTGCGGTACGAGTGGCCAGGGCTACAGTCGGATTAGCACACCGCAGGAGCCTTGAGTCATGTTTACCCGAGTTCGTCGGCAGTTTCGCCGCTTTTTTAGGCAGGCCCGCACCGTCAATAACGAGCCGGTCAACCGGGCCAGTCTGGCGGTGATTATTCTGATCGACCTGTTTATTTTGTTCAACGTGTTTAGCGGCCTCAACGACATTGGCCGCTGGCCGCTGGCCCCCTACCAGGCCTACCCCTGCCACAGTTCGTGGCAGCAGTACCGCGAACAAACCCAGGGCGATCGCAACTACGACATTCTCCGCAACACGCTGCGGATTCATGAAGCCCCAGACTCTAGCTGGGCCGCCGACTATCGCCGCACCGCACGGGGACACCTGGGCGAAGTGTCCCCCATCTGCCTCGACTATGCCGCCACCGCCGACGGTCTCAACACCAGCGAAAATCGCGACATTCTCAATAGCATCGACCAAAACCAGCGCACCATTGCCACCCTAGAGCAAGAAAATCAGACCATCCGCAGCCAGTACGACTCGACCCTTTTAGAGCAGATCGCCGGGCAGCCTCAGGATCAATCGATCAACCAGGTGGAGGCCTCCCAGGCCCGCGCCACCCTGGAGCGCAACAACGCTAGCCTGGAGGATCTGCGATCGCAGCAGAGCGATCTGCAAACCCAGCTGGCCCAAACCCCCGCCAGTCAGCAGTTTCTCACCCTGCTCAACAACGACAGCCAGTTTCAGCAGCTTGATCGCCAGTTTCAGCGATCATCCTTCTGGCACCCCACAGTGCAAATGCTGTTTCAGGGCCTGTTTTTGTTGCCCTTGATCGGCCTGGCCTGGGCGGTTCACCGCACCGCCGAGCGGCGCGGCTACGGCCTGGTGGCTCTCCAGAGCTGGCACCTGCTGGTGATTTTCTGCATTCCCCTGGTGATCAAGGTCTTTGAGCTGCTGCAGTTTGGGGCGATCGCCCGCTGGCTCTCGGAGGTTGTGATCGCTCTGCTGGGGGGGCTGCTGTTTTTGATCAACTACCTCTACATTTTGCTGGTGCCCCTGGTGGGCTACGGCATGATCAAATTCTTTCAAAAGGTGGTGCTCAACCCTCGGCTTCAAGTAGCGGGACGGGTGCAAAACCAAAAGTGCATTCGCTGCGCCAAAAAGCTGCGCCCTGGTGACACCCACTGCCCCCACTGCGGCTACCACCAGGAAATGGAGTGCAGCCACTGCCACCAGCCCACCTATAAGTACCTGCCCTACTGCCGCCACTGCGGCACGGCCCAGCCGTTGGATAACCTCTAACGCCATCCCCTCCTTGGGAGGGGTGCCCGGAGGGCGGGGTGGGTCAAACCTATGGCAAAATCCAAGTCTCTCAATGCTGTCAGTTGCCCATCTGGCATAGACTAACCCACCCCTACCCCTCCCGGGAGGGGACAGCGGGCTTGCTTCGCTAAGAATTTTCCCTATCCCGAACTCAGGTTTTGGATATCTAGTTGCAACAGAAACCGCAGCAGAAACCCGACATCAAAAAACCGCAACAAAAATGGTCTCTGGCTGACGGGCTAGAGACCAAGCTGTTAATCAATTCAGAGTAATGCGTTATGGGCGGTAAGCGAAAAGCCTCATCGGCCAGCAAACATAGTTTGTACGAACAAATCTCGTAAGCGCCAGCAGCCTAGGCCTTACGGGAATAGTACTCAACCACGAGCAGTTCGTTGATGTTGAGGGCCACCCATTCGCGCTCGATGATGCCGTTCACCTTGGCGGTGAGCTTAGCTTTGTCGAGTTCGAGGTGGGCGGGCACGTTGGCCAGGCCAGGAAATTCCAGGTTGGCTTCAACCAGTTTTTTGGAGGCGTCGCGATCGCGCACGGTGATCACATCGCCGGGGCGACACTGGTAGCTGGCGATCGACACCACGCGACCGTTGACGCAGATGTGGCCGTGGTTGACAGCCTGCCGTGCCGAGGGAATGGTGGGGCCAAAGCCGAGGCGAAACACGGTGTTGTCAAGCCGCATTTCAAGCAATTGCAGAATCACCAAACCGGTCGAACCACCGGCCCGACGAGCTTTTTTTACGTAGCGAAGCAGTTGCTTCTCGGTGAGGCCGTAGTTGAAGCGCAGCTTTTGCTTTTCTTCTAGCCGCACCGCGTACTCAGACTTTTTCTTGCGGTCTTGGCCGTGCTGACCGGGGGGATAAGCCTTGCGGGGGGTCTTGCGGGACAGGCCCGGAAGCTCGCCCAGACGGCGTACAACCCGCAGGCGAGCGCCTCTATATCGCGCCATAAACGTTTACTCTCCGAACAAATTCCAAAGATTCTAATCATAGCGTTGATACGCGATCAGATCAATGGTTTGTGGGGGAGATTTGGGTATCAGGTTTCGGGTATCAGGTTTCGGGTGTCATACCAAATCCGAATCGTATAACCCCCGATTCCAAACAGGCGGATTGCGTAGGGGCAAACGGTGTTTGCCCAGCTCAACCGGGGCTAGCCAAGGCGGATCTAGTATCAGGTATCGGGTTTCGGGTTTCATTCATCTAAAAACCAAATTCCCTAGGTCAAGATCGGGGCAGACACGTGGGTTTGCCCCTACCCGCCCATCTACCCACCCACCCACTCACCCACTCCCTAATGCTGACTCAAGCGGCTGAGAAACGCCTTCAGCCGATCGCTGCTGGGGTTGGCAAACACCTCGGCGGGCACGCCTTCTTCTTCGATAATGCCGTCGTTGAAGAACAGCACCCGGTTGGAGACTTCGCGGGCAAACTGCATTTCGTGGGTGACGACCACCATGGTCATGCCCTCTTCGGCGAGTTGGCGCATGACGCCGAGCACTTCGCCCACCAGCTCGGGGTCGAGGGCGCTGGTGGGCTCATCGAAGAGAATGGCGACGGGCTTCATGCAGAGGCTGCGGGCGATCGCCACCCGCTGCTTTTGGCCCCCCGACAGCTGCTCGGGGTAGGCATCGGCACGATCGCTCAACCCCACCTTGGCCAGGTAGTGCTCGGCCAGATCGCGACAGTCGCCAGCGGGGAACTTCAGCACCCGGCGGGGCGACAGCATCAGGTTTTCGATCACCGTCAGGTGGGGAAACAGGTTGAAGTGCTGAAACACCATGCTCACCTGGCTGCGCAGGTGGTAGAGGGCCTGGCGGGGCAGCTTGGCGGCGGAGACATCTTGGCCCATGACTTCTAAATGGCCCTGGTTGATCGCCTCTAGGCGATTGAGGCAGCGCAGAAAGGTGCTCTTGCCGCAGCCTGAGGGGCCAATGATCGACGCCACATCGCCCTTGGTGAAGGCGGTGCTGACTCCCTTGAGCACCTCAATCGGGCCAAAGCTCTTGTACAGATTGTCGCAGGCAATGACGGGAGTGGCGATCGCCGTAGCGGTGGTAGTCGTGGCGGTAGTCATGGGCAGGGTTTGGGGAAATGGGGGGAATGCTGCGGTCTCTCTCTTCCAGAGAATCACTGGCACCCTGGGGTATCTGTATTCTAGACAACAATTTCGACCCGATGAAATTGTCTATGGTGCATCATCATATCCTCGCCAAAGCGGCGGGGAGCACCAATTTGCCCCTCTACCATCCCCATGGCCCATGGTTTTTCGGATCTTTCGCTTTCGCTGGTTTAAGCGCGCCCTGGCCCTGGTGCTGGGGGTGCTGCTCGGAATCGGGGCCGCCCAGCTGGTGAGCCTGGCCCAGGAGGCCCCCGCTTTGTGGGAGGTGGGCACTGAGCCCGCCTTTCCGCCCTTTGAAATGCGAGATGATGCCACGGGCGATCTGACCGGCTTTGACATTGAGCTGATGCGGGCGATTGGCGAGGCCGCCGGGCGCGAGGTGCAGTTTATCAGCCTGCCCTTCGATGGGCTGGTGCCGGCGCTGCAATCGCGCACCATTGATGCGGCCATCAGCGGCATGACCATCACCGCCGAGCG
>DAIPYU010000094.1:0-19860 GCA_036782635.1 Nodosilinea sp. CTOTU7353
TCGGCGGCGGCTACGGCAAATCTATGAATGACCTGATCTTTCGCCACTCGCTGCTGCATCACGCGGCGGCAGAGGTGTACCAGGCCTACCGGTTATAGGATGCCGTGAGTCTCCACCCCGTAGGGTGGGCACTGCCCACCTTCATCCCTCGCGACAAGCCGCGAACTGCCTCTACGCTATAGAACTGTGGGCTATCGAGCTGTGGGCCTTGAGCCATTGATCCATCATCTCAGCACTTGAAGAACAGTCTCGTTGGGGTTGAATAACTCTCGTTTGGATGCATTGAGAAACTCGATGCTGACTGGCTCAGCATTTTCGTCATAGCTGACTATTACCCCACCCGGCTCAGCAAGGGCATTGCAGGGCGGCGCATCTTTCATGACAAAAATGAGCACATCGGCTTCCGCGTCGTATTCAATGTTCATGTTAGTTGTCCTGCCAAGGCATTAGATCAGGGCAAACAGGCTGAGCACCAGGGGCAGCAGCTTGGTGCAAGCGTCGGCTAGCTTTGAGGCACAGAAAGAAACCGGGTTTCTGGGCCAAGTTCAAGGCTTGAGACACAGCACATTAGAAACCCGGTTTCTGGGCGTGAGGTAGCTTCTCAGCCAAAGAATCGTGCGTAGTTGTCGTGGCTGCCAATCCAGAACCAAGGGACGGTATCACCCTCCAGAATACCGATAGCACGATAGCCGCGCGTGACTCTAACAGACCAAATACTTTCCTGGCTGTTGATGCACTTGAAACGTAGCGATGGATGAAAAGGGTTCTCAGCCCACAGTCGATAAGCTTCAAGTGCACTTTGCCGAATATTGGGGTTCAAACGCCGATATTCAGCCCAAAACGAAGGCAAGACATCTGATTTCACAATTGTTCGTGGTCAAGCGGGTTAGCTTGACCGTTTGCTATTTCTTGCTTTGCCTTTCTCGCAGCGGCAATCAAACTATCTTGAGAATTTTGAAAAGACGCTTCCCATCTTTGCTCATCCTGCAAGTCAGCACTATAGTCGCGCAGATGCTCAGCTACCTGCTCCTGTAGGGCCGCAGGCAAAAACTCCATCATGGTTACAACCGTGGTAATGGCAGACGAAGACATCAGCTCAGGCAAAAAACTATATGGCTAAGGTAGCTTAGTTTGCCCCTGGGACGGGTTCTTGGGATAGCAACTTAAATTAGGGGGTGGTCAAATTAACGACTGTACAAACTCTTTGAAATCTTGGTTCAGCACCGTATTTCCAAAGGTGGTATTGCTGCCGGATAGACTCTAGAGCCTCTAGCCTGTCTGCACAGGGTTGACTACGCCAGTAGTTGGCGTCTTGCTTGGGGGCATGGAGATTAGCCTTTGTAACCACCATCTGTACGTTAGTGCGAGGGGTTGGAACAACCACGATAGGCGCTTTTTGAAGCATCCTAAAACACCTGCGTGGGCTGTGGGTGTGCCGACATCACCTTTTATAATTAGAATCCTCTCTGTCGAGATGCTGTTATGACCTGGGTCGTCGCCACCTTCTACAAATTTGTGCCGCTGAGCGAGCCGGGGGCATTGCGAGCCGAGCTGCTAGAGCGCTGTCTAGGCTGGGGGCTGCGGGGTACTATTCTGCTGGCCAGCGAGGGGCTAAATGCGACGGTGGCGGGCGATCGCCCCAGCCTTGACGCCCTCCTCACCTGGCTGCACGGCCACCCCGAAATTGGCCCCTTTCCCCATCAAGAATCCACCACCGCAGGCGCACCCTTTGAGCGCATGAAGGTAAAACTGAAGTCAGAAATCGTCACCCTGGGGCGGCCGGAGGTCAACCCTGCCCAGCAAGCGGTCGGCACCTACGTCGCTCCCCAAGACTGGAACCAGCTGATTGCTGACCCTGAGGTGGTGGTGATCGACGCCCGCAACAAATTTGAGGTGGAGCTGGGCAGCTTTAAGGGAGCGGTGAATCCCCAGACCCATGCTTTTCGAGAACTGCCTGCCTACGTGGCCAACCAGCTCGACCCGGCCCAGCACAAAAAAGTGGCGATGTTTTGTACCGGTGGCATTCGCTGCGAAAAAGCCACCGCCTATCTACTAGACCAGGGTTTTGAGCAGGTCTACCACCTCCAGGGCGGCATTCTCAACTACCTGAAAACTGTACCAGAGGACGGCAGCCTGTGGCAGGGCGACTGCTTTGTGTTTGACGATCGCGTCGCCGTCGACCATCACCTGGCCCCCACCGACCACGAGCTGTGTCTGGGCTGTGGTCATCCCCTCAGCCCTGCCGAAAAAGCCGCCCCAGAGTATGAACGGGGCATTAGCTGCCCCCACTGCCATGGGGCGCTGACGCCCGCAAAGCGATCGCGCTTGAAGGCCCGCCAGCGCCAGCGCAAATCCTTTCGCCCATAAATGCTCTAAGCTAAGGGCGATAATTTCCTGCTGTTGCTATGCCTCCTGCTCAACCGCCCCTACAAGCCCTCACCTACGGCCCCGGCCCCGGTGCTGCCGACTGGTGCCTGGTCGCCCTCCACGGCTGGGGGGCCAATGCCGCCGATCTGGTGGGGCTGGCCCCTTACCTCAACCTCAAGGGCGTAGCGATGATCTTTCCCGATGCCCCCTGGCCCCACCCCCAGGTGCCGGGGGGGCGGATGTGGTACAGCTTTCCGGCGGGCTATGACTTTCGCGGTGCCCACGACTTTGCCGCCCAGGCCGATCTGCAAACCAGCTGTGATCGCCTCAAGACCTGGCTGCTGACCCTGCCGCAAACCACCCAAATCCCCCTAGGGCGAACTATTTTGGCCGGGTTTTCCCAGGGGGGGGCGATGACGCTAGATGTGGGGTCGCAGGTGCCGATGGCGGGGCAGATTGTGCTCAGTGGCTATCTCCACAGTGAGGCCCAGGCTCCGGTGACGCCCCGCCCGGTGATGATCGTGCATGGCTCTGCTGATCCGGTGGTGCCGCTGGCTCTGGCCCACCAGGCTAAGACTGCTCTGGCTAACCAAGGGCAAGCGGTGACCTGGCACGAAATCGCCATGGGTCATGAAATTCCGCCCCAGGTAATCGAGCTAATTAGCGGGTTTTGCGAAGATTTGAGGCAGACCTAGGAGGATTTTCTGGCTGACCCCTTAGGATAAAGGGAGAGTGAACTGACTCTGGGCTGTGATGCTCAAGGATCGGCCCCTCGGGGCCTTGCACAGCGCTGGGGTAACTGTCACAAAGGGGGAAAAGATTATGCTGAGCGTACATGTTTCACAAAAAACAGTCTCAGATATGACACCGGACACGGTGGCTGAGCTGGCCAGTCGTCTAGAGACCGATTCCTACGAAAACGCTTTTGAAGGGCTGCAAGACTGGCACCTGCTGCGGGCGATCGCCTTTCAGCGGCCTGAGCTGGTTGAGTCTTACGTCTACTTGCTCGACCTAGAAGCCTACGACGAGTCATAGGTCTTTCCATTCCACACCGCCCCTGTTGACCCACCTCCGCATCTGTAGGGGCGAGCGGTGCTCGCCCTGGGAAGGCTATCGTTGAAGTAATGCTCTGGCATCTGGGTGTTGCCTTCGAGATTGGTATGGCAGGTCATTCTACAGCTGGGGAAGCTCCCCGTCGGGTGCTGCTGGGCATCAGCGGCGGCATTGCCGCCTACAAGACGTGCTCGGTAATTTCATCGCTGGCCAAGGCGGGCGTGGCGGTGAAAGTTGTGCTCACCCAGCAGGGGCAGGCCTTCATCCCGCCGCTGACGGTGGCGACGCTGTCGCGCCACCCGGCCTACACCGACGACAGCTTTTGGCAGGCCACCCAGGGGCGACCGCTGCACATTGAACTGGGCGAATGGGCCGAGCTCTTCGTCATTGCGCCCCTGAGCGCCAACACCCTGGGTAAGCTGGCCCACGGCCTGGCCGACAACCTGTTGACCAACACCCTGCTGGCCTCCACCTGCCCGGTGCTGCTGGCCCCGGCGATGAACACCGACATGTGGCAGCAGCGAGCGGTGCAGCGCAACTGGCACCAGGTGCTGGAGGATGCCCGCTACCACGGCATCAACCCTGGCAGTGGGGTGCTGGCCTGCGATCGCATCGGCACTGGGCGCATGGCCGAACCAGAGGACATGCTCACCCACGTTTACTCGCTGCTGCACACGGGGGGCAGGCGCGACCTGGCGGGCAAGCACCTGCTGATTAGCACCGGCAGCACCCGCGAGTTTCTCGATCAGGTTCGGTTCATTGGCAACCCCGCCAGCGGCAAAATGGGGATTGCCCTGGCCCAGGCTGGGATTCACCGTGGGGCCACCGTTACCCTGGTTCACGGCCCGATGGCAGAATCCCTCAAAGCCCGCCTGGGGGGAATCCAATCCGTGGGTGTGACCACCGCCGAAGAGATGCACCGGGCGATGCTGAGCAACCTGCCCCAGGCCGATTGGATTGTGATGGCGGCGGCGGTGGCCGATGTGAAACCTGCGACCCAGGCCACCACCAAACTTGCCAAGGCCGATCTGCCAGCATCCTTGCCCCTGGCCCCGGTGCCCGACATCGTGGCAGATCTGGCCCAGAAACGGCAGCCCCACCAGCGGCTAATCGGCTTTGCGGCCCAGACCGGTGATATTGTGCCCCCCGCGCTAGACAAGCTAAAGCGCAAGGGATTGGATGCGATCATGGCGAACCCCATTGATGTCGCGGGGAGCGGCTTTGGAGGCGACACCAACCAGGCAATTTTGCTCACCAAAGCCGGCGACAAGGTGGCGATTCCCCCCTGCACCAAGCTAGCCATGGCCCATCAAATTTTCGATGCCCTGACCAGCACGGGATTCTAGGCTTTACCGCTTAACCGGGCTACTCAACCAATTAATTTTTATTTGTTTACAATAAAACCTCAACGCACCTCACCGGTTCCATCACCATGTCAACTTCTCAACGTTTTACCCGTGGCGCTGCTCAGCGTCTGGCTCTAGCTCTGTTTGCTGGGCTGCTCTGGCTCAGCTCTAGCCTGTTTGCCGCTCCCGCCTACGCCGCCGACTCGTCCGCCGCCAAGCGCTATATTGCCGCCGATGGCACCGACTTAACCGCCATGGTGCAGTGTTTGCCCAAAGAACTGAGCCAGGGCAAATTTGACCGCGCCCTGCAAGAGTCAAAGAATGACTTTTTAGAGAAAGTCTTTGACGTCAAAGACAACTACGACGACTACAAGCTTGACGAAATCGAAGTCGCCTACCTAGCCTGCGTCGAAAGCAAAGGCGTCACCCCCCAGGTCAAGCGCTAACCAGCCGTTCCTGAGACCTGCAACCTAGCACCTGACACCCCCAGCAAAGGTTGTTACATCTCTACCAGCCAATACCAAATAGATGGCTGAAGGACATAGGGTGGCAGTTTTCAGGCAAGCCGTAAACCGTATACCGTGTACCTTATACCCCTACAAACCTGTCATCGTTAGCTTGGCAGACGCTTAGTTCTGCTGAAACATGCGTACATCCTGCTGGGGAAAGGGAATTGAAATCCCTTCGGCATCCAGCCGGGTTTTGATGCGCTCTGGCAGGGCCAGCTTAACAGCGAGAAAGTCTGGGGTTTGCGCCCAGGCCCACACTTGCAGATTGATGCTGCTGTCGGCCAACTCCGCCACGCTCACCATCGGCGGGGGCTCGATCAAAATCCGGCCATCCTGGACGATTTCATCCAATATGGCTCGGCGGGCGTGGTCGATGTTGTCGCTGTAGCTAATGCCCACAAAGGTTTCTATGCGGCGGGTGGGGCGGGCGGTAAAGTTGGTGATATTGTCGCCCCCCAGCTTGGAGTTGGGCACGATTACCATCGCGTTTTCGGGCGTAATGATGGTGGTGGTAAATAGCTCAATGCTGTCTACGCTACCTAGGGTGCCGCCGCCCTCAATAAAGTCACCTACCCTAAATGGACGAAAGATTAACATTAGTACCCCGGCGGCAAAGTTAGAGAGCGACCCCTGTAGGGCCAGACCAATCGCTAAACCTGCTGCCCCCAATACCGCAATCAGCGACGCGGTTTGAATGCCCAACTGATTGAGGGCCGCTATCACCACAAAGGCCAGGGCAGCGTAGTAGACCAGGCTGACGGTAAAGTTTACCAGGGTGGGCTCAACGCCCCGATTCACCATCAGTCGTCGAGTGGCGCGACCCACCTGTTTGGCAGCCCACTGCCCTACCCAAAAGATAACCAGGGCCGCAATGATGTTGAAGCCCAACCGGGTCACCAGATCCTGGGCTGTGGCGATCCACTGCGTCAAGTTTTCCACAGGTTTTCTCCCAAATCAAAACTTCGGTAACGTTCAGTTCAGCGATAACGCCCCGTTAAACCATCCCCTAAATTAGCGCTTTTAGGTTTTTCCAGGGGCAGCGGTGGGGCATTCCCTTGAGCTTTTTGGTCAATAGATACAATTTTGGTCAATGGACACAACACTTTCACCACGTATGCCGTTGGCGTGGGGCATAATCTGGACATACCCTGCAAGAGCTTGGCTCCCTTGCTGCTTTAGGATTTACCTCAGTAAATTATCTCTATGAAAAAGGCTAGTCCTGCCTCAGGCGAAACCCTTGAGCGCCTCAAGCTCACCCTCTACCTGGTGCCCATCTTTGGGGTGGTGCCCGCCGCCTACAGCCTGTGGCACAAGCAGGGCAGCCGCCAAGAATTATCGGTGAGTCGGCTAGTGGTTACCCTGGCAGTGACCTGGGTGGTGGCCTACGGATTGCTCAGCACCGGTAGCCACCTGTCGCCGGGGCTGTCGCTGCGGCTGCTGATTACCAATACCCTGTTCACTACGGGCTATACCCTCACCAACCTGGTGCTGATGGTGCGGCTGCTCCAGGGCAAATCTGTGAATTTGCCGGGGTTTAGCCAGTTGAGCAAGCGGCTGCCCTAGGGCAGCCACTTGCTCCCGCAAAAATTAACCTAAATTCTTAGACCTGGCCTATATTACGTGGGTTGCCTGACTAAATTGCTGTTAACATGCAGCTAAAAATTTTGCAGACTCTTCTGTCTGTGACTTTGCAAGGCATACCGCCCATCTTTATTGCCCTTGAGGTTTCTGGTGTCTCAACGTACCCCCCCACAGCTTCAATCTCATTCATCCCAGGGGCGTCCTCTTCAAAAGCCAGCGCAAAAACGGCAGCGCTTTCCCCGTCTGCTAGGCATTGGTATTGCCCTGGCGGCGGTGGCGGGCATATCTGGGGTGGCCGGGGCGCTGATGGCAGTGTCTCTATCGGCGGCACCGCTACAGCAGCAGCAGCTCAGCGCCGAAGACGCCGAGGTCTTTAACCAAGAGACAGCCATTTTAGCGGGGGGAAACCTGCGGCTGCCGCGCCTTACCCGTCCGGTAAATATCTTGGTGTTGGGCGTTAAGGTGCTCACCAGTGATGTAAACGAGGTGCCGCCCGAGCTACAGGGGCTGGGCTACCACGCCCTGGTCAACTCCTTTGATGGACTCTCAGACTCGATGCTGCTGCTGCGGTTTAACCCCCAGACCGAGCAGCTGGTGGTGCTATCGCTGCCCCGCGACACCCGTACCTACGTGCGGGGTCGCCTGACCAAGCTCAACGAGGCCAACCGCGATGGCGGCCCGGCCCTCACGGCGGAGTCGGTCAGCGACCTGCTGGGTGGGGTGGCGATCGACCGCTATGTGCGCATTAATGTGCAGGGGGTCGAAAAATTGATCGACGCCCTCGGTGGGGTAACGGTCAATGTGCCCCAAGACATGAAATATCAGGACGACAGCCAGCACCTCTACATCAACCTCAAGGCGGGCGAACAAGCCCTCAATGGCGACCAGGCGCTTCAGTTTTTGCGCTTCCGCTACGATGCCCACGGCGATATTGGCCGGATTCAGCGCCAGCAGACGTTTATGCGGGCGCTGACGGAGCAGACGCTCAACCCGGCGACCATTACCCGACTGCCCAAAATTTTGTCGGTCATTCAGTCCAACGTTGACACCAACCTATCGGTGGAAGAACTGCTGGCATTGGTGGGTTACGGGGCGCAGATCAATCGCTCCAGTGTACAGATGCTGATGCTGCCTGGCACCTTTAGTCGCCCCCAAGACTATGCCCTCAGCTACTGGTTGCCCAACTACGGCGACATCGACGGCATGGTAGACCAGTACTTTGGCTACGGCACCCAGCAGGTGACGGCCAACCGCAGCCCCAGTCGAGTGCGCATCGCCATTCAAGACAGCACCAATAACCCGGTAGCGGTACAGGCGCTTACCCAAGCTCTACGAGACAGCGGCTACTCTAATGTGGTGGTCGATAAAACTTTGCATGAGCCGCTGCCCATCAGCCGGATTGTGGCTCAGCGGGGCGATGGGGCCACCGCCGAAACCGTGCACCGATACCTGGGCATCGGCGAAGTGCGGGTAGAGAGCACCGGAGCGTTAAACTCCGATATCACCATTCAGCTGGGCGAAGACTGGAACCAGGGCCTCAGTGAATCGCTCTAGCCTGGGGATACGCCGACTGCCCCCGGCGATTTCCCTTGATCATCTTTTACTATTATTTGTTGCTAAGCCCGAGGTTGCCGGTGTCCCATCCCAATTCGTCCCGTAAGCCGTCCCAGCGACAGCCCCAGGCCCAAGGGGTGGCTCAGCGCCGCCGCCGTTGGCCTCGGCTGCTGAGCATGGCTTTTGCCCTAGGTGGGGTGGCGGCGGTGTCGGGGGTGGCCGGGGCGCTGATGGCCCTGTCGCTGTCGGCGGCGCCGCTGCAACAGCAGCAGCTCACCGCTGAAGAGGCGGAGGTGTTTAGCCAAGAGACATCGATGCTGACGGGGGGGAACCTGCGACTGCCGCGCCTTACCCGCCCGGTGAATATTTTGGTGCTGGGGATCAAGACCCTTACCACCGACGTGCGCGACGTGCCCCCGGAGCTTAGAAACCTGGGCTACCACGCTCTGATGGAATCCTTTGACGGGCGATCAGACTCGATGCTGCTGCTGCGGTTTAACCCCCAGACCGAGCAGCTGGTGGTGCTGTCGCTGCCCCGCGACACCCGCACCTACGTGCGCGGTAGCCTCACTAAGCTCAACGAGGCCAATGTCTACGGCGGCCCTGCCCTGGCGGCGGAGTCGGTGAGCGACCTGCTGGGTGGAGTGGCGATTGACCGCTACGTGCGCATCAATGTGCAGGGGGTCGAAAAGCTGATCGACGCCCTGGGCGGGATAACGGTGAACGTGCCCATCGACATGCGCTACCAGGACGACAGTCAGCACCTCTACATCAACCTCAAGGCCGGTGAGCAGACCCTCGACGGCAACAAGGCGCTTCAGTTCCTGCGCTTTCGCTACGATGCCCACGGCGACATTGGTCGGGTGCAGCGGCAGCAGATGTTTATGCGGGCGTTCACTGAGCAGACGCTCAACCCGGCCACCATTGCCCGTCTGCCCAAAATTCTCTCGGTGATACAGTCCAATGTGGACACCAACCTGTCTGTGGAGGAACTGCTGGCGCTGGTGGGCTACGGCGCCCAGATCAACCGCTCCAACGTGCAGATGCTGATGCTGCCGGGTAATTTCAGCAGCCCCCAGGAATTTTCGGTGAGCTACTGGCTGCCCAGCTATGGCGAAATCGACGGCCTGGTTGACCAATACTTTGGCTTTGGCAGCCAGCGGGTGGCCGCCACCAGCAACCCCAGTCGAGTGCGGGTCGCCATTCAAGACAGCACCGGCGACCCGGTGGCGGTGGATGCCTTGACCAGAGCCCTGCGGGACAGCGGCTATTCCAACATTCGCGTTGATCGCCCCCTCAACCAGCCCCTGCCCATCAGTCGGATTGTGGCCCAGCAGGGCGATGGGGCTACTGCCGAACTGGTGCATCGCTTTTTAGGCATCGGCGAGGTGCGGGTGGAGAGTACTGGAGCGCTCAACTCTGACATCACCATTCAGCTGGGGCAAGACTGGCCCCACGGCCTGGGCGAGTCGCTCTAAAACGAGAGCGCCGCTTTCCGCTAAACCCAGGCTTGACTACCCTTGCTGGCCAAAAACTCGGCTGAGCGGGCAGGCAAAGTCGGGCAGCAAGGGGGATGTCAGCATATCCACCGCTTGGAGGGTAGCAACTAGCACTAGCATCGCATTGTCTCGCCGGTAGACCTGCATTTGGCGCAGGTTTTTATCCACAATCCAATATTCCTGCACCCCCTGCTGGGAGTAAAGCTTGAGCTTGAGCTGCTTGTCGCGCTGCTCGTTTTTGTCGCCTGGGGAGAGCACTTCTACTACCAGCTCCGGTGCCCCGGTCAGGTGCTCTGCTTCATCCATAAGCAGATCTAGCCGAAGGTTGCTGGCCCACACGACATCGGGGATGACGTTATCCTCCTCGGTAAAAATGATGCCGGGGTTGATAGCGGCTCTGCCCAGGCCAGTATCCTGGCTCCAAGTATCTAAAGCCGCAAAAACTCTGCCCGTAACTTCCTGATGGCTCCAGCGGGGGGCGCGGGTCACAATTAGCTCTCCGTCAATGATTTCGTAGCGCCTACCGTCGTCAGGGAAGAGTTCCAAATCGGCGGTGGTCCAGCGAACGCGGTTGGGGGTGGTGGTCATGGGGTGGCCCCTCAGTGTATGGGCAGTGGGGATAGGCGGTGGATACCTTTACTGTAAAGCAGCTTCCTCTGGGGAGTTGTACTTTGACTGGGGAGATGGGACAAAAGAGAGGGGCTAGGGCTGCCGAGATGGCTGGGTTAGGGTTTGAAGAAGGTAAGCCGGAGGCGTAGACTGGCGGGGTAGTGATTGCAGCGGGTCAGACACCACAATGGCACATTGGGTTTGGGGCACAGCAGCGCTGGCGGGTGTGACGGCAGGTGTGACAACGATGGGCGTGGCCACGCTGGCTAGGGCCGAGTCTCCCCTCCAGGTGGTCTATCCCCCCGACGACCACCAGACCACCGCCGCGCAGATTTTCTTGATTGGCACCGGGGCCGCCGACCAGCCGGTGCTGCTCAACGGCGAGCCCATCGACAACCGCAGCCCGGCGGGCCACTTTGCCCCCTCCCTGCCGCTGGAGCTAGGCCCAAATGTCTTTACGCTTACCCAGGGCGATCGCACCCTCTCCATCACCGTCACTCGCGTCGCCCCAGGGCCGCAGCTGCCCGATACTCTGGGCTTTGCCGAAGGCTCCCTGGCCCCGGCGGTGGATGTGGCCCACGCCCCCGGCGACTGGGTGTGCCTGGGGGCGGTGGCCCCGGCCAGCGCCACGGTGACGGCGGCCCTGGCGGGGCAGACCTACACCCTGCTGCCCCAAACTCGCCCCGCCCTGCCGCCCAACTCGGCGGTGCTGATCGACCAGACCCGTCCTGCCGACCCCGCCGCCCCTGGCCCCACCACCTACGAGCACTGCTTTGTAGCCGAGACCCCTGGCCTGCTGGGGCAGCCCACCTACACCCTGCGCCAGGGCGGCGACACGATCACCGCCCCAGCCTCTGGCAGCCTCAGCGTCCTCAACCCCAGCATGGTTGAAGTAGTAGCAGTCACCGTGCCCGCCGGGGTGGCCCGCACCGGCCCCAGCACCGACCACTCGCGCCTCACCCCCCTACCCCAGGGCACCCGCGCCCGCATCACCGCCCGCCAGGGCGACTGGCTGCGCCTCGACTACGGCGGCTGGATTCGCGCGGCGGAAACCCAGGCGGTAGCTGGGGCCTCGGGGGTGCGATCGCCCATTCGCGGCATCTCCTCTCGCCAACCCCCCGGCTGGACAGAGATTCTCTTTCCCCTGGAAGTGCCGGTGCCGGTGAGCATTCGGCAAGACGCCGACAGCTTTATTCTCACCCTGCACAACACCGTGCCCCAGACCGACACCATCTTCGTCACCGACGACGGGCTGATCGAGCGCTTCGACTGGTCGCCCGTGCTGCCCGACCAGGTGGAATACCGCATTAACCTCAAAACCCCTCAGCAGTGGGGCTACAAGCTGCACTACGAGGGCACTACCCTGGTGCTCTCCCTGCGGCAGCCGCCAGAGATCGGGGGCGATCGCCCCCTCTCTGGCACCACCATTCTCATTGACCCCGGCCACGGCGGCGACGAGATGGGTGCCCTCGGCCCCGACGGCACCCCGGAGAAAACCCCCAACCTCGATGTCTCCCTGCTGCTGCAAGCGGCCCTGGAGGCGCGCGGTGCCCGCGTGATCATGACCCGCACCGACGACAGCTTCATTGGCGTCAACGATCGCGCCACCCAGATCAACGACGACGAGCCCACCCTCGCCCTCAGCATTCACTACAACGCCCTGCCCGACGCTGGCGACGCCGAGAATACTGCTGGCATCGGGGCCTTTTGGTTTCACACCCAGGCCCACAGCCTGGCCCAGTTTCTCCATGACTACCTGGTGACCAAGCGCGATCGCCCCTCCTACGGCGTTTTCTGGAACAACCTTGCCCTCACCCGCCCCCATGTGGCCCCCTCGGTGCTGCTAGAGCTGGGCTTCATGATCAACCCCGACGAATTCGAGTGGATTATGGATCCCCAAGAGCAGGCGCGCCTGGCCGAGGCCCTGGCGGAGGGCGTAGAGCTGTGGGTGCAGCAATCGGTGAGCGAGTAGCTAGATACGGATAGATTCCGTTGTGCTAGGTGTGGGGCGATCGCCCCACACCTTAAAATAGAGAACCGTTCCATTCCCAGAGAGTGCAGGAAATCCCATGACCGTTCGCGTTCGCCTTGCCCCTAGCCCCACCGGGACTCTGCACATTGGCACCGCCCGCACCGCCGTCTTCAACTGGCTGTTTGCTCGCAATCAGGGTGGCCAGTTCATTCTCCGCATCGAAGACACCGACGAAGAGCGCTCCAAGCCTGAATTTACCGACAACATTCTTGCGGGCCTCAAGTGGCTGGGTATGGAATGGGACGAAGGCCCCTTCTTTCAGTCCCAGCGGCTCGACCTCTACCGCCAGGCCATTCAAACCCTGCTAGACAGAGGTCTGGCCTACCGCGCCTACGACACCCCCGCCGAGCTTGACGCCAGGCGCGAGGCCCAAAAGGCCAGCAACCAGGCCCCGCGCTACGACAACCGCCACCGTGATCTCACCTCCGACCAGCAGGCCGCCTACGAGGCCGAGGGCCGCCCCGCCGTCATTCGCTTTAAGATCGACGACAGCCGCACCATCACCTGGAATGACCTGGTGCGCGGCCCCGTCACCTGGCAGGCCAGCGACCTGGGCGGCGACATGGTGGTCGCCCGCGCCTCCTCTGCCAGCACCATCGGCCAGCCCCTCTATAACCTGGCGGTGGTGGTCGACGATATTGATATGGCCATCACCCACGTCATTCGCGGCGAAGACCACATTGCCAACACCGCCAAGCAGATTCTGCTCTACGAGGCCCTGGGGGCTAACGTGCCTGAGTTCGCCCACACGCCGCTGATCCTCAACCAGACAGGGCAGAAGCTCTCGAAGCGCGACGGCGTTACCTCTATCTCTGACTTTCAGAATATGGGATTTGTCGCTCCGGCCCTGGTCAACTACATGACCCTGCTGGGCTGGTCGGCCCCCGATGCCGCCGAGCAGTTTACCCTCGACGAAGCCGCTAAGCAGTTCAGCTTTGATCGCGTCAACAAAGCCGGGGCCAAGTTTGACTGGGACAAGCTCGACTGGCTCAACAGCCAATATCTGCACGCCATGGATCCGGCTGAGCTACTGGCCTTGGCCCAGCCCTTTCTGGATGGGGCGGGGCACGCCCTCAGCGATGCCGATCAGCTCTGGCTGCTGCCCCTCATTACCCTGCTAGGCCCCAGCCTCACCCGCCTGAGCGATGTGGTGGAGCAGAGCCGCTTCTTTTTTACCGAAACCGTGCCCTTTGCCGACGACGCCAAGGCCCAGGTAGAGCTCGACGGCGTGCCTGCGATTTTGCAGGGCATCCTAGACGGGCTGACGGGGGACAGGTTCACGGCACAAAATCCCGCCACCCTCGACGACCTTAAGGCTCTGGTCAACGAAGTTACCAAGGCCCAGGGGGTGAAGAAAGGACTGGTGATGAAATCGATGCGGGCGGCGTTGATGGGTGCGCTCCAGGGGCCAGACCTGATGGAGTCATGGCTGATTTTGCGCCAGCGGGGCTTCGATGTGCCGCGCCTAAAGGAGGCGCTTGCCCTGGTCTAGGGCTAAAGAAATTTAGAGAGCGAGCCTTCTAGCCCTGGCAATCAGCGGGGGAGGGGTGATCATAGCCATCCCCACCGCCGCGCAATCTCAGGAAGCGATAGACTGTCTTTACGTAGTTTGCCTATTCTTACTTGAATCGGCCCTTGAATTGGCAACATTTCTGGCTCGGGTTTGATCTGGCCGCGTTGCTTACGTTACATTAAGTAAAGATTTGTCTCATATTTCTTTTCAAGTTGGGATGCCGCCCTGCTAAGCCTGGCAAATTCAGGTTCTAGGCACGGTGAACCTAGGGTTACCCTTAGTCAACTCCCGTTAATTGAACATCCGTTAACACTCTGCCCCGTTAACACCTTGCACGTTAGTCAGAAGAGGCCATTGGTATGAAATTTTCTTGGCGAGTAGCCTTGTTGTGGACCCTGCCACTGTTGGTAGTGGGGTTCTTTTTGTGGCAGGGGGCGTTTTCGTCGGCCCCTGCTGATATGGGTCGAAATGCGGCCAATACCCGCCTCACCTATGGTCGCTTTCTCGACTATCTCGATGCCGGTCGGGTGACGGCGGTTGACCTCTACGACGGCGGCAGAACCGCCATTGTAGAAGCGGTTGACCCTGACCTAGACAACCGGGTGATGCGCTGGCGGGTAGACCTGCCGGGTAGCTCCCCTGAGCTGGTGAGCCGTCTGCGCGGTGCCAACATCAGCCTTGACTCTCACCCCCCCCGCAGCGACGGCGCTCTGGTCGGTGCCTTGGGCAATCTGCTTTTCCCCGTTCTATTGATTGGCGGTTTGTTCTTTTTGTTCCGCCGCTCGAATGGTTCGATGGGTGGCCCTGGCCAGGCGATGAACTTTGGCAAGTCTAAGGCTCGCTTCATGATGGAAGCCAAGACCGGCATGATGTTTGACGATGTCGCCGGCATTGATGAAGCCAAGGAAGAGCTGGAAGAAGTGGTTACTTTCCTGAAGAAGCCCGAGCGCTTTACCGCCATCGGTGCGCGCATTCCCAAGGGTGTGCTGCTGATTGGCCCTCCCGGCACCGGCAAAACTTTGCTGGCTAAGGCGATCGCAGGCGAAGCCGGTGTGCCCTTCTTCAGCATCTCTGGCTCTGAGTTTGTGGAAATGTTTGTGGGTGTAGGCGCGTCCCGCGTCCGCGACCTGTTCAAAAAAGCCAAAGAAAACGCCCCCTGCATCATCTTTATCGACGAGATTGACGCGGTGGGTCGTCAGCGGGGCGCTGGCATCGGCGGCGGCAACGACGAGCGCGAGCAGACTCTCAACCAGCTGCTGACCGAAATGGACGGCTTTGAGGGCAACACCGGCATCATCATCATCGCCGCCACCAACCGGGCCGATGTGCTCGACTCGGCCCTGCTGCGGCCCGGTCGTTTTGACCGCCAGGTGATGGTTGACCCGCCCGACATCAAGGGCAGAGTCGAGATCCTCGGCGTCCACGCCCGCAACAAAAAGCTGGCTGACGATATTTCGCTGGAAGCGATCGCCCGTCGCACCCCCGGCTTCACCGGGGCTGACCTGGCCAACCTGCTCAACGAGGCGGCTATTCTCACCGCCCGCCGCCGCAAAGACGCCATCACCATGGGCGAAATTGACGACGCCGTCGACCGGGTGATTGCCGGTATGGAGGGCACCCCCCTGGTCGACAGCAAGAGCAAGCGGCTGATTGCCTACCACGAGATTGGCCACGCCATTGTCGGCACCCTGGTCAAAGATCACGACCCGGTGCAGAAAGTTACCCTGATTCCTCGCGGTCAGGCCCAGGGCTTGACCTGGTTTACCCCCAGCGAAGAGCAAATGCTGATCTCGCGCTCTCAGCTGCTGGCCCGCATTACCGGGGCCTTGGGCGGTCGCGCTGCCGAAGACATCATCTTTGGCGACGCTGAAGTCACCACTGGAGCTGGCAACGACCTGCAGCAGGTCAGCGGCATGGCCCGCCAGATGGTGACTCGCTTTGGCATGTCTGACCTCGGCCCGCTTTCCCTCGAAAGCTCCCAGGGAGAGGTGTTCCTAGGGCGCGACTGGCTGTCTCGCTCGGAGTACTCTGAGGAGGTGTCGGCTGGCATTGACGGCCAGGTGAAGCTGATCGTCGACAAATGCTACGACGACGCCAAGCGCCTGATGCGTGACAACAGAGCGCTGATCGACCGCCTGGTTGACCTGCTGGTTGAGCGTGAAACCATCGACGGCGATGAGTTCCGTCAGATTGTGTCTGAGTACACCCTGGTGCCCGACAAGCAGCAGTACGTGCCTCAGCTGTAGGATTGCTCAACCAAAACGTAAAAGGCTCGCCCCGTGGGGCGAGCCTTTTACGTTTTGACCTCCGGTCAGGCTAGAACGCTGGTACAGAAACCCGGTTTTTTGGATAGAAGGCAAGTCCTGCCGTTAGTCAGCGACGAAGAAACCGGGTTTTTAGCCATACTACTGTACCGATGCTCTAGCTCTCCAGCCAATCAGGCCTTGCCAAATAGGTCAAGCTGCTCAGAGGGGTCGTAGGTGCCCGCTATGTCTCTGGCGCGGCGGCGGGGTTTGGTGGATTTGGGCACCTCCCCCCGCAGGCCCACGGCGATGGTGCTGTTGCGCTCGATCTCGCGCATCACGTCCCTTGCTCGCTGGATAACAGAAGGGGGCAGCCCCGCCAGCCGCCCCGCCTCAATGCCGTAGGATTTATCGGCCCCGCCGGGCTGCACCTGGTGGAGAAAGATGATCTGGTCGGGCATTTCTTTGACCGTTACCTGGTAGTTGGCCACGTTGGGGATCAGCGCCGCCAGCTCATTGAGCTCGTGGTAGTGGGTGGCGAAGATGGTGCGGGCCTCGATCTCGACCGCCAGGTGCTCGGCCACGGCCCAGGCGATGGAGAGGCCGTCAAAGGTGGCGGTGCCCCGGCCAATTTCATCCAGCAGCACCAGCGACCTGGGCGTGGCGTGGTTGAGAATATTCGCCGTCTCGTTCATCTCCACCATGAAGGTGGACTGGCCCGTGGCCAGGTCGTCTACGGCACCGACGCGGGTGAAGATGCGATCGCACACCCCCAGCCTTGCCGCTTTCGCCGGCACGAAACTCCCCATCTGGGCCATCAGCTGAATCAGCCCCACCTGGCGCAGGTAGCAGCTCTTACCGCTGGCGTTGGGGCCGGTGAGAATGATCAGGTCTTGGGGGGCGGTGGCGGTGCGATCGCTCGGGATCGTACCCATGTAGTTGGAGTTGGGCACAAAGAACCCGGCGGGCAGCAGCTGCTCGACCACGGGGTGGCGGCCCTCGGTGACGGCGATCGCCCGCGACTCATCCATCTCGGGGCAGCAGTAGCCCTGAAAGATGGCGACTTCGGCCAGGCCACAGAGCACATCGGCGGCGGCGACGGCGGCGGCGACCTTGCGGATCAGCTCCACCTGTTCGCCCACTTTGTCGCGCAGCTGGTTAAAGATCTCGTATTCCAGGGCGTTAATTTCTGACTCGATGTTGAATACCCGCGTCTCGCGCTCCTTGAGTTCGGGGGTGATGTAGCGCTCTTCATTGGTCAGGGTCTGCTTGCGGATGTAGTCGTCGGGGGCCTGGTCGGCGCGGGCGCGAGAGATGCTGATGTAGTAGCCAAAAGCCTTGTTAAAGCCCACTTTGAGCGTCGAGATGCCGGTGCGCTGGCGTTCGGCGGGTTCCAGTTCAGCGATCCATTTTTGGTCATCCACCGCCTGCTGGCGCAGGTCGTCGAGCTGGGCGTTGACCCCGTCGCGGATCAGGTGGCCCTCGGTGAGGTAGAGGGGCGGGGTTTCGACTAGGTGCGATCGCAGCGTCTGCCCCAGCTGCTCCAGCTCCGGCGGCACGTACTGCAATGCTTTCAGGTAAGGTGATTGGGCTTTTTCTGCCAGCGCCGCCAGGTCGGGCAGGCGCAAGAAAGAATCCGCTAGGGCCACCAGATCCCTGGCGTTGGCGGTGCCGGAGCCAGCTCGACCCGCCAGCCGCTCCAGGTCGTAGATTTGCTTTAGCTTGTGTTGCAGCATCTGCCGCAGGTTGCCGTCCTGCAAGAGTTCCAAAATTGTGGCCTGGCGCGACTGAATGCCCGTGACATCCAATAGCGGTTGCAGCAGCCAGCGGCGCAGGGTGCGCCCGCCCATGGCCGTGACGGTGCGGTCCAGCGCCCACAGCAGGGAGCCGTTATAGGTGCCGTCGCGTGCGGTCTGGGTGATCTCCAGATTGCGGCGGGTCTGGTGGTCGATCACCAGGTAGGCGGCCAGGGTGTAGGTGCAGAGGGGCTGGAGCGGAGCCTGTACGGTCTTCTGGGTCTCTTCGACGTAGTGCAGCAGTCCGCCCGCCGCCCGCACCGCCAGGGGCAGGTGGTCGCAGCCGAGGCCTTCGAGGGAGCGCAGCCGAAACCGCTGAAGCAGGCGCTGGCGGGCCTCGCTCTGGCTGTAGGGGCCTTGGGGCCGCAGGGTGTAGCAAAACTGGCGGGGCAGGCTGCCAGGCAGCTGGTCGGAGGTATCGCCGGGGCGCAGCATCGCCCCCAGATTCGGCGCATCCACCGGAAACAGCACCTCGGCGGGCTGGAGCCGCAGCAGTTCTTGAGCCAGCTGGTCGAGGTCTTCGCCCTGGGTGGTGAGAAATTCTCCGGTGGACACGTCGGCGTAGGCTAGCCCCCAGTGGTGCCCCGCCACCACTACCGAGGCCAAAAAGTTGTTCTGGCTGGCGCTGAGCATGCCCTCTTCGAGCACCGTGCCAGGGGTGATCACGCGGGTGACTTCGCGCTTGACCAGGCCCTGGGCGACGGCGGGGTCTTCCACCTGGTCGCAGATGGCGATCGCAAACCCCTTTTCCACCAGCAGGGTGCAGTAGCGATCCAGCGCGTGGTGGGGAATGCCCGCCAGGGGCACCCGCCCGATCGCCTTGCCGGCGTCTTTGCTGGTGAGCACCAGTTCTAGCTCGCGGGCGATTGCGATCGCATCTTGAAAAAAGGTCTCAAAAAAATCCCCCACCCGGTACAGCACCAGGGCATGGGGATACTGCTCCTTCATCTCCACGTAGTGGCGCATCATCGGCGTCAGGTCGTCCCAGTTGACCGAGTGGTGGTCGGCGTAGCGCACGGTGTGCTTAGCCAACCGCTCGGGGATGGGGGGCTGACTGTCGGCGGAGGGGGCGGAACCAGACATGGAGAGCTTCAGATGAGATGACTGGGCAACGATCACCCATCACTATCGTCGGGCAAAAAGTCGGGGTCAAGTACCAATTCTGGAGAAAACGGCACCTGTTCTGGAAATGTCTCTAAAGGTAACCCCGTTTCTACCGCTGCTTTTTTGCGGGCTGTGGTGTAGCAGTCAGCGTAGATACTGACGAAGTAGGGGCGCAGGCTAGGGCTGTCGCGAAAGGCTTTGGCAATGCGATCGCGATGCTCCAGAATCGTAAACCGCCAGCTGTTTGATCGGCGATCGCCCTGGTACTGGTACTTCAGCAAATGTCGCAGCAGCACCTCCAGGTTGCTCTCTACGGCTCGCTTTTCACTGCGCCCCAGGTCGTCTAGTTCTTCCGTCAGGTTGAGGACATCGATTTGGTCAAGTTGCCCGCTGCGGAGCCGCTCAGCGGTTTCGGCTAGCCAGCGGAGATAGTCGCTGTCGTAGAGAGTTGCCGACTCTGGTGGAGAGTGAATGGGCTGCGGTGCAGTCATGGCAGGGGCCGGTTGAAAGTTGCGGAGACTAAACCTGGCGGCGAGAAAGGCCGTTGGGGGTGATCGTAGCAGATGGGATCAGCCAGCGGCGAACCAGCTAGAGCAACTAAACGCCCATAGCCCCTGCCTAGAGTTGTGTCAGATGTTACGCACCGTTAAGCTT
>DAIPYU010000095.1:0-5414 GCA_036782635.1 Nodosilinea sp. CTOTU7353
CCGATCGCCCGAATCTTGCCCTGCTCCCTAAGCGCATTCAGCGCTGCCATGGTCTCACCCAGGGGCACCACTTCGCTGCCAAAGGCCCCCGACGGCCAGTGAATCTGGTACAGGTCAATCACCTCAGTCCTAATCCGCTGGAGCGACTGCTCGCAGGCTGCAATCACCTGGTCGTGCTTTAGGTGGTTGGCAAACACTTTGGTGGCAAGAATCACGTCATCGCGCCGGTCTCCCAGGGCCTTGCCCACCAGCTCTTCTGAATAGCCCTCGCCGTAGACTTCGGCGGTATCAAAGGTGGTAATGCCCGCATCGAGTGCGGCTCGCATGGCCTCGATCACCTCGGCATCCTCCACGCCGACCCAGCCGCGTTTGCCCGCCTGCCAGGTGCCAAAAATCAGCGGCGTGATTTCAATCTCGGTGTTGCCTAGTTTGCGCGTTTCCATTGTGCCTAAGCGCCCTCTATAAAGGTCATCCAAGTCCAGATGTAGAGTTTTGTCTGTGGGGAAACTGGGAGACTACAGATCCTGACCTGAACTGGGTATAAGCTGCAATTTTTCTACAAATGCCTGGTGCTCTGAGGATTGTAGCCCCTGCTGAAGCACGGCTAACACCTGAGCCAAGTTGCCCTGCACCATCGCCCCTCGGTCGAGCCACAGGCCGGGGAAGATGCGGCTGCGGCAAAGGCTATCCTCACCCGGCTCCAGATCGACATAGCGACCCGCCTCCAAATAAAACCAGTCGATCTTGCGGTCAAACACCTGCCAGACAAGGTATTCCTGCACTCCGTTGCGTCGGTAGACAGCTTTCTTGTCTTGCAGGTCAAACGTCGCGGTGCTGGCCGAGACCTCTACCACCAGCTCAGGGGGGCCTTCTACGTAGTCATCACTGCTGATGCGCGATCGCCCGCCAAACTCCGGATCTAGCCGCAAGATGCCATCTGGCTGCGGCAGGTTGTCTGGATCCAGCCTTACCGTGGGGTTATCGCCCACCCGCACGCCAGGAGTAGCTGCAACATACAACACTAGCCAAGCCATCAAAAAGCTGTGGGGCTCCGCATGACTCCCAAATCGTAGAGCTGCGGCCATGTGTACAACTCCCTCAATTAGTTCTGCTTTTTTGACGTGGGGCATGGCGGCGTAGCGGCGCTCAAACTCGGCGCGGCTGAGGCGATCGCCATTCTCCAGCGGCGGCACAGTCAACGGCGTGCGAGGAAAGGTGGTCATAGCAGACCCGTGGTTTACGTAACTGCAATGATAACGCCACTGGCCCAGCGGCTCTTGATGAATGGGCTAGAAGGTAGTACCTGTTTATGATGAGTGGGGTATTAGGTCTCGGGTGTCAGGTGTCAGGAGACGAGGGTTTACGGCTCTGCCTTGCACCGTAAACCGTAAACCTTGAACCGAAACCCGCCACCCAAAACCCGCCACCCAAAACCTCATCCCCCTGCCCAATGCCCCCCCAACTCCGCCCCTACCAGGTTGACCTGATCAACGACCTCTACCGCAAGCTCAACGAGGGGCACAAGCGGGTGGCGATCGTCGCCGGTACCGGGGCGGGCAAGACCGTGATCAGCGGCCAGATCTGCGCCCACGCTGAGGGGGCGGGCAAGCGGCTGATGTTTTTGGTGCATCTGGATGTGCTAGTGGGCCAGACCTTCGAGAAAATGGAGTCTTTCGGTCTGCACTGCGGCTTCATTAAGGCCGGGTGGGAAGAAAACCGCGACGCCCCGATTCAGATCGCCAGCATCCAAACCATGGCCAAGCGGCGCTGGTGGCAGCAGTGGGTGCCCGACGTGGTGTTTTACGACGAGGGCCACATCACCCTGTTTAGCCAGGTGGGCAAAAAGGTGCTGAAGACCTTTCCCAACGCCGTGCACCTGGTGATGACGGCGACGCCGGAGCGCCTGGGCAAAGAACAGCTGGGCGACTACATGGATACCCTGGTGGCCTCGCCCGTGCCCAGCGACCTGCAACAGCGGGGCTTTTTGGCCGCCATGAAGTACTACAGCATGCCCGCCGACGGGGTGGCCAACCTGAAGGAGGTCAAGACCGTGCGGGGCGACTACGACGAGGCGGGGTTGAAGAACGCCTGCGATCGCCCTGAGCTAATCGAAAAAATCGTCCGCGAGTGGCAGCGCCTCTGCCCCGGCAAGCGCACCATTGCCTTCTGTGTCGACATTGAGCACGCCCGCCACGTGGCCGATGCGTTTCGCGCGGCGGGCATCACCGCCGACACAGTAGAAGGCGGCACCCCGATCAAAGATCGCAAGCGCATGTACAGCGAGCTGCGGGAGGAAAAAATTCTGGTGCTGACCTCCTGCAACGTCATCAGCATCGGCTTCGACGAGCCCAGCGTCGAGGTGGGGCTCATGCTGCGGCCCACCCAGTCGAGCGCCCTGCATCTGCAACAGATTGGCCGCGTCATGCGGATCTCACCCCAGACCGGTAAGGCCTATGGCATCATTCTTGACCAGGCGGGCAACCTGGAGCGGCTGGGATTTCCTGAGGATATTAAGGACTACCACCTGCCGGTGAAAAAAGACGGCGGCGGCGACGGCAAGCCCCCCCCGGTCAAGCCCTGCCCCCAGTGCGGGCGAATTGTGCTGTCGTTCATTGCCAAATGCCCCGACTGCGGCCACCAGTGGATCACCGAGCGGCCCCTAAATCTAGAGGACATGGTGGAAATCTACTCCGCCGACCAGGCCCACCAGATCAACGACATCCCCACCCTGATCGAGCTGTTCCACAGCCACCGCCGCCGCGCCTACCTGCGGCGAAACGCGCCCACCTGGGCCGAGCGATCATTCTGGGAGCACTGTGGCCGTTGGCCCAAGGACGAATGGTGCTACGGGTCGATTTTGGGGGCCAGACCAACGCCCACTCAAATGCTGGAGTATTTTGAGTATCTGCAAAAGAGCGCCAAGCGCATCGGCAAGCGTCAGGAGTGGATCGTGCAGGAGTTTGAGAAGGAGTGCGGCCCCGGCAGCTTCAATCGGTTTGCCAACCTGCGCCAGGCCATTTGAGGGTAAACGCCGTCCCCTCCTTGGGAGGGGTGCCCAAAGGGCGGGGTGGGTCAAATCTGTGACAAATACGAGCCTCTTGATGCGATCCGTTGCCTGTCTGGCATAGATTAACCCACCCCTACCCCTCCCAAGAGGGGACAGTGGGCCTGCTTCGCCAAAGATTTTCTTATCCCGAACTCAGGTTACCCTACGTCGCTGCCCCAAGGATGAGTTAAATCGCCACCTGGGCTAGCACCTTCTCCACCGCCATGGCCCAGCCATCGGGAGCGGGGGCGGGGGCGATCGCCCAGCCCCGGTCGGCCAACCGGGGATGGGGGCCGTGGGCACCGGGCAGCACGATCGGGTAATCGACGTTTTCGAGCATGTCGAGGTCGTTGGGGCTGTTGCCCAGGCCAATGGTGGTGACGGGACCGGGGCTGCTGGCCTGGTAGAGCTTGACCAGTTGATGAACGGCATTGCCCTTGCCCGCTGCCGCCCCAATCAGGTGGGAGAAGCGATCGCCAATCACCACCCGAAAGCCCATGGCCTCGACGGCCTCGCGCAGCTGGTCGGCAGGCACGTTTTTGGGGGTCATAAACGGTTCGGTAAACTCTCTGGCCTTAGCCTGTTTGGCCTCAGCGGGCGAGAGGCCGGTAAGCTGCACCACCTGGTCAATGCTCCAGTCGCCAAAGCCCTTGAGGGGGCGGCCCAGATCCTGGGCGATCGCCTTGAGCCCGGCCCGGGCGGTGACGTAGTTGCAGCCCAGTTGCAGCACCCGGTAGCCGTCGGCATCGTCGCCGGGGGGCAGGGCAAAGCGGCTCTGGCCAGTGGGACTATTGGTAGGAATGTAGATGGCGCTGCCATTTTCGACCACAAAGGGGTCGCGCAGCCCCACATCGTGGCGCAGCTGGGCCACCTCCTGGCGGGTTTTGCTGGTCACCGGCACCACCGGAATACCGCGCTCGGTGAGTTTGGCCAGGGTGGGCAGGGCCGCCTGGTAGGCATAGGTTTCGCCGTTGAGCAGGGTGCCGTCGAGATCGGTAAACACAATGCAAGGCATAGGCGTAACAGTGGTGTAGACAGGGTTTGCCGACCCTAGCCTAACCCTAAATTTGCCGCCGCTGTTGCCCAATCGGCGGCAATGGCCAGCAAGGATGAGACAATAGTGGTAAGGCCGGACTGTAGATGGCCTTAGCGCATCTGACAGTCTGACCAGCCCCAGAGGTACCCCCTCTCGCCTACCCCTTCTGAGAGCATGATGGAGTTCAAAACCCCAGGCCAAAAGGCCGTTTACCACCGTATCTTGCCCTGGATGCATGAGCTATTTGGCGCAGCGCTGGTGGTGTTTGAAGATGAGCCACTGTTTCTCGTCAACCTGGGGTCGGCGGTGGCCTCTACCCGCGTGGTGCCCTGGCATGCTGACGAGTCGTTAATCACCACGCGGGCCTACGTGGTGACCGACATCGACCTCACCCCAGAGCTGGGCTACTACCTACTGCGAGAAAACAACGGCATTTACTTTGGCCGCTTTGCCTACGACGCCGAAGACGATATTGTGTTTGAGCACAGCCTGGTGGGCGAAACCTGCGATCGCCTGGAGCTAAACCACTCGGTCACTACCGTAATTCGCATCGCCGACAACTACGACGACGAGATTGTGGCTCGCTGGGGCGGCAAACGCGCCCTTGATCGCTGGGGCACTGGGCAGATCTAGGACTGGCGGGCAGAAATTAGAGCGGTTCTTGGGAGGCAGGGGTTGGGTTTTAGGTTTCAGGTTTCAGGTTTCAGGGGTTAGGAATGGTTGGCTGACTGATGCCGCAGATGGCTGGGGCGATCGCTGGGGCGCAGGGCAGAGGGAAAAAAGTTTCTATCAAACGACCGATGGCGAGGTTTTTGTCAGACTGGTACGTTACAAAAGCAAGCTCGCCTTGCCGGGGACTCTATTCCACTAAACGCTATGAAACCCAGTCTTTTGACCCGTCTCTTAACGTCTGTCGGTGGTCTTGGTCTAACGGTTGGTGCTCTGCTGTGGCCTACGGTTAGTCAGGCCCAGGGATTTTGCTACATGGTTGACGCCGATGGCCAGGTGACTAACCTAGACGACCTCTGCGACAGCGGTGGTGCCTCCCAGGCGCAGCCACCGCAGGGTGAGCTCCCTGGTGCAGACAGCGCCCAGCCAGCCACAGCGCCCCAGAGGAGAAGTTTTACCATCATCGGTACCCCGACTGATGCCGACCCCAGCGAAGCTACAGTTGAACCCCCTAGCGATCCTGTAGATGCCCAGTCTACAGGCGATGAACCTATGGGCGAGCAGCCTACGGGCAGTGAATCTATGGGCGAGGAGTCCGTGGGCGAAGAGTCCGTGGGCGAAGAGTCCGTGGGCGAGGAGTCCGTGGGCGAAGAGTCCGTGGGC
>DAIPYU010000095.1:5514-19788 GCA_036782635.1 Nodosilinea sp. CTOTU7353
GAGTCCGTGGGCGAAGAGTCCGTGGGCATACAAGACCGCTCAGGCATTCCGGTTGAGGGAATCACCACCCCCACCATAGAGGTTCCTCAGATTCAAACCCCTACTGATCCTAATAATTTGCCAAGGCCAAGGTGACAGGTCGGTGGGATTCAGGGTTCATGGTTTCAGGTTCATGGCAATCCTTAGACTAAGTCCGAATCACATAACCCCGATTCCCAAACGGCCAGACTGTAGAGGCACAACCCTACAGCGCATGACACAGTGCCATGCCCCTACGAGGTATCGGTTTCAAATCGGGGTTTTCTAGGTCGGATTGGGTATAAGCCGATCAGCCAAAGCATCAGCGCCTGAGGCCTGTGGTGGCGATTTCCCCAGGGCGGGCCATTATCGACCCGCAGTGCCTGAGGCTGTCCCCAGCGAGCAAAAATGTCTCGTAGGGCGGCTTGAACCTGCTGAGCCAGCACCGCTTCAAAGATGTACTGCGGGAAAAGCGTGGCTCTCAAGCATGCTAAACCGCTATCCCCTAGCTAAAGTGCTGAAACCCCTGGCTTAGACTAAGTAAGGTCGGGGCAGTGGCAGCGGTAGGCCACAACTCGACAGCAGGGACGGTGGTGGTTTCATCAATAGCCGTAGTTTTACCAATAATCATGCAGGGCGCTCCTAGCCGTTCTTGTAGCGCTTGGGCCAGGGGCCAGGGCAGACAGAACACCAGTTCAAAGTCTTCGCCCCCGTGGAGGCACCAGTCTAAGGCCTGGGCCTCTCCCACCCAGGCGGTCAGGGCCGCATCGATAGGCAGGTCGGCCTGGCGCAGAATCGCCCCCACACCGCTGGCCTGGCACAGTTGCAGCACGGCATTGGCCAGGCCGTCGCTAGAGTCCATGGCGGCGATCGCAGCAGTATCGCCCGCCTCGCCCAGCAGGCCTTGCAGAGCGGAAATCGCATCAAACCGGGGCTGGGGCCGCTGGTGGGCTGTAATCCAGCGATCGCGGTCGGCCTGGGCTACCCCAGCCCCTTTTTCGGGATTCCCTTTTTCAGGATTCAAGAGCAGCTCCAGCCCGGCGCGCGATCGCCCGTGGTAGCCCGTCACCACGATCGCCTGGCCCGGCTGGGCGCGGCTGCGGTACAGCGCCCGCTGGGGCACCACAGTCCCCAGGGCCGTAATCGCTATGCTGACTACGTCGGCGCGGCACAGGTCGCCCCCCAGCACCACCCCACCCCAGCGACTCAGGCAGTCGGCCATGCCCTGGTAGAGGCCCTCGACCCAGGCGAGTGGGGTGTGCCCCGGCAGACTCAGGCCCACGGTAATGCCTTCGGGGTCGGCCCCCATAGCGGCCAGGTCAGAGAGGTTGGCGGCCACAGCTCGCCAGCCCACATCAGCGGGGGCGGTGGTGCGATCACTAAAGTGCACCCCCTCCACCAGCACGTCGGTGGTCACCACCAGCTGCCGACCAGGGGGCAGTGTCACCACCGCCCCGTCATCGCCCACCACATCGCCGGGGCAGTAGCGCAACAGCCGGGCTAGCAACCCCAGCTCTCCCAGGTCAGCGATGGTTTTGGGGTTGGCCATATGAACGGTAGGAGGATGGGTGTTGGGTATAAGGTGCAAGGTGCAGGGTATAGGGTGCAAGGCAAGGATGTAGACCGCAAACCTTGAACCGTGAACCGCAAACCTTGAACCGCAAACCGTCCTCCCCTAGGACGGCTGCACCAGATTGTTGGCTCCGGCCACGATTCGCATTGACTCAATGCGATCGCCTGCGGTGAGCTTTTCCAGCAGTTCTTTATTTTCAACGACGTAGCCAAACACTGAGTAGCGGCCGTCGAGCAGGTTTAGCCCGGCTGGGGTCATCTCAGGCTCAAACAAAAAGAAGAAGAACTGCGAGGAACCGCCGTTGGGGTCGGCGTTGGGGCGGGCCATGCCCATGGTGCCGTAGGCCGAGAAGGGCAGCACTGGCGCATCTAAGAAGCGGCCAATTTCTTCTAGAGTGGTGCCGTAGACGGGGGCCTCATCGCCCTTGACCAAGATCTCGATGGGAATGGCGCGGTAGGCCTTAGTCTTGGGGTCAATGAAGCCAGCCTCGGGGCCAGCCGGGTCGCCGGTTTGCAGCACATAGTTATCTTCGGCGCGGGTAAATTCTAGGCCGTCGTAGAAGCCTCGCTGCACCAGATCGACAAAGTTGCCGCCGGTCACCGGGGCGCTGTAGCCGTCAATCACGGCCTGCAGGGTGCCCTTGTTGGTGGTCACCTCCACCGTGGCCCGCCCCTTAAGCTGGGGCAAATGGCTGTACTCCTCGGGCACTTCGTAGGGAAAGTCTTTGACCATCAGCTCTTCAATGCGGCTGACGTCGTCGAGCATGGCGGCTCGCTTGAGCCAGACAGTCTCGCGATCGCGCAGATCCACGGCGTCACGCATGGGCAGCAGCTGGGCCTGAATGTCGTCGAGGTAGCTAATTGCCGCCGCCCGTTTACCGTCGGGCACCGCCGCCAGCATGGCCTCCCGGCTGCGGGTCAAGACCCGCTCGACCTTGGTGATGTCTTTAGCAATTGGTCCCCAGCGCTTGCTGCGCAGCCATTCTGACAGCCCCTCCAGAGTGCCCTGCACTGAGCGAATTTCTGCGTTGTCGATGGGCAGCGAGTAGCGCAGCAGCGCGCGACCATCGGTGATGGCGTTGCCCGGCGGCAGGTAGGCTACCAGCGGGCCAGCGGGAAGAGCCAGGGCCGGGGCCAGGGTGCCTAGCCACAGGCCAACCGCCACCAGTAGCCCGCAGCCCAGCTGCGCCCCTAGCCGAGGGAGATTGCTCCAGTTCATCCTTAGCCCTCTGTTCATTACGCGTCTTACCTTGGCCATAACTCTACTCTTCTGTTCTGGGGTTCTGCTCTAGGGATATACTCTGGGCGGCCTTCTATGGCCATCGCTATCTTGGCTAGCAATGGCACCACAGCCGGCCCCTGGACAGCGCCCTGCAAGCCACTGCACTCCGACGATACCTCTACAATCTTGTCATACTCTGTAACTCCCCTGGGCATCGCCACCCGAGTCTGCCCTCTAGGTTTGTGCCATTCTGGCTTCTGAGCGGTCAAGGGCCGGTTAAGGGCAAATGCCTGTGGTAAATGGCCACTGAGGGGTAAAATGAGGTGCCAAACTTAGACTGCCTACCCTAGCCAGCGCCATGATTTCTAGTAACGACTTTCGCACCGGTACCTCCATTGAGCTAGATGGGTCTGTCTGGCGCGTGGTGGAATTTCTCCACGTCAAGCCCGGTAAGGGGTCAGCCTTTGTGCGCACCAAACTCAAAAATGTGAAAAGCGGCAACACCGTTGAAAAAACCTTTCGGGCGGGTGAGACCGTGCCCCAGGCGGTGATCGAAAAAACCGACATGCAGCACACCTACCGCGACGGCGAAGATCTGGTGTTCATGGACATGGAAACCTACGAAGAGGTGCGCCTCACCGCCGCCGACATTGGCCCCCAGGTGAAATATATCAAAGAAGAAATGGCCGTCAGCGTCGTCAGCTGGAATGGCCAAATTTTAGAGGTGGAACTGCCCAACGCCATCGTGCTCGAAGTCACCCAAACCGACCCCGGGGTTAAAGGCGACACCGCCACCGGGGGCACCAAACCCGCTATTCTCGAAACCGGGGCGCAGGTGATGGTGCCGCTGTTTATCACCATTGGCGAAAAAATTAAGGTCGATACCCGCACCGACACCTATCTGGGGCGCGAGTCGTAGGGTCTCGTTGCCCCAGTCTTCTCCATGGGTGCCAGCCGCTGCTGCTAACCATGGGCCATTGCACCCTGTGAGCCATTGCACCCTATGAGACCTTCGCCGTGGAACTAAGCGTCAACGATCTAAGAGAGCTAGTCGCTGCCCTAGGCCAGAGCGATATTGTAGAGCTCACCCTCAAAAGCGCCGACTTTGAGCTGACTCTGCGCAAGCCGGGGGCCATAGTCTCGGCCGCCGCTGTTCCAGTGGTGGCCAAGGCCGCGGCTGAAGACGCTGTTGCCGTTAGCCCTACTGCCGCCGACCCCTTACCTCCTGCCGCCCCGGCGATGACTCCAGGGCCGCCGCTGGGCAAGGGCAGCGACTTGTTGTCGATCAATTCACCGATGGTGGGCACGTTCTATCGATCTCCGGCCCCAGAAGAGCCATCCTTTGTGGGGGTGGGCGATCGCATTACCGCCGGACAGACCGTGTGTATCATTGAGGCCATGAAGCTGATGAACGAGCTAGAGGCCGAGATCAGCGGCGAAATCGTCGAGATTTTGGTCGATAATGCCCAGCCCGTGGAGTTTGGCCAGACCCTGATGCTGGTGCGCCCGGTTTGACCCTTGCCCCTGGTATTGCCATGACCGCTGCCCCCCAAAGTCACGAATCCCAGAGCCCCACGTCCCAGAGCCCCGCGCCCCAGAATGTAGATCAGCGCATCATCGTGCCTTTAGATAGGCCCTCAGCGGCGGCGGCCCTCGATCTGGTTGAGGCCCTGCCCGAGGTCAGCTTTTGGAAGGTGGGCCTGGAACTGTTTGTCAGCGCTGGGCCCGGGCTGCTGGCCGAGCTGCGGGCCAGACAAAAGCGGATCTTTCTCGACCTCAAGTTTCACGACATTCCCAACACCATGGCTGGGGCCTGTGCCGCCGCCGGGCGCTACGGTGTCGACCTGATGACGGTGCATGCGGCCGCGGGGCAGGCGGCGCTGGTAGCCGCACAGACGGCGGTGATCGCCGGAGCTGAGGCAGCGGGCGTGGAGCCACCGATGCTTTTGGGGGTCACCCTACTCACTAGCATTGACCCCAGCACCCTGGCCCTAGAGCTAAAAATTCCGTTAGAGGCGGCCAACTACGCTTTGCAAATGGCAATGCTGGTCAAAGATAGCGGCCTGGGTGGCGTAGTTTGCTCGCCCCAGGAAGCCAGCCAGCTGCGGCGGTTTTTGCCCGCCGACCTGGCCCTGGTGTGCCCTGGGGTGCGCCCCAGCTGGGCCAGCAGCCAAGACCAGCGCCGCATCCTCACCCCCGCCCAGGCCCTGCAGGCCGGAGCCACCTACCTGGTGATTGGTCGCCCGATTACCGCCGCCCCCGACCCCGCCGCTGCCTTTCAGCAAATCTGTGACGAATGCGCCGCCGCCATTGCCCCCTAGCTCCCCGCCCTGGCCTGGCCCTGGTTTTGGGGCTAGGAGCATTGATCGCGGGGCTGCCCAGCCACCCGGCGGCGGCGTTGTCACACCCCTCCAATCTTGACCAAAGGCCACCCTCGGCCTACCTGCGCCCCTTCCAGCCATGCCCCGCCAATGTCCAGATTTTGGTGCATCAGCTGCTGGGAGATCTGCCCAGCTACGCCAACCGAGTCGCCAGCCGCAACCTCGATCTATCCCGTCGCCCACTGGACCCGATAACCACGGTGCTGGTGGTTAGCTCCCCAGATTTCACCCCCATCGAACTGGCCGAGCTAGCGGCTCCCGGCCCCGGCCAAGCGGATGACGCCGCCCTAGAGCAGGTGTTTTTTACCACCCTAGAGCGGCAGTACCGTCAAAACCGGGTGGTGTCGCTACAGCACCACCACTGGCTTTTTTTAGCCCAGACCCCCGAGGGTTGGCGCCTGGCGCTGCTGTACTCTAGCCTGGGCACCCTGCCAGAAAATAGAGCCACCGGACGCCCACCCACCCCGCCCCAGGAGAGCAGCGACGGCATTGTTGGTCAGGCGGTGAGGCTCTGGCTGCGCGACTGCCGGGCCGGGGCGGTGTTTCCAGCCCCCGCCGAAACCGTTCCCCCAGACACCCCCTCTCGGGATGCTCCGTTAGATCCCCCCACCGATGGCCCCGAAAGTATGCCATTAGAGCCTGAGCCCAATTCTGAAAACAACTCCGACACCCGGCCATAGAGGGTATCGCGCGGCTGGGCCGGGCGGTTTAGGGAGGCGATCGCCCCCCGCAGCTCTTCCACAGTCATCCCGGTCCCGCCCTGGGCACCGGCCATGGTCGTGATGTGCTCTTCCATCAGGGTGCCGCCGATGTCGTTGCAGCCCCAGGTGAGGGCCTCAGTGGCCCCGGCCAGCCCCAGCTTCACCCAGCTGGGCTGGTGATTGACGATCCAGTTGCCTAGGTAAATGCGGGCCACCGCCATCAGTAGTAAGGCATCGGCCAGCACCGGCTGGTCGCGCCCCACCCGGCGACGCAGGGGCTTGGGGGCCTCTTGCCCAACAAAGGGCAGCACAATAAATTCTGTGATCGCCGCCCCGTAGCCAGCCCCTAAAGAACGGCGCTGGAGCTGGCGCAGGTGATCGAGGTGGTCAATCTGCTGGGCCGGGGTCTCGATGTGGCCCGACAGCATGGTGCTGGTGGTGGGCAGACCAATCTCGTGGGCCAGACCGACAATTTCAAGCCAGGTGGCGGTGTTGATTTTCTCAGGGCAGAGCACCCGGCGCACGGCGTCGTCGAGCACCTCGGCGGCGGTGCCCGGCAGCGAGCCCACCCCGGCATCGCGCAGGGCCAGCAGCACGTCGCGGTAGCTCAGCCCGTCCTGGCGGGCGATAAACTCGACCTCCTGGGGCGAAAAGGCGTGCAGATGCAGGGCGGGGAATGCGCCTTTGATGGTGTCAACCAGCTTGAGGTAATAATTTAACGAGGTGCCGTCGATTTTGGCGTAGGGGTTGAGGCCCCCCTGCATGCAGATCTCGGTGGCCCCCACCGCGACGGCCCCGGCGGCTTTTTCGAGGATGGGGGCAAAGTCGAGCCAGTAGGCCCCTTCGTCGGTGCGATCGCGGCGAAAGGCACAGAAGCTACAGTGCTGCTCGCAGATATTGGTGTAGTTGATATTGCGGTTGACTACGTAGGTCACGGCGTCGCCCACCTGGCGCAGCCGCAGAGTATCGGCGGTGCAGCGAATCGCCTCTAAAATCTCTGGGTCGCGCTGCTGCAACAAGGTCACCCCGTCAGCGGGGGTGAGGTCGCTCCCTGCCAAAGCTGCCGCAAGAATCTGCTCTACTTCCATGATTAAACTGAGTCCATGCCATAACGCCACTGCTCTATTGTGGCGGATGAGTGCTCCCCTCTGACGACAGGCAATGGCCACATGGGCCAAGACAGACGGCGAGGCATGCCGTGGTCAGCAGTTCTGGTATCGCACCCTGCAAATACCCCAGCCATTCGGTTAAACTCTCCAGCTGCTTTTCGGGCTTTAGCACACCCAGCCCCGCGAACCACCACCTTGTCGCCGCTATAGACAAAGTGCGACTTCAGATAGCTGGGGTCTCCGTCGCCAATCCGATCAGGTAGATTAGGCTTAAGCCTACATAAGCATTTTCCGTTGTAGAAGTTCGTGATGCAAAAACAGACTATAGAATACACATCGCCTTTAGACGCCTTAGTTGCCGTAGCCAAACGGCTGAGCCTCTACGAAAGTCGGCAGCAGCTTACTTCAGAAGACTTTTTCAACCAGTATAGCCAGGGGCAGCTTGGGGATGAGGCTCGATTTGTCGAGTGGGCCAATGACTACCGCCACTACCTGGCCCTGCGGCAAGAACTCGAAGAACGCCTGACCTATGCGGCATAGTCTGCTGGCAACTTACCTGGCTCAGGTCGAACAACGTATTTTGGACTGTAGAGCAGCCTATGTCGAAGTCTACCGGGAAGAAATTCTGACAGATAAGCGGGCTAATTTGAGGATTCGTATACGATTTAACCAGGGCCATCTGCTAGAAATCAACGAAGCAATTGTCATCAGCGACGGCGTTTTGACCTTTTTGGATTACCGCTATCATTGCCAAGACGGTCAGAACCGTTTGCTTTTTCGTTACGACAGTACGCCGCATTTCCCAGGTCTACCAAGTTTTCCTCACCATAAGCATTTGCCTGACAGAGTAATTGCCTGTGATCAGCCTTCTATTGGGCAGATCATTCAGGAAGCGATAGAGGCCAGGGCCTCCTAAGAATACTGCCTTCACCAGGTGATTATCTCTAGGATAAGACCCCAGAGTTTTTGTCCCTACCCCAACACGGGCTCTGCGATCGCACCCTGCAAATACCCCAACCATTCGGTCAAGCTTTCTAGCTGCTTTTCAGGCTTGAGCACGCCCAGCCCGCGCACCACCACCTTGCCGCCGCTGTAGACAAAGCGCGACTTCAGGTGGCTGGGCAGGTTTTCGCTGAGCTTCTTCCAAGCCGGTTCTTCCATGGGGGTTTCCATCACCACGTGCTGCTTGCCCTCGGGCTTGATGCGCGAGAAGCCTGCGGCTTTGGCCACCAGCTTGAGTTCTAACATGCGCACCAGCTGGGCGGTGGAGTAGGGGATGTGGCCGCATCGGTTCAGGTAGATCAATAAGCTACAACTCTGATTCAGTTAGTCGCCCTTCAATAGGTTCGTATTCATCTTCTAGCAGCCAGGTTTGAGCCTCGTCGTAGGTGGTGCTGCTAAAACAACCTTATATCCATCAGCCGGGTCGTGTACCCGACAGTTGCCAGAGGGCTCACCCATCAACAACAAAAGGTAGGGCGGAGTCAGCAAGGGGTCGATCCACACCTCAACAAAATCCCAGTCAGTCTTGGCTGAGTCGCAAACGGGGGATGACGTAGCATCGATCTTCTGCATCAGTTTTTGCCGTTCCAAAATAGACAGCAGCTAGGCACTTTTTTGCTGTGATCGGTCTTTCTGTAAGAGAAAGTCTAAATATTCTTGGAGTTGTAGCAACCTGGGTTGAGAGAGTTGACGTAATTTATCTAAAATCTCCTCCTCTTGCTGCCATTGGTTCACGGAAATGATTTGCGAGGCAGCCACCTCAACCGTTACATTTGGAACCCCAAACCCTTCTAAACTATAGCCATCCTCTTCCTCATCAGGCATAGGATAATGTTCTACCACCGTGGCAATATCACCTCGCTTGAGATGATGCTCTGGCAAATCTTCAGCTAAGGCAACCTGCGAAAAAAGTGGATACTGGGTTTTCATGGATTTGCTCCTTTGTCTGGCACTAAGGTCACAAAGCGGGTCGTACCATTTTCCACCATCCAAACCGTCAGAACGCTGAGTTCTACTCCATTACTGCCACGCAGACGGGCACGGATAAAATACTTCTTGCCATAGCGAGTGGTTTCAACGAAATCGACGGGTTGAGTCAACACCTGAACTCGTAGGTCTTGCTCAAGTTGCTGCCAGCTGTCTAACGCATACCCTGCCTGAGCTAAGAACTTAGACTTATCATCCTTGGGTAAAGGAACCAGCAGGTACCGCGTCAACTTTTCTTCTGCAATGGTGGCATTTTGAGGTAGAAGCACTGATGGTTGATAGCAAGGGTACTAACATTTCAAGCTCTGAAGCTATTGTACTCTGCCCTATTGGGATGGCTTTATGGAGCGAGAGCCCCGGTTTTTCAAAAAACCGGGGCTCTGAATCATCAGCACCCTACCCCAACACTGGCTCCGGCACCGCACCTTGCAAATACCCCAGCCATTCGGTCAAACTCTCCAGCTGCTTTTCGGGCTTCAGCACGCCCAGCCCACGCACCACCACCTTGCCGCCGCTGTAGACAAAGCGCGATTTCAAGTGGCTGGGCAGGTTTTCGCTGAGCTTCTTCCAGGCCGGTTCTTCCATCGGGGTTTCCATCACCACGTGCTGCTTGCCCTCGGGCTTGATGCGCGAGAAGCCAGCGGCTTTGGCCACCAGCTTGAGTTCTAGCATGCGCACCAGCTGGGCAGTGGAGTAGGGGATGGGGCCAAAGCGATCGCTCAAATCTGCGGCAATCTGCATCAGCTCCACCTTGCTGTTGGCCGCCGCCAAAGAGCGGTAAGCGCCCATCTTTTGCTCCAAGTCGGGGATGTAGTCGTTGGGCACAAAGGCGGTGACGTTGAGATCCACCTGGGTGTCTTCCACTTTGGGAATATCCTGGCCGCGAATTTCGGCGATTTCCTCTTCGAGCATGTCCATGTAGAGGTCAAAGCCGATGGCATCCATTTGGCCTGACTGCTCGGCTCCGAGCAGGTTGCCGACGCCGCGAATTTCCATGTCGCGCATGGCCAGCTGGTAGCCGGAGCCGAGCTGGGTAAATTCTTGAATGGCGCGGAGGCGCTGGCGGGCTTTGTCGGTGAGGGATTTTTTCGGGTAAAACAGCCAGGCGTGGGCCTGGATGCCCGCCCGACCCACCCGGCCCCTGAGCTGGTAGAGCTGGGAGAGGCCAAAGCGGTGGGCGTCTTCGATCAAAATGGTGTTGACCCGGGGGATGTCGAGGCCCGACTCGATGATGGTGGTGCAGAGCAGCACTTCGGCGTCGCCGTTGCTGAAGGTGAGCATGGTCGATTCCAGCTCGCCTTCGTCCATCTGGCCGTGGGCGATCGCAATTCGAGCCGTGGGCACCATCTCGCGAATTTTGGCGGAGGTCTCTTCGATGCCCTCGACCCGGGGCACCACGTAGAACACCTGGCCGCCCCGGTCGAGTTCTTGGCGAATAGCGGTGCGGATGGCCTCGGGGTCGTGGGGCGACAGGTGGGTTTTGATCGGGCGGCGGGAGGGCGGCGGCGTGGTGATCAGGCTCATCTCGCGCACCCCGGAGAGGGCCATATAGAGGGTGCGGGGGATCGGGGTGGCGCTGAGGGTGAGCACATCCACCTGGGTTTTGAGGGATTTGATCCGTTCTTTTTGGTTGACGCCGAAGCGCTGTTCTTCGTCGACCACTAGCAGGCCCAGGCCCTTGAAGGTGACGCCTTTGCCCAGCAGCTGATGGGTGCCCACGACCACGTCCAGCTCGCCGGTCTTGAGCCGTTGCAGAATGTCTTTTCTCTCGGTGGCGGTGCGGAAGCGGTTGAGCAGCCCCACCTGGATCGGGTAGGGAGCAAAGCGTTCTTTGAGGGTGTGGTAATGCTGCTGGGTGAGAATGGTGGTGGGGGCCAGCAGGGCCACCTGCTGGCCAGCAGTGACGGCTTTGAAGATGGCCCGCAGGGCAACCTCGGTTTTGCCAAAGCCCACATCGCCGCAGACCAGGCGATCCATGGGGCGATCGCTCTCCATGTCGCGCTTCACGTCTTGCACGGCCTTGAGCTGGTCGGGGGTGGCCTGGTAGGGGAAGGAGTCTTCTAGCTCCTGCTGCCAGGGCATGTCGGTGGGGTAGGCAAAGCCCTCCATTTTGGCCCGCTGGGCGTAGAGCCTGAGCAGGTCGACCGCGACTTTTTGAATCGCTTTTTTGGCCCGGCCCTTGGTCTTTTCCCAAGCGGTGCTGGTCATTTTGTTGAGCACCGGGGCCTGACCGCTGGCGGCCCGGTAGCGGGAGAGCGACCCGACCGAATCTGCCGCCACCCGCAGCAGTCCGTCGGCGTACTGAATCACCAGGTAGTCGCGGGTTTCGTGGTTGAGCACCAAGCTTTCGAGCTTGATAAACTTGCCGATGCCGTGGTTGCGGTGGACGACAAAATCCCCCGGCTTCATTTTGTTGGGGTCGACCTGCTTGGAGGCGGCGCGGCGGCGCTTGCGCACGTAGCCCCCGGTGGCCAGGGTGTGCTGACCAAAAAACTCGCGGTCGGTGACCACCACAATGCGGAAGGTGGGCAGCACAAAGCCCTCTAGCTCCGCCAGGCCCGAATACTTCACCGCTACGGGGACGTGCTGCACATGCAGCTTGTCGATCGCATTAAAATCCCTGGGGTTGGGAATGAACTGCGCCGGGCAGTCGTGCTCCTGTAATAGAGATACAGAACGGGAAGGCTGGGCCGAGGCTAGCCAGACAGAGTATTTGCGATCGCACTCTTTCCTGATCGTCTCCGCCAGCTTGCCAAACTGATGCGGAATCGCCTGCACCGGGCGGCTTGACAGGTTCAGGCCATTGTTGGCCTCAGCGATTTCAGACAGGTCAACGCGGGGAAACACCTCGGCGTCGCTGAGGGTGTCGAGGAAGGGGCGGTGAATCTTTGGGAGCGAGAGGGTGGATGGGTGGATGGGTGGATGGGCGGATGAGTTTGCATCTGTCCCCTCCTGGGAGGGGGAGGGGTGGGTTCCGGCTGTCACCTCCTGCCAGTGGTCTTCCACATGCTCCAGCCAGCGATCGCTGTGGGCCTGGCACTGATCTACTTCATCCACCGTCATCAGGCTGTTTTCGGGCAGATAGTCCAGCAGCGAGGCAGGGTTTGAGAAGGCTAGCCCCAGCCAGCGGCGGGTGCCTTCGGGGATAATGCCGCTGGCTAAGCCATCTTGGGCGGCTTCTGAAAGCAGGTCATCCAGCTTGCCCTGCTGGCGCAGGTGTTCAACGATCACCGAGCCGTACTGGGTGGGGGTGAGCACCAGGTGGTCGATGGCATCGAGCGATCGCTGGGTGGCCGGGTCAAACTCCCGCATGCGCTCTAGCTCATCGCCAAACAACTCTAGGCGCACGGGCAGCTCCGACGCCACCGGGTACACGTCAATAATGTCGCCCCGCTGCGCCCACTGGCCCTCGGTTTCCACCACCGTGACGCGCTCGTAGCCCAGGGTGGCCAGCCGCTGGCCCAGCTCTTTGAAGTTGATTTCTTGCTTCAGCTCCAGCCGCAGGCAGTAAGGCTCTAGGGCCAAAACCGGCGGCAGGTGGGGTTGCAGGGCGCGTTCCGTCGCCACAACAGCGAGCTTGCGGCTAGAAAAATCCTCTCCGGCGGCCCGCAGCGCCAGCAAATCGGCCAGCACCTGGAGCTGGCCCCAGGTCATCTCCGACTCTTGGTCAAAGGGGTCGTAGGGCGAGGCTTCGGAGGTGGGGTAAAAGTGCACCGTGTCCCAGCCCATGGCTTCGAGTTGGGTGGCCCAGCGTCCGGCTTCTTCGAGGGTGGCGGTGATCACCAATAAAGGGCGATTCTGCGCCAGGGCTAAGGCTGAAGAGACCAGTCCCTTAGGCAAGCGGGCGACGCCGTTGAGCACCAAGCGCCCCTGCTGGTCGAGCTTGGTCAGCAGCTCACCTGTGAGGGGAGATCGTTGCAGGGCGCGGGTGATCGAAGAAAAGGCCATAGGACGCGCTACAGGGAAAAGGGGAAATGAGAAACACAAACACCCCCAAACTGTTCAGTAAAGGGTGTTACAGCGGGAAGCGGGTCGGTGCCTCGCGTTTACCTATTGTAATAATCTCCACCCCATTTACCCATACCCCGCGCCAGTTTTGCTTGGGTAAGACGCCACCAAGTCGCTACAGTTCCCCTCAGCAGCCTATCCACTGGTCGGAGGCAGGGCGTTGGATGCAGAATTGACCAGCCTTTGGATAGAGAATCTTACAGACAAATGCAACGAAGTAAAAAGTTAGTTTACTCCTAGATTTCAGACCAAAACCTCAGCCTTAAAATAAAAACAGCCTGAGGATATATCCACACTTAAAGACTGACAAAATTCCACTGCAATAGACGCTTCAACAATTGCAAGAGGTGAACAAAATGGCGACCAAAAACAATCCAACCCCCTCCCACTATGATCCGCATCTGGTGCCGGCAGAAACCGCCGCTCGGGCTGAGCGGGAAGGTCAAGCCTTTGGCCATGTCGATCACGATCCCCAAAGCCCTGAGCAACTTCATACTCGCGACGGTTACACGGTTGACCAGGAAGGGTTAATTAATAACTATGCCGTTGAACCGCCTATGTATATCGAGCACCCGGGGGACTTAGCCGAGGTCGAAAAAGCCAACGCTGAGCAGCGGGCGCGCGACCGCAAAGCCATGACTGAATCCCACGATTGGCACCACAAAGGGCCTGGCGTGGTCTAGCGGCAATACCATAAGTCCGGTTCGAAGGTGGAGATTTTCTAGAACGCCGGTACAGAAACCTGGTTTCTTTGCTAGAACGCAAGTTCTGCTGTTAGTCAGCGATAAAGAAACCGGGTTTTTAGCCATACTGTACCGATGCTCTAGCGAAACTCCCCCTCTTGAACCGGACTTGCCACTACCCAGGAGCCGCTATGCCCAGCCAGAAACTGACCACTGCCCCAGATCATGAGTCTATCAGCACCGCCGAACTGCTGACCCGCTATGCCGAAGGAGAGCGAGATTTTAAGGGCATTAAACTGTCGGGTGCTGATCTAAAAGGGGCGGCTCTAGGGGGAATTGATCTCAGCCGAGCTGAGCTGGCGGGGATTAATTTGTCCGACGCTATGCTGCAAAACGCTAATTTTAGCGAGGCCAATTTAGTCGGAGCTAATTTAGAACGGGCCAATTTATTCGGCGCTTTTTTGAGCGGCGCGAATGTGAGTCAGACGATGCTGAGAAAGGCCAATTTGACCGAGGCCGACCTGAGTGGTGCACTCCTGGTTCAGGCCGATTTACAAGACACCTTGCTGCACCTGACCTGCCTATCAGAGG
>DAIPYU010000096.1:0-19615 GCA_036782635.1 Nodosilinea sp. CTOTU7353
GAGGAAACTTTCGCTCTAGTCGGGTGCAGGTGGCAGCCGACCTGTGGCAACAGCAGCGAGCGCCGCTAATCTTTGCCAGCGGGCGCGGCGATGCGATTGAGATTGGCCAAATGCTAGAGGCCGCTGGGGTGCCAAGCGATGCCATCGACGGCGAACCCTGCTCGGCTACCACTAACGAAAATGCCCTGTTTACGGCGGCACTACTTCAGCCCGAGGGGGTTAAACGGCTAATCTTAGTCACCGACTCGCCCCACATGGCGCGATCACAGCTCACGTTTCGCAGCCTGGGGTTTGAGATCATTCCCCACCCCAGCCCGTTACCCGGCAATCTTAATGCTGAGCGGCAGCGGTTTTTGGTGATTCGGGAGTGGGCTGGACTTATTGGCTACGGCGTTTTAGGGCGCTATTTCGCCCGCTCCACCGAGGATGCGGCCTTTAACGTGCAATTTATCAACCACTTAGGGCATGGATAAGCGGATCCCTAGCCCGCCAGGTAGGCGCGCAAATCTTGGCGGGCGTAGCGCAGCTTTTTGATGGCATCGCGCTCGATCTGGCGTACTCGCTCGCGGCTGACGTTGAGCTGCTGGCCCACCTTAGAGAGCGATAGCCCCTCTCCGTTGCCGAGGCCAAAGCGCAGCACTAACACCTCCCGCTGCTGAGGGGTAAGCCGGTCTAAAATACGAAAAATATCTTGTTTGAGGCTGGTTTGGGCCGCAAACCCCTCGGGCGACTGCCCTTGTTCATCTTCTAGCATGTCGGCTAGCTCGGTGTCGCCCTTGTCGCCCACCAGGGCGTTTAGCGACATCGGCTGCTGTGACTGCGCTAAGAACTGTCGCACCTGAGTTAGGGGCATCTCTAGGTGGTCAGCCACCTCGGCCAGGGTGGCGGTGCGACCCAGTTCCTGAGCCAAAACCCGCTGGGCGCGCTTGATTTTGGTCAGCTTTTCAAAAATGTGAATGGGCAGACGAATGGAGCGGCTCTTTTCGGCGATCGCCCGCGTCACCGCCTGGCGAATCCACCAGTAGGCGTAGGTCGAAAACCGAAAGCCCTTGGTGGGGTCAAACTTTTCTACTCCCCGCTGTAGACCCAGGGTGCCTTCCTGCACCAGATCCATTAGCTCTAGGTTGCGCTTGGTGTATTTCTTGGCGATCGACACCACCAGGCGCAGGTTGGCTTCTACCATGCGACGGCGGGCTGCTTCTCCTGCGGCGATGCTCTGTTGGAGATCTTCCACAGACAGCTTGGCGGCTGCGGCCCACTCTTCTAACGAAGGCTCACGGCCCAAAGACTCAGTCAGCGGTCCAATGTGCTCATTCAGCTCGTTTAAGTGCTGCACCCGCTTGCCGAGAGAAATCTCCTCTTCGCGGGTGAGGCGAGAAATGCGGCCAATTTCCTTCAGATAAGACTGAACAGAATTGCTCGATGCAGATGTAGTTTGAGCCATGGGGCAATTAAAAATAGCGGCGATTGAGTTATCTGCCACTATGACAAGCCCTGCAAAAGCACACCTCTACCCAAGGGATGGAAGGCTAAATGATTCTTTAAGAATTGCAGCCGTCGGCATCGTACTGCACCTGCACCGGTAGCCAATGCCCCCGGGGGTTGGGCAGCGGGCTACCCGCTGGCTGGGCCGGAAAGGCGCGCTCCATCGCCATTTCTATGGCCTTGTCGTCAAGCACCGAGTAGCCGGTACTGTCGAGCAGCACCGGGGCCTCTAGCCGCTGCCCAGCGGCGTCGACAATCACCCCAACCACTCCTTCCGCCGGGGGCGGACTCAGGCAGCTATTGAGCGGGTAGGCCACCTGTAGGGGTGGCAGCTTTTCGCCCGGTATTGGCAGCAGGTCGTCATTGGTAATGCCTACCCCCTCGGCCTCAATCCAGTCAGAAACCACCACCATATGAAAGGTCACCTCATCGGCAATCAACGACTTGGCCTGCTGATTAAAGGCGTAGGACTCTGGATCGCGCAGGCGATCGTCTAGAGTCTGGGGCGGCGGCTCGGGGGGCAGCGGCTCTAGGTCAACCGGCGCGGGGGCCGGGGCGACTGCCGGGGGGGTCGGGGCGATCGCCTGGGGAGCCGCCGTTGGGGGAGCCACCTGGGGAGCGATCGCCGCCGGTACTACAGTCTCTGGCTGAGCCGTCTCTGGGGCCGCAGGCAAGCGCACCACATCAATCACTTCGACCGGCTCGTCTAGCTCGGTGGTCAAGTCTGGGGAAGCCGGGTCGGCCTCAGCCAGGGGCAGGCCCAGCAGCAGCCCGTGCAGCCCCAGGGAAACCAGCAGCAGCAGCCCGCCCCCCGACCACCGCAGGGAGCGCTTGCCCAGCCGAAGCTGAAGGGGAAATGCCATGGTCATGCCCATTGCCCAAAGCCCGTAAATATGATCATGAATGTCATCATTTGCTGTCCCTAAGATGGCACAGGTTTTAGCGCTTGTTGCCCATAGGCAGACAGTTTTTGCATTGTCGTGGTTTGCCGCTAACCTAGGCTGTGAGGGCGCTACCCAAAAAGGGCCAAAACCATGCGGCGAGAAGACGTGACCTTGTTGACAGCGGGCCTGCTGCTGGTGCTAACCGCTACCCTTTTGATCGTGTTAGAGCCGCGTTTGTCTACCGTTGCCCCCACCCGTGAAGTCACAGCCGTGCCCACCCAGCTATTGACCGATCCGTTTTTGCAGCACCCCACGCCCGGCGCGGTGCGGGTGGTGTGGTTTACCGAGTTTGAGGGCAAAAACCACCGGGTGTTTTGGGGGTCGCCGGGTCAGACTAACGAGCCTAGTTTGCCCAATCAGGATGTGGCCATCACCACCCGGCTCTCCCGCACCCGCGAAGACGGTCAGTCTCGTTGGGATCGCTACGATGCTGCTGGCGAACCGGTGGTGGCGCGACCGATCTGGCGTCACGAGGCGATCGCGACAGGCCTTGTGCCTGGGCAGCGGGTGCCCTACCGAGTGGTCAGCACCGCCGCCGATGGCACCGAGGTCGCCAGCGAGGTATTTACCCTGGCGGGGGCACCAACGGCGGGGCAGCCCCTAAAGATTTTGCTCACCTCTGACCACCAAAATATGCCCATGACCGCCGCTAATCTGCAAAAGGTCAGCGAGACCGTGGGTCAGGTGGACGCGGTATTTTTTGCGGGCGATCTGGTCAACATTCCCGATCGCGCTTCGGAATGGTTTGACGACAGCCGGGGCAGCGGCTTTTTTCCCTGTCTCCAGGGCAAAACCAGCTATGCCCTAGAGCGCCAGGGCCGCACCACCCGCTACCGAGGCGGCGAAATCATTCAGCACGCGCCGCTGTTTGTGGCCCTGGGCAACCATGAGGTGATGGGGCGCTTTGCCGCCACGGCCCCCCTGGGTGAGCAGTTCAATCAGCCGGTGCCTCGGGCGGCGGCGATAGAGCTATACGAGGCCAACGCCGAACTGTTTAACCCCGGTGGTGACCCTGCTGTGCGCCGCCAGTGGATTATTGATAATTCCTTTAATACCGACACCTACGAAGCACTCTTTAGCCTGCCGGTGAGCCAGGTGCCCAACCCCGATCGCCCCGAGACCACCAGCCGCTACTACGCCACTACCTTTGGCGATGTGCGCCTGGTCTCGCTCTACGTCACCCAGATTTGGCGACCCTACGACCTCTCAGCCACCGCCCGAGGCCGCTACCAAGAGCGCGAGGCCGACCTGGGCACGCCGCCAGCCTGGGGCCACGGCCAGCACATTTTTGAACCCATCGAACGGGGCAGTTTGCAGTACCAGTGGCTAGAGCAGGAGTTGGCCAGCGATGCCTTTAGCCAGGCCAAGTACAAGGTGGTGATGTTTCACCACCCGCCCCACACCCTGGGCGACAACATTGTGCCGGCCTTTACGACCCCGGTGCGCCGCTACGATCGCGACGACGCGGGCCGTCTGGTGGCCGTGCGCTACGAGTATCCCCGCGATCAAGACCACATCGTGCGCGATCTGGTGCCCCTGCTAGAGCAGGCCGGGGTTGACCTGGTGTTCTACGGTCACTCGCACCTGTGGAATCGGTTTGTGTCGCCCCAGGGCACCCAGTACCTCGAAACCTCCAACGTGGGCAACACCTACCACGCTTTCTGGAAAGAGCGATCGCGCCCCGTGCCCCCAGAAACTCTTGAGGGTTCGTCAGTGACCTATGCCCCTACCGACTACGTGGCCCAGGGCGACCCCAACGGCCTCGACCCTGTTGTACCCACCCTGGTTCCCTTGCAGGATGACGAGGGCAATGCGCTGCCCTACCTGGCCAGCAACGACATTACCGCCTTCAGCATTTTTGAGACTGACACAGGCACTGTGAGCAGCTACTACTTTGACACGCGCCTGCCGGGGTCGGCAGTGGTGAAGTTTGATGAGTTCAGGTTGGGGCGATAAAGGCAGAAGGCAGAAGGCAGAAGGCAGAAGTGTCAAAACCCTCCCCTTCTCCCCACCTCCCTATTCCTTTTCAACGTAGGGTTCGGTGGCGAGAAAGTGGCCGATTAGATAGAGGGACCCGCACAGCACCCGCAGCTGGCTGGGGACTGCGGCGATCGCCCCCAACCCCTTCCCGAGAGAATCGTGGGTTTTGCACTGGGCTAGATCTGGGCAGACGGAGCGGGCGATCGCCGCCAGTTCCACCGGCACCGCCGTCTCGTGGCCGGGCACGGGCACCAGGTGCAGAGCATCCCCCGGACGCAGCAGCTCAGCAAAAATGTCGCTGTGGTCTTTAGTCGCCAGCATACCCATCAGCCAGGTGGTGCTCTGGGGCGTACCCAGCTGGTCAGCCCACCAGCGGTCGACATACTGGCGCAGCACCCGCGCCGCAGCGGGGTTATGGGCACCGTCGATCAGCAGGGGATAGCCCTGGGGGGCATGGCCCCAGCGCACCCACTGAAGGCGACCGGGCCAGCGGACCTGGGCCATGCCCTGGGCGATCGCCCTCTCCGAAATATTCCAGCCCTGGTGGCGGAGGGTTTGCAGGGCGGCGATCGCAACGGCAGAGTTTACCAGCTGATGATCGCCCAACAGCGCCAGGGGATAGGTCACGTCTCCGCTGTGGGCCTGGCCGTCCCCCAGGGGCACCGCCGGGGCGGGCCACACCGCTGGACAGCCCAATTCTTCCAGTCTTGCCTGCACCACCGCTTTGGCCTCCGGGGGCAACGGGCCAATGATGGCGGGCCGCCTCGGCTTCAGCACCCCGGCTTTTTCGCGGGCAATATCCGCCAGGGTGGGGCCAAGGCGCTGCCAGTGCTCGCGGCTGAGGGAGACAATGATGCTCACCAGCGGCGCATCCACCACGTTGGTGGCGTCGAGCCGCCCGCCCAGTCCTACCTCCATCACCGCCAGGTCAACCTGAGTCTCAGCAAAATGCAGCCAGGCGGCGGCGGTAAACACCTCAAACTGGGTGGGCGAGGGCTGGGCGGGGTCAATGGCGGCAATCACCTGCTCTAACCGAGCCATGAGCATATCTGTCTCAATGGATTTCTCGTTGACCGTGATTCTTTCTCGCCAGCTCACCAGGTGCGGCGAGGTGTAGCGCCCCACCCGGTAGCCCGCCGTCGTCAGCACCGCCGATAGGTAGGCGCACACAGATCCCTTGCCGTTGGTGCCCGCCACATGCACCAGGGGGACTCTATCCTGGGGATTGCCCAGCGCTTTTAACAACCGCTGAATGCGGCCCAGACCCAGCTCGACTCCAAAGCGCCCAAAGGGTTCGAGTAGGCGCTGAATCTGCTGTTCGCTCTGCTCAAAGTCTGCGGTCTGCAACACGGGCGATCTTTCCTGCGGATGGGCGATATAGGATTTTATCCGAGGGCGATCGCTCTCGGTAGAGTTTTGGCTAAAAAGAATTTTCGTCCCGCAGCTTGTCTGGTTATTCAACCTCTGTTCGGGATAACGCCGTCCCCTCTTGGGATGGGTGCCCGGAGGGCGGGGTGGGTCAAACCTACGGCAAAATACAAGTCTCTTGATGCGGTGAGTGGCCCTGCTGGGAAAGACTTAACCCACCCCTACCCCTCCCAGGAGGGGACAATGGGCCTGCTTTGCCAGACCCCTATCCCTCCCAGGAGGGGCCGATGGGCCTGCTTTGCCAAGAACTTTTCTGATCCCGAACTCAGGTCAGCATCCTTTAGACCTCTAGGGAAAGCTGCACGTAGTCAGGCGCGCCCGTGGGTTCCAGATTCGACAGGGTGAGGCCCAGCAGTCGCACGGGCTGCCCCCGGTCAAGATTAGCCATGAGCATGTCCTGCGCCCAGGGTAGTAGGGGCGACTCGGCCCCAATGGCGGCGACAAAGGTGCGGCTGCGGGTGATTTGCCGGTAGTTGGCGTACTTGACCTTGAGAGTGAGGGTGTGGCCCCGCCGACCCAGGTCGTGCAGGCGACGCACCACCTCGGCTGTTACCCGCTCTAGCGCGACGGTGATCTCGGCCAGGGTGGTGAGGTCAGGCGAGAACGATCGCTCCGCCCCAATCGATTTGCGCATGCGGTTGGGGTTCACCGGGCGGTCGTCTTCGCCCCGGGCGACGCGGTAGTAAAACCGGCCCACCTTGCCAAAGTGGCGCACCAGGTCGGCCTCGGCCCACTGGCGCAGGTCGGCCCCGGTGGCAATGCCCAGGCCGTGCATTTTGCGGGCGGTGACCTGGCCAATGCCGTGAAATTTTTCAATTGCCAGGGCGGCCACAAAAGCCTCGGCCTGGTCGGGCAAAATCAGCGTCAGGCCGTCGGGCTTGTTTTGGCCGCTGGCCATTTTCGCCAAAAATTTATTCACCGACACCCCCGCCGAGGCGGTGAGCCGGGTGGCGGCGAGAATGTCGGCCTTAATGCGGCGGGCGATCGCCAGGGCCGAGGGTTCGCCCAGGGTATTGACGGTGACATCCAGATAAGCTTCATCCAGCGACAGCGGCTCCACCAGGTCGGTGTAGCGGTGAAACACCTCGCGAATTTGGCCCGAAACCGCTTTATAGACCTCAAAGCGGGGCGGCGCAAAGATTAGCTCGGGGCAGCGCTGCTGGGCGATGCGGGCGGGCATGGCTGAGTGAATGCCGTACTGGCGGGCCTCGTAGCTGGCGGCGGCCACCGCCCCCCGCTGCTCGGGTCGCCCGCCCACCACCAGGGGCCGCCCCCGATACTGGGGAAAGTCTCGCTGCTCCACGGAGGCGTAGAAGGCATCCATGTCAATGTGGAGGACTTTTTTTGTCATGGCGAACTTTGTCTACCCAATTGGTGCCTTCACCCCGTGGCGGTTATACCCCCCAGGGCTGAGGGCTTTCCCGACCTGCCAAATCGGGGGCTGACCGCGATGATTTAAGTATAGAAACAACCGTGGAAACCACAGGAGTTAGGGCTATGGCTCAGCAATCCTACAGTCCTTCACCGACAGGGCAGCCGCCGATCTGGAGCTTGGGCGCGGCCCAGGCGCAGATGGATGCGATCGCCGCCGCCCTCATGCCCCTGGGCATCTCTGCCTCGGGCCGTACCCAGCTGCCCTCGGTCGAAATTGAAACCACCGCCGAGGCCCTGATCGTCACCGCCTTTTTGCCGGGGGTCGACCCCCAGGCGGTGCGCGTGCGAGCTTCTAGCAAAACGCTCACATTCTCCGGCCAGCGGCAGTCGGGCTACCGCAGCCCGCTCATCCAGGGGCTGGGCCTCAACTACTTTCAGCACACCGTGCCGCTGCCGCTGCGAGTGCGCGATCGCCAGGTGCAGGTGGCCTATCAAGCTGGGGCGATCGTGGTGACGCTGCCCCTGGTGCGCGGCTGGAGACAGCGCCTAGGGCAAGGTTGGCAGCTTTTATCCCAAAATCTGGGGCAGCGGCTAGGGCAGACTCTAAAAGCCTGGGGCCAGCGCCTGTTAAAAGATCGGTAACAGAATCTAAAGCCTAGGTAAGAAAACCATCCAGTGGCACCCATCTGATCGACACTGGATATATTGCAAGACCTAGGATTCCTTTCGTTCTATGACCGACTTCGACGATTTTCTCCGCCACAAATACGCCTACGTCGCCATTGGTGAGTTCAAAGCCGGCTGCTTCAGCGAGGCCCGCCAGCTCTACGAAAAAGCTGTATCGACCTACGAAAAAGGCTTTCAGGGCGCCTACCTGCTGCAAGAACCCGGCAGCGATCGCGGCATCGCCATCATTCTGTGGGACAGCATTGAAGACATGGACGGTCACCAAGACGTTGTATACGAGCAAACCTTGGGTAAGATCGCTCACCTGTTTGAGACCCCGCCCGTGACCTCGTTCTATGAAGTGTGCAGCGAGATCGGCCTGCCCCAAATTTTGGCCACCGTCGGTGCCGCCGCTAAATAACCTAAGCTGTCGATCTTGGAGCCTTGACCAGAGCACTCAGAGTACTACTCAGGCGGTCGCTGGGGCACTGGTCACCCGGCTGCCACTGCCCCAGGAGTCTTTGCGCTTTTCGATCACCATTGTGGCGTTGCAGCTGGCGTCGTCCCCGTTTGGGCCGCGCCTGCTGCGCAACTTTATGCAAGACACCGGCAACCAGGTGGTGTTGGGCACCTTTATTTCAACCTTTGTGTACAGCCTGATGGTGCTGCGCACGGTCAACGAGACCGAAGACAATGAGTTTGTGCCCCACGTTGCGGTGACCTGCGCCATTGTGCTGGCGATCGACAGCATTGGCTACTGATCTACTTTCTCCACTCAGTGAGACGCTGTGCCAACTGGCTCAGCGAAATGTTCCGTCGCCCTACCGGTACGACAACCAACACCAGCTGCGCATGGTAGCTGTACCGCTGACCTTTACCAATGTCACCGATGCGGCCTTTAATCAAATTCGGCAAAACGGGCGATCAAGCGTGGCGGTTACCCTGCGCCTGCTAGAGGCGATCGCAGCCATTGCCCCGTTTACCTACCGCGCCGCTGATCGCGCTGCCCTGCGTCGCCAGGCCCAAATGATTAACCGCGGCAGCCAAGACGCCATTGCCGAAGACCTAGACCGCCAAGATATTCAAAAGCAGTACGTAGAAGCCATCCAAGCCATTGAGGAATGTGGTTAAAGGGGGGTGCGGTTTGAGGTCTACGGTTCACGGTCTGCTGGCCTCTGCCACCATCAGCTCGGTCAAGTCCTAGCTTGAGCATGGCTCAGGAGGACGTCGCCAAGCCCTTTGCTTAGTCTTTGTAAAGACCCCGAAGAAATACCTAAAAAGCCATGAACTTCGGGGGAGAGTGTGGGTGCGATCACCTTACCTGTGCCACCATCAGAGCTATCACAGGGTAGGCAACCGCGAGCTGAGGTTTACCCAACGTCTCGCTGACAGCCATTAAGCACCTAATCTGAAGTCGGTCACTAAACACTAAAACAGTCGCAAAGAAAACTCTCAAACCTTGCCACTGTCCTTAACCCTAGCTACTATCCAGGTCTCGCACTGACCCCAGCGGGAACCCTTTGAGCAATAAGGAGATATCTAAGAAAAAAGATACCAGCTTGAATCCAGCGATCATAGCTGCTGTGAAGATATCAGCTTTAATTCAGCGATCATAGCTGCCGTAGGGTGGGCATTGCCCACCATGGGGGAATCTAGTTTCCAGAAATCGCCCAAATGCACCCCAGTTAAACCAGGGTGAGTGGTCTGCCCAGTGGTTTTCCATAGCTCTCAGCGTCAGGGGCTACCCAGAACCTTAACCCTGTCGGGACTGGCTCCCATCGCTTCAAAACCCGTGCTGGTTTGGGGAAACCTCTTCCCACCAGCACCTGTTTTTTGATGCCAAGACTACCGTAAACAACTACTTAAGACTGTAGGTTGATATGACCCTAGCTAAAGATCGCGCTAAACAATCTGTTCCCAGTAGTCATCGCCATGTATCTGGCCAAACCGCCGCTCAACATTCCCTTATAACTCAGTCAGCAACTAGCTCACCGATTGCCCCCGATAGCCCACCTTTTTGCCGCGTGACCAATAACATCAAGCCCCTGCTAGAAAGAGTCTACCCCGCTGAAACGGCGGAGTGGTTGACCACCAAGATCTTCGCCCTGATCAAAGACACCCTCTGCCCCTCAGGTCGCGAAGACCTGAAAAAGTGGAACCACAACAACATCCTGCTGATCACCTACGGTGACAGCATCTGCGACGGCGATCGCGCCCCGCTGTCGGTGCTGGCCGATTTTCTCGAAACCCACCTGCAAGACACCATCACCGGCGTCCACATTCTGCCCTTCTTCCCCTACAGCTCTGACGACGGCTTTGCCATCATCGACTACCTCAAGGTCAACTCCGAGCTGGGCAGCTGGGACGATATCAAGCGTATCGCCAGCCACTTCAACCTGATGGCTGACCTGGTGGTCAACCACATCTCTAGCGAGCACAAGTGGTTTCAGCAATTTAAGCAGGGCGAATTGCCCGGCCGTAACTACTTCATCACCGCCGACCCCAGCGAAGATCTCTCCCAGGTAGTGCGCCCCCGCAGTACGCCCCTGCTCACCCCGGTCGAGACCCCCGAGGGCGAAAAGCACGTTTGGAGCACCTTCAGCGCCGACCAGATCGACGTCAACTTTGAGAACCCCGACGTGCTGATCGAGTACGTCAAGATCATTCTGGCCTACGTCGAGGCCGGAGCACGCTACATTCGCCTCGACGCCGTAGGCTTTTTGTGGAAGCAGCAGGGCACCGACTGCATACACCTGCCCGAAACCCACGCCGTAGTACGCCTGTTTCGCGAAATCTTGCAGCTGGTCGACCCCGGCATTGCGCTGATTACCGAAACCAACGTGCCCAACCGCGAGAATCTGAGCTATTTCGGCAACCGTAACGAAGCTCACATGATCTATAACTTCAGCCTGCCGCCGCTACTGCTGAATGCGCTCATGCAGGGCCGCTCAGACCACCTCAAAACCTGGATGATGAGCATGCCTCCTGCCCCCATCGGCTGCGCCTATTTCAACTTCACCGCTTCCCACGACGGCATTGGCATGCGCCCCGCCGAAGGTCTACTCACCGGTGACGAATACGAACAACTGATCGTCGCCATGCGCAATTTTGGCGGCAAAATCAGCATGCGCAGCCGCCCCGATGGCACCGAGTCGCCCTACGAGATCAACATCTCGCTGTTTGACGCCCTCAAGGGCACCATCAAGGGCGAAGACCAGTGGCAGGTAGAGCGCTTCCTCTGCTCCCAAACCATCATGATGGCGCTGGAGGGCATTCCCGCCTTCTACATCCACAGTCTGCTGGCCACCCACAACTACACCGAGGGCGTCGAAGAAACCGGTCACAACCGCGCCATCAACCGCTACAAGTGGGACTTAGAAACCCTAGAGAAAAACCTAGCTGACCCCACCACCCCCCACACCCGCGTGCTCAATGAGCTCAAGCGGTTGATCAAAATTCGCCGTCAGCAGACCTCGTTTCACCCCAACGCCACCCAATACACCCTGCACCCCTTGAACCCGGCGCTATTTGCCTTCTGGCGGCAGAGTCTGACCCGCGACCAGAGCATTTTCTCAGTACATAACCTCAGCGATCAACCGCAAGAGCTGCGCCTAAGTGACCTCAACCTGGTCAGCACCGACGACTGGTATGACCTGATCAGCGGTCACCGCTTCACGGATCAAAGCCAGGTCGTAGACCTGGCCCCCTACCAGTCGGTGTGGATTACTAACAAGCCTAACTCCGCCCATGACGACACTATGCCTACGTTGTTGTAAGCAGCTTGCCGCAAAAGAAAGCACTCTGAGGCTGGGCGAATACTACCGCTACCATCCGTTTAGGACATCAACGATAAAATCACATTGGTTTTGATAAGTGATGCAGAAAACTCCAGTTCAGTCTCAGGAGCACCCGTAATTTCAAAGCCTTAGTCGCGGGCCAAAGTACGTCTCGTGACCAGCATATAGCGGTTCTCACCCGGATGAGGTATAGGCCAGTTAACCAAGTCTAGGAGTTCCAAGGCTTCTCTCAGTCGAGGTGTACTTCATGCGTTCAGGAACCGCTATAAGTATCTCCACCAACCTGATGTGCCTTTTTCCCGTCTGACCCTGGCCTTGGCGTAAAGTCGCAGGCAGGATAGTTGACATTTTATAGGGGTCACTCTTCCATTTCTATACCTAACCCTGTTTTTGCAAACGACCCGCTTTTCCAGCCGCCCATACCCTTTACTTCGCTCGGTGTAGCTCACCTCAGCGACAAAATTGGCCTGGACGGTTTTGAGGAGGTTGCTCAATGAACGCTGGCAACGCTTTGATTTCGTTGGTTTTGCGATCTACCGCGTAAGGCTCCAGAATCAGACCTCGCTCCACCAGATAGGCTTGGAGGAGCGCTAGCGCTCCCACCCCGTCTTACTCACCATACTTTATAAACAAGGCCCCAGACTCTTGAGAAGTCTGGGGCCTCAATGTGTTGAGTAGCGGGCTAAGACCTAAGACATCGCCTGGATGATGTAGTCAAAGTAGGGTTGGACTTCGGCGGCGTCTTCATCAGACAGCAAATTGAGAGAAGCTGCCTTCAGACAACTGATGGCTTCGACCATTCCGGGTACAGGAACGTCCAGGGCATTGTACATTTCGCGGACGCCGACTATACCAATAGCCTCAATGGGGGTCTGGTCGCCAGCTAGCACGCCGTAGGTGACCAACCGCAAATACCAACCATAGTCGCGAATACAGAGGGCGCGCTGCTTTTGGCCGTAGGCGTTGCCGCCAGGGGCAATGAAGTCGGGCCGTCGCCGCCACAGTTCTCTACTGGCCTGGTCGACAATCTTTTTCTCATTCTCGGAGAGGGTAGCGGCGATGCGGGTACGCTGTTCGCCGGTCTTCAAAAATTCTTCAATGGCCTTGAGCTCGCCGGTGGTTGGGTAGCGTAGCTCGTCGTCGGCATTCAAAATAACTTGGCTAACAACAGACATAGTTAAAAATGACGGGAATGACCTATTTCATGAATAGTTTAGCGACTTAGGGTGCTCTAAGGAAAGCTAAATTCTCATTTAATTGTGGATAAATCACGGGGAGACAGGCAGGGTACAGTGCCAGAAAGCGGGTGGAAACAGGGAATCAGCAGTGGTTTTACCCATCTACATGGCCAAAAAACCTCTGAGAAGCGGCAGAGCCTTTGTAACGTTTCTGAAATAATCTAGCTGATCTAGGTTGCCGAGTGCCGCCAGGGTAATCACCCCTGAGCAGAGGCATACTGCCATAGCTAAGGTTGATCTAGGCGATCAGTGCTTGAGTTTTCTACAACTCGGTTTGCAAGAAATGCCTCAGGTCCCCTATGAGCGACGGGCTCTTGTCCATCCTCCAATCCGTTGTTAACGTGCAGGCATACACTAGCCGCCTACACGTGGACGAACGCCAGACGCCTTAAAATGCCGTACTGAGTTCTTCCCAGTGGCTACGTTCTCATTTTGAGACTCTCCTAGAGTGTTCTGTGCTATTTAGGTTTTCAGCAATCACCTAAGTAAGTCGTTCTAGTAAATTGCATTTCATAACTTACTCAATCAATTCATTCGGCAAGTAAGACAATGGCCTTCTATGGTGAGATCAAACCTATAAAGCTAGGAGACCAACCGACAGATATAGCTCTCTCAGTGCCCCCACAGAGATTATAGGCAAAAGCATTCGCGCTACTACAGCCACGCTCCTGCCGGCAGAATAACCTGATTCAGGTATTTCACTAAGCATGCTTCGACCCACCCCTGATCAGAGGTTGCGCTGCGACCGGCCCAGTGGGCTAAGTATGTGCCCTTAACTAGGCTTTTTTAGATAAATACTCTGAACCCCTTAAAATTCCGCGAACAGATGATCTTATGCCTACTACCCGATCAGTCTCCGATCCAGCTAGAACCCACTGGGAACCCAGCTTTATTGACCACAACCAGTCTGCTAGCCAGCGATGTCCCTGCTGTTCCCATACCTTGCTCCGTCATATCCGGTTGAATCAACTGTACTGGCGCTGTAGTCACTGTCATCAGGCTATGCCAGCAATTGATGCCCACACTACATTTACCGCCTAAGGAACATCAATCTAATTCGAGAGTGCTTGCAAAATTGGTCTTTATTGCAGCAAGACTATCACCATGGCAAATATAAGTCAGTCTCTTCACAATCCTGGCATACTCAAAGATGTACAAATCCTTGTGGTAGACAACGATGCGGATACAAGATATCTGTGCTCGATATTATTTGAAAACTATGGGGCAAAGGTAATAGCATTTGAATCAGTTGCGGATGCCTTGGCCCTGCTAGATTACTCTGCTCCAGACATTTTAATCTGCGAAACTAGATTTTTGGATGAGGATGTTTGGCAGCTTATTCAGCGCGTGAAAGCTATGACGATAAGTCTGCAGAGGGTGATTCCTATTTTGGTAGCCTCTGCCTATAGCCTAGGCAAATCTGAGCAAGACTTGAAACAAGATATTGATGCCCATCTGCTCAAACCCATTGATATTGACTGTTTAATTGATGAAGTCTGGAACTTGATTCATCTGTCAAATTCTGCTAGTCAACTCAATATTCAAAGATGGGTGATTAACCATAAGCTCTGGACTAAGCGCCACCTTGCTGAAGCCAACTTGATCTAGAGATTATGCACTTCTCTCCCCCGTACTGTTGGGCAAAAATCTCACTGCTCTGTGATAAATCAGCTAGGGACACAACCCTTTTGCTGTTGAAGGACTAAAATTATGCCGCTCGACACTAGCAATCCACTTAATATAACTACATAATATATTAAGTCGAACTTTGCCGATAGCTGAGGTACTAGCCAGTACCCCCAGTTTCTGTTGGGTTTAAAAGTTTGGCTTCGCAAGTAGCTAATCTAAACTGCTAAATCTCCAACATAAATCTCAAACTTGGTGTATGTAACCGAGAGGTTGCTGGGGCCAGAGCCAGTTTTTAGCAGAGTTGACGGAAAAACAGAAGTATTGCTTAACGAGGCTGATCTACGTGCACCATAGCTCAAACCCAACGCCAACAGGCGTTTTAGTCGCTTTCGTGATCATTGCGCTCTGGGCTATCAGTCTAGGGGCGCTTTTATTTGTGGACATAACTCAGTTAGGGGTCCTGTGGGTCTTGCCTGCCGTTCTGGGGCGCACCTATATTCAGACGGGGTTGTTCATTGTGGCCCACGATGCGATTCACGGTTCGGTAATGCCCAGCGATCGCCGTCTAAACCACGCCATTGGCCGGCTGTCTGTCACCCTCTATGCTCTGCTGTCGTACCGAAAACTTTCTCTCAACCACTGGAAGCACCACCGCTATCCCGGTCAGGCCAAAGACCCCGATTTCCACGATGGCACCCATCGCGATTTTTTACTCTGGTATTGGCGGTTTATGGATGGCTATATGAACGACAGGGAGCGGACTGTCATGCTGTTTAAAATAATTGCCATCTTTTTAGTGGCTAGTTTTGGGCTGCATATATCGATCATCAATCTGTTTTTGTTTTGGTTCTTGCCGATTGTACTCAGCTCAATGCAGCTATTTTTCTTTGGTACCTACCTGCCCCATCGGTCAGAGAGTGGCGGGGGCGATCACCATGCTGTTAGCAGCAACTACCCAATTCTGCTTTCATTGCTGACCTGTTACCATTTTGGCTACCACTGGGAACACCACGAATATCCTGATATTCCCTGGTATGGTTTGCCCTCGGTACGCCAGAGCTAGTCAAGGCACAATTATTCGTAGGGTGTGTCATCGCCATGGGTGACGCACCAAAGCTAACCCCAACGCACCCTAAAGCATCGTTTAACTTAGGATGCCTACTTAACCGCAAACTTTTAGTGCGGTTTTATGCAGTAATATAAAACCTTCGTAGAAGGGGCAAAGCAACGCATGCCCATCATCAGGGAGATGGGCACGGCCTTTGAGGCCTTTGCCTATTCTACTAATGACAACTACCTACTTACAGAAACCTGACGTCTTGGGTCAGAAGCCCTAGGATTGCCCAAGGGGTGTAGGATAAAGCTGCAATGCGGTTGTCGATGAGGAGGTTACATGCGGCTAGAGGCAGGGTGCCAACTTTTGTTTGAGACGACCGAGCCTTCTCCGCTAATTCTCATGCTGCGATCGCGCAGTGGGGCAGGGCAGCAGATCATCCGCGAAGACTACCAGCTCGACCCGCAGGTGCCCGTTGATGACTACACCGATAGCTTTGGCAACCTGTGCCAGCGGCTCATTGCCCCCGAAGGGCAGCTGCGAATCAACAGCACGGTGACGGCTGACACCTCTGACACCATTGATGTGCAGCCTGAGGCCGCCTTTGTGCCTGTGCAAGACCTGCCGGTCGAGGCCCTGCAATTTCTCCTGCCCAGCCGTTACTGCCAGTCCGATGTGCTGGGTGATTTAGCCAGCGATATCGTCGCCGACACTGACACAGCCTACGAACAGGTCGAGGCGATTCGCCACTGGATTCACACCCACATTGAGTACCGCTACAACACCAGCGATGCCTCTACCTCGGCCCTAGAAACTGAAAAAAATCGCGTGGGCGTATGCCGCGATTTTGTCCATTTGGGCCTTGCCCTCTGCCGCAGCCTGACTATTCCGGCGCGCATGGTGGTGGGCTATCTCTACGAGCTAAAACCCATGGACCTGCACGCCTGGTTTGAAGCCTACGTGGGCGATCGCTGGTACACCTTTGACGCCACCCAGCCCACGCCCCGAGGCAACCGCATTACCATTGCCTACGGTCGAGATGCCGCTGATGTAGCCCTGGCCACCCAGTTTGGCCCCTTAAATTTGACCGAGATGAATGTGTGGGTAAATGCCTCTGAGCTGTGATTGACCTGCTATCAGTCAAAGCCAATAGATACCAACTAGAATAGAAAGATATCAGCGATAATGCCATCGGCTGTGAGACACATTTAGCAGGTAATTAACCATGGGCAAAGAAAAGAAAGGCAACAAAGAAACCAAGAAACCCAAGGCCGAGTCAAGCGACGATAAGAAAAAGAAAAAAGACCCCAAGCGCTATGATTGAGCTGACTTAATCAAAATCCTTACAAGTCAATATTTCCCATCGCTCATTCCTCCAGAGCGATTTTTTTTGTTTAGATTTTCCCTCGTCCCCACGCTCTACGTCGTCTGGAGACTTTAAAAGGTGTCTCCACGCTAGAGCATGGGGACGATTTGATTTTTTGGAAATTGCCTAAGCAAACAGCAGGCGGTCTTTGGGGGTAGGAATGGGGCGACCTAGGGCTTGAGCAGTCTCAATCCACGCGCGGATAACGGTCTAGGGATCAACGACAGATCTCGTAGGGTGCATTCGCGAAGCAATGCACCGCAAGGAAGCCATGCCAAGAGCAATTTCGCGAAGTGGTGCATTGCGGCTCCAAGAGCTAAATCCTGGGGTGGGTGGCGGGGGTTAATGAGCCGCGAATGCACCCTACCACACTCGTCTACTCATCCACACCCCTACCCCGCTCCAACGGCATGGCGGCGAAGTGCTCTTGCACCAGGCGGTGAATGAACCGATAGCGCCCCCCTACCCGCTGTAACAGCAAGCGATCAGTGCAGTGGTTGAGAAAGCGAGCATAGTTCCAGGGAATAGAGTTGATGCGGTGGAGCACGAGGCGCAGAGAAAAGTGTTTGATGCAAGATTCAGTCATTTTAATAGTAAGGCCCACTATCAAAGTGCACGAAGCAAAAATAGCAACCAAGATCAGTTCGTCCTCCAACAGGCCATTAAGAATATAGAATATACTAAATCTCAATAAAATCGATATGAGTATTGAAAACACCAACAACAGAAGGGCATTTTTTGCGGATTTAATAACCCCTTGATTGGGTTCCATTCGACTATCTAGGTCAGCTTTAAGCCCATCAACCAGTTCGAAAAACAGCCCGACTAGTCCAACATATAGTCCAACATATAGTCCGACCGATAGCCCCGAAATTAGCCCAAGAACTAGCCCGAAAGCCAACCCGATAGCCAGACCGCCAGCCAGACCGAAAATCAACCAGCCAGTCAAAAACCTCCTTAAGGAGTAGTTTTGCATAAAGTACGAAAAGGACAAATCGAATCCTTCAATTAAATCGATGGACATACTCCCACCGATATTCAACCTGATTGTCAAGCCCAAAACTAGTCCGGAAATTGGCCAGGCAATCAACAGGTGAATCAATCGTTCAATCGCATAAGAAGTGAGCAGACCTGTTGAAATAGTAACAAGCCACATTAAAAGCCATATATTTAACGTATATGTCGACCCAGCAATCAAGCCATAAATCAGTTTTTGGTTACGGTTGGCCAGCATTTCGGGCTGCATTTCCTCAATCAAAAATTCATCTTCTGATCGGGCCTGTAGCTGCTGGGCCAGCCAAACCAGCCAGCGTCGGGTTTGCCGTGCTGTAGGCTGCTTCCCCAGAGGGTATGCCTTACTGTTCACAGGCTCATGCAGCCGCCGCCCAATGTAGGCATCGAGCAGGTAGTCAAGCCGTTCTTGGGTAGTTTGCAATCGGCCCCACTACGCCCCATCCAGGTCATCATTCGCCAAAATCGACACGCTCAGCAGCAGCGGGGTTCGAACCAGCGCCAGCAGGTCGTCGTCGTGCTGTAGGGTCTCCCACAGGTGAGCCATCTTCAGCGAGGCCAGGTAGATGTTTAGCTGCTCGTCAGTCAGGGGGCTCAGGCAAATGGCCCCATTCAGGTCGAGCTTGGCAGCGTAGAGTTCGTACTCTTCTAAGCGGCTGCATACCAGCAGGCGCGGTGCCCCGGTGTCGCTTTGTAACCAGGCATTTATACCCTGCACCACAGGTTCTTGGCGGGCGGGGGGCAGTTCATCCAGGCCATCTAGCAAGGGCAGCAGCTTTTTTTCGTTCAGCCAGGTTTGCCCCAGCTTTTGCGACACCCCATACTTCAGCTTTAGCTCATTCAGCAGCCAGTCAGTAAAGCTCTGCTTAGGGTTTTGCCACGACGACAGGTTCACCATCACGGGGATAGGTTCCTCTGGGTCGCCATTGGCCCGCTGGACCAAGGCAGTGGCCAAATCGAGCATGGTGGTGGTCTTACCCGCGCCGGGGTTGCCCAGCACCAGCAGCTTGCCGCCCACATCACGGCGGTCAAACACCTCGGCGACGGGGGTGCCGGGGGCCAGGGTTTTGGGCTTTTGATCAGCCGTTCTCAGTTCGCTATCCCAGGGGCGGCTCACCTGGCTGCGCTGTTCGGCCATATCGAGGCGTATCAAAATCGCGTTGTGCAGCGACTGGCGCAGGCGGTCATCCACTTCCGTCCACACCGCGTTGATCAGGGTTTTTTCGTTGCGGTCTTTGCGCGTCGGGGCGGGCTGAGTTTCTGGCAGACCGTAGTAATGGTTGACCGTGTGAGACTGGTTGATTTGGTTGTTGTCTCCCGACACCAGGGCCGAGCCATCCACCGACTGCCCGACGCCAATGTTGCGTTCCCCAGTGGCGACGGCTCCATCCGCCGCAAAACCACCGGGCTGAGCCTGGACAGCCCCATTCCCTGGTAGCCCCTCCAACGGTGGGTCGCCGTCTGTCGAAGGGGCTACTGAGGGTTTAGCAGGTTGCCCAAAGCCGTTCTCACAGCCTCTAGCTTTGTGGCGGGGCCAATGGGGCTTTCTACCCAGTTCAGCAGGGCCGCCACGCGATCGCCCTGGGGTGCGCTTGAGGGCGGTAAATTGCCCCTAGGTGGGTTGAGGTCAAACACCACGGCAT
>DAIPYU010000097.1:0-19460 GCA_036782635.1 Nodosilinea sp. CTOTU7353
GAGTAATGGATCCGCAGTTAAATAGTATGCCAGCGTCATGCCCGCGCAGAGCTTGACCCCGCGAAGGCGGGGGGCGGGCATTCACTGTGGGCCTGCTGCTAAAGCCAACACCCTATTGACACGCAAGTCCCTAACCTGACGTGCTCTACAACCTGGGAACCGGGCAGGCTCTAGCAAACGTTTGGAAGCCCTTAACGAGATTTGAACTCGTGACCTCTCCCTTACCAAGGGAGTGCTCTACCACTGAGCTATAAGGGCAATTGTCGTGGATGGGCCGGGCTGGATTCGAACCAGCGTAGGCGTAGCCAGTGGATTTACAGTCCACCCCCATTAACCACTCGGGCACCGACCCGCCCTATCCACGATTTATAATCCTAGCATGCATGGGTAATTGGTTTAGGGCAATCAGAAAAAGTTCTGCCGATTTTATTTTGTGGGCCAAATATAGCGGCCATAGTTACCGGCAACGCTGAGGGAGCACCGCCCCATATGGCAGCTTGTAGACCCAGAAACGCCTTGAGCTAGCCTTTCTGGCAATACCCTAGCCCCTGACTAGCCAGGCCAAGAGCCAGCCTACTACAATGCCTAACCCGCCAAAACGTACCGCCTGCCAGAATGGCTCTTGCAGGTGCTGCCAACTGACGACGCGGTTGACCAACTCTAGCTCAAAGGCATCGGCGGCCTCCTGTAGACGAGCTACCTCCTGGGCAGTCCCCTGGCGATCAGCGCCAGGGGGCGCGGCCTGATCAATCTGCTGAAGCTTTATCAGGTTAGCGATCCCGGTCTTAAGCTGGCGCAGTCGCCCCTCTAGCCCGTCTAGCTGGTGCATCAAATCAGCCAGGGAACCATCGGTATCTTCAGGCATGCCGCCGAGGGAGCCTCGCTGACTGTGGTGCCGTTTTCGCCGATGGCCTAGGTTCATTGTGCAAAATAGATAAAGGCAGTCTGCCCAGGATATATCTAAGCGCACATCCATCGAGGCAGGGTATATCTTCTAGTTAACCCCAACTGGTTTCAGGAACTATGACTTTTTCCTTCGATTCATCTACAGCGGCCCAGGCTACGGCCCAGGCCGCCCGACCCGCCGCCGAACTGACCGACCTAGAGCTAGCCCAAATGTTGGCAGAGCGCCTGGCCATCAAGCCCGCTGACTGGCATCGACTAAACCGCGATCGCCGGGTGCGGGCCAAAGAACAGCTGGCCGCCGCCCTGGTGTTTTTACTCAAAGACAACTCTGAAGAAGCCCTGGCGCGGGTCGAGCAGGCGGCAGGATGGCTCAACCGTAGTCTAGAGGCACCCCCTTGCCCTAGCCACGGCGATCGCAAGCCTACCTCGGTCAAAAACGACTAAGCAACCTATCGAATCAGCGGCAGCCTGCGGGGTTGCCGCACCAGCTTGCCCAGATGTAGCTCTCGACCACCGTGACACCAGGCCACCTCGTCAAACACCTTGTAGAGAATGTATAGACCACGGCCACATTCCCCAGGGTGAGAAGCACAGTTGCTATCTTTGGCCTCGTTACAGCTGCACGGATGGCTAAATCCGCTGCCCTCGTCGGCAATCACCCACCAAATCTGAGAAGGTGAAGCTGTGTACTTAACGGAGATGCACTTAGCCGGGTCAAGGGCATTGCCGTGCTTAGCAGCGTTAACCAACGCCTCTTGCAGTCCCAAGCGCACCTCGGGCTGCCACGGCATCGGCACATCCTTTAGCAGAAGATCAAGTACAGGCTGCAAATACAGTGTAGACACAAAACTCAGGGTGTCCCACGTTTGCCGCTGTGCAGATGGAGAAGTTGCAATCACTCAGGCCATCTCCAATGTCTTGAGTTGAATACTTTAGAAAGGTTTGGTCCAGGGACCGGATATTAATCTGCGGAAACTAATCTTTAACAACCAATAAATTATTTTTATTTTATATAGCTTGCTATGCGCAAGCTTTGATGGACACCCTTTGAAAACCTTAAAACCCCAATAGAACTGATTCAAATAGACATTTGAGCCAGAAAATATTTGGGTTAGATGATTACGGACATGCCAACAGAGTAACTATTTCACTATAGCAAACTTTGCCAGGACCTTGTCAACGCAGTTTCTACTGCACAAAACAGCCGCTTCAACGTCATTCCGCCTGCATGGGGATTTTGTTTTCATCCATCCGTCTGATTATTAGGCGATCATAACCCTGTCGCTAGGCAAGCCAATCTCTGCGGCTCTAAACTTTTTCTGAGAGAATGTTAAGTAATGTTAAGTAACTTAAAGGAGTATCGTTCTCCTGGCTCTTCTCCACAAAAGATGCGGCTGGGTTACTGATCCAGATGTTGACGGGCGGCACCTGCAACAATTTCAGAGTCATCTTCGGTGAGCTTTTGCAGGGCAGCTTTGGCTTCAGGTTCAGAAAACTGAGCCAGGGCCTGCACCAGCCGATGGCGCACCTGCCAGTCAGGATTGGTGACCTGGTTGAGCAGCAGGGGGAGGGCCCGACTGTCGCCCAGTTCGCCCAGGGCACCAATGGCGGCGGTAGCAATCAACTCATTGTCTGAGGCGATCGCTTCTTGCAGCAGGTCAAAGGCCTGGGGTTCACCTAGTTCGCCCAGGGCGGCCACAATGCTAAATTTGACTAGCCATTCTTCGCTGCTGTGGTAAAGATTAGCCAGTTCGGGGTAGGCGCTGGTGAGCTTTAGCCCGCCGATGGTATCGGCGGCCGCGGCCTGCACATCGGCTTCGGGATCATCGGTGAGCGCCCGCCGCAGTAGCGGCTCTACCATGGCTATATCTTGCTGCCCCAGGCTGGCTATTTGGCTGATGGCCGCGTAGCGCACCCGCGCATTGCCGTCGTTGGCGGCTAGCTGCACCAGATCAAAGGCGATCGCTGGATCAAGTTCGCGGAGCTGATTGACCGCCCGCAGCCGATCCCCGTAGTCGTCGGAGTGGAGCAGTTCTCGAACCGAGTCTGGGGTAATAGCCATTTTGTAGAGATCAATACAAATCTGCCATTTCTACTATCGGCCATTTTGGGGATCGGCGATAGGGGGAGTTGGGGAGGGGATGGGTAGGTGGGTGGATGGGTAGGTGTTTGCTCGCCCACTCACTCATCCACTCACTCACCTACTCACCTAGGTATAGCTGTTGGCCATCTCGCGCACAATGTCGCCACGGGTGAGGATGCCGACGACCTGCTTCTCGGCATCGACTACGGGTAGGCGGCGCACTTTTTTTTCGTGCATGAGGTGGGCGGCTTCACGGAGAGATTGATCGGGGGTGATGGTGACGACGTGGTCGGTCATCACGTCTTTGACGAGTTGACCGAGGGCTTTGTGCAGTTCTTGGTTGTACTGGGTGGGGTTTTTGAGGTAGATGACGCTGTCGAGCAGCATGATGTAGGCGGGCATATCAATGCCGGTGGTCTGCCACATTAGGTCAGACTCAGACAAGATGCCCACCAGGTCGTTGTCTGCGGTGATCACCGGCAACCCTCCAACATGGTTGTCGGCCATCAGCTGAATGGCATCTTTGAGCACGGTGTCAGGGGTCACCGAGATCGGGTTTGGGGTCATGACATCCGCAACGGTTCTGGCCATAGGAATTGGTTCAATACTGGTTGAGTGAGCTTAATTTCATTCTAGAAAAGGTTCTCGGTTAGCCCAGCGGCTGTCACAGGTCGTTACAGTAGTGCTCTAGAATTTGGGCACAGTGGGCGATCGCACCCAAATGCGCAATTTCATACCCATGGGTGTTGTGGGTAGGGAAGCTCAGGCAGGCGGCCCGCGACACATGGCCAAACTTCATAGCGATGGAGCCATCGCTGCCAAAGCCGCTGATCACCGCCATTTGAATGGGTAGGTCGTGTTGAGTAGCCGCCCGCCGCAGTTCGGCATTTAGCCCTTCGTCGTAGACGCCGTAGGCATCCTGACTGAGTAACACCGGGATTTCTCCGGGTTGAATGGGGTATTCCGCCGACAGGGGGCAAATTTCTAGGGCGATCAGCGCATCAAGGCGGTAGCGCTGGGAGAAGTACAGGGCACCCACTGCCCCCACTTCTTCTTTGGCTGAGGCCACCAGGTAAATGGTCACAGGCGGTTGCTTCAACCGCTCAGCCAGCCGCAGCAAGATCGCCAGGGAGGCCTTGTTGTCGAGGGTGTAGCTGGCGATGTGGTCGCCCAGGCGAAAGGGCTGTTTGCGGTGCTTGCCCACCACCACTCGGGTGCCGGGGCGAATGCCGGCGGCGGCGAGTTCTGCGGGCGATCGCTTGGTTTCGACCCAGGCGGTTTCCCAGGTGACGGGTTTGGTCTCCTGCTGGGCTTTTTGGGGCGACTCGTGGGAGACGTGGCGCGAGCCAAAGCTGAGAATGCCGCTGATGGTGTGGTGATCTCCGAGTAAATCCATCACGCCCTCGCCGTAGACCCACGGATAGGAACCGCCCAGCTTGCGCACCGACACCCGGCCATCGGCGTAGATGCTCTTGACCAGGGTGCCGATCTCATCTTTGTGGGCGGTGATGGCGATCGCCCGGCTGTCGTCGCGGCCAGGGATCTTGGCAATCACGTTGTCGGCGTCATCGCGCCAGTGCTCTACGCCCAGATCAGCCAAAGCATCTATCAAATACTGATTGATCTCATGCTCGGCCCCGCTGGGGGAGTGGCACATGACCATATCGGAGATTTTCGCAAAGAGGGAATCGTAGAACATAGGGGAGGGGTAAGAAGAGAGGGGGAGGGAAGCTTAAGGCTGATGCTTGCTCAAAAAGCGATCAAGCTGGTTGGCGAAGGCGGCGGTGTCTCTCTGGCTAAAGGGGGGTGGCCCGCCGGTTTCTACTCCACCGCTGCGCAGCTCGGTTAAAAAATTGCGCATCGATAGGCGCTCACGAATATTGCCCGCATCATAAAATTCGCCGCGCGGGTTGAGGGCATAGGCCCCTTTCTCAATGGCCTCGGCAGCCAGGGGAATGTCGGCGGTAATCACTAGATCTTGCGGCTGGAGGTGCTGCACAATATAGCTGTCGGCCACGTCTAGGCCTGAGCGCACCAGCACCGAGTCGATGAAGGGCGAGCCGGGGATCTGCAGCTCTTGGTTGGCTACCAGAATGGTCTTAATCTCAACCCGTTTGGCGGCTCGAAATAAAATTTCTTTGATCACATTGGGGCAGGCGTCGGCATCAACCCAGATCTGCATGGTGTGTCACCTTTTTCCGTTAGCCTATCGCTCTCGGTGGGATTTCTAAACTCATCGAAGTTTTCCTAAAGCTTGTGCATCTACCCATTAAGACTCTCGGGCCAAAATCTCCTTGGCTGCGTTGGGGCATCGGGTTTGGGCTGGGGCTCCTGCTGTTTGTGGGGGTCAGCAGCCAGTTTCGCAGCGAGGCGACGCTGCCCACCCTAGATCCCCTGCCGCAAGACCCCTATATTCAAGCGTATTTTAACCAGAACCAGGCGGTGATCTACACTGACCCCTACCGCCAGATCACCCGCCACGGCGATGATCTAGAGCAGGTGGTGGTGGATGCGATCGCAACCGCCCAATCTTCCATCGACGTCGCCGTACAGGAGTTTTCGCTGCCGGCGATCGCCCACGCCCTAGCCGATCGCCAGGCGGCGGGGGTCGACGTGCGGGTAGTGCTAGAGAACACCTACAGCACACCGATGGCCAAGCGAGGCAGCCCAGCCGCCTTTGCCCAGCTCGACGAGCGCTCCCAAGACAAAGCCAGTGACCAATTTGAATTTATCGACGTCAACGGCGATGGAGTGCTGAGTGCGGATGAGTTGAGCGATCGCGACGCCCTCACCATTCTTGACCAGGCCAACATTCCCCGCATCGACGACACCGCCGACGGCAGCAAGGGCAGCGGCCTGATGCACCACAAGTTCATGGTGGTCGATGGCCGCACGGTGGTGATGGGGTCGGCGAACTGGACTCTGAGCTGCACCCACGGCGACTTCACCAACCCCGACAGCCGGGGCAACGCCAACAGCATTTTGGTGATCGACAGCCAGCCCCTGGCCCAGCGGTTTCAGCAGGAGTTTAGCTTGATGTGGGGCGACGGCCCCGGCGGCCAGCCCGACAGCCTGTTTGGTCTGCAAAAGCCCCACCGCCCTTCGGCCCTAGTCTCGACCCCAGGCTCAGTGTTGGAACTCCAGTTTTCGCCCACCTCTAGAACTCGGCCCTGGGCCGAAAGCGTCAACGGGCTGATCGCCAAAACCCTGGGGCAGGCGACCCAGAGTGTACACCTGGCGCTGTTTGTGTTTTCTGAGCAGGCGATTAGCAACCAGCTGCTGCCCGTGTCCACCCGAGGGGTGCCGATCAAAACCCTGATTGACCCCGGTTTTGCCTACCGCAGCTACAGCGAAGGGCTAGACATGCTGGGTCTCACCCTGCCCGACCACAACTGCAAGCGCGACGACAGCGTGCCCTGGGCTAACCCCATTACCACCGTGGGCACCCCCGCCCTGCCCCCCGGCGACAAACTGCACCACAAGTTTGCGGTGCTTGACCAAAACATTGTGCTGACTGGCTCACAAAACTGGAGCCAGGCTGCCAACACCACCAACGATGAGAGTTTGCTGGTGATTCGCAACGCCACAGTGGCCGCCCACTTTGAACGCGAGTTTCAGCGGCTTTACGACGGAGCTGAGTTGGGTATGACCCAGCAGCTGCAAAGGGCGATCGCCCGCCAAAAAGAAAAATGCGGTCTGTAATCGGGCGCTGCCATCTAGCCCAGACAAAATAAATAAGTAGGAATTTACCGGCCAAAAACATCCTCAGGACTATCCAGGGGACAGGTTTGTAGGTGATACTGGGACAACATCCTGAGGATTGTCCAGAGGATAACGATGAACCCTGGGGAAATTGATCGGTATCCCGTCAATCAGTTGCCAGACCGCTATAGTCTGGCCCGCAGCGCTGTGTACAAGCGTATGCAGGAATTGAGGATTGTGCCTGAAAAAGTTGGGCAGCGCTCCTACATTACCGCCCAACAGTTGCAGCTGATGGACGAACTGCACATGTTTATCAACCAGGGTGGCAGTGCGGCTGAATTTATTGAAGCGCGCGGGCTACGGCAGCGGCAGAACCCCGGCACCAACGGGCAGCCGGGTAGTGGATCTGATCTGGCGATTAACCCCAATGATTTTGGCGGCATGATTGGTGCTCTAGCTGAGTTGATGGGGCGCATGGGGTTTGGGCAACCCGACCCAATGAAGTATTTTGAGACCCTTGAAAATGCCGCTAAAAATGGCTGGCTGCCTAGCACCAGTGAGTTAGCCGAGCTGATTGACCTATCACCTAGAGAAATTGAGAGCTACGGCGATCGCTTCTCTGAGGCGGGGTTTACGTTCAGCCGGGCTGGGTACCGAAAAAATGGCGAGATTGCCTGGAAGGTCGCCAAGCGTTTAAAATAAAAAGACCAGCACTGCAATGCTGGTCTAAATACAACTTAGTTTGTTTCCTTTTTTTCCTTTGGTGATGTTGGTGTTAGCACTGGCATCACCTCTCTTTTTGGGAGGGTGACGGGCTGTTAACCGCTCTGGCATAAGAGTTCGCCAGCGGGAGCTATACCCACCAGTGGGGGCGGCGTCTCCCTGGGCCCTTCAACCTTGGTCTTATCCTAACACGTCCTGAGGACATTCCTGAGGACATTATCGAAATATTCCTGAGGATTTTCCTCAGGAATATTTCGTCGGCACTTGAGGGGTGGCCCTACGCCGCAGCAATATCGGTCTTTGAGAAATCATCGCCTTTGAAGAGCCGCGGCTGGTTTCTGTCTTTCGCTAGGGCATAGGCAAAGTAGTCGTCGGGGTGCTCTCGCTGGCCAGAAACCGGGTTTCTTTTGGCGACCTACAAGCCAGTGTTGACGGCAGAAAAAGAAACCCGGTTTCTCAATCCTTGGCTCAACGCTTCAGCATCACCTCTCGGTAGTGAGCCTCGACCGAGAGGTGGGGCGGTACCGGGTTTGGGGCCGCTTGCGGCTTGTGACGCAGGGCCTGGTGCAGCGCATCGGCCTCTATCGTCAGCAGTTGGCCCTGGTCCACCAGCTGTCGCCCCTGCACCCAGGCAGCTTCGACCACATCGGTGGGCCGTCCCAAGACTAAGAGCTGGAGCGGATTGTTGTGGGGCAGCATAGAGGGGTGATCGAGGTTGTAGAGCACCAGGTCGGCGGACCTGCCGGGGGCGAGGGTGCCGGTGCGATCGCCCAAATTCACCCCCTTGGCCCCGCCCACCGTCGCCATATGCAATGCCTGCTCTGGGGTCAGCCAGTGCTCGTAATCGCTATCGGTCACTGTGTGCAGGATCGTGCCCAGCTTGATCGCTTCCAGCATATTTTGAGCGTCGTTGCTGGCGGCCCCGTCGCAGCCAATCGCCACATTTAACCCCCCTTGCAGACATTTGAGAATAGGGGCCAGCCCGCTGCCCAGGCGCAGGTTGCTGACCGGGTTGTGTACCAGCGTGGAGCCTACAGATGCCAGTAGCGCAATATCTGCCTCGCTAATCCAGACGCCGTGGGCTAGGGAGGTGCGGGGGGTGAGGCAGCCGAGGTTTTGCAGGTGCTGCACCGCGCTAATGCCGTAGCGCTCCTGGGCAAGGCGCTGCTGGGCGCGGGTTTCGAGCAGGTGGGTGTGGTAGCAGAGCCGGTGGCGATCGCTCAACTCCCCACAGCCCGCCAGCAGATCATCCGAACAGCGATGAAACCCCGTCGGCCCCACGCCAATGTAGATACCGTTGTCAGGGTCGTGAAATTCCGCGATCATTGCCTCCATTATCGCCAGCAGCTCCGCCGCAGACTTGGGCGAGGCCGACTGGGGCAGCAGGCACCCCTTCGGAAAGCCCGACGAAAAGGGCAAATCTTGAATCAGCGGCGCAATCACGGCGCGAATACCCACGGCTTTGTAGCCCCGCACCAGGGCATCCACCGTCTCCATCTCCTGACCGGGAATCACGTAGGTGTGATCCATCACGCAGGTGCCCCCCGAGAGCAGGGTATCCACCGCTGTGCTCACCGCACCCCAGTAGAACTGGTCAAGCTGCTGAGGGGTGGAGTCGAACACATGGGCCAGCCATAGCTCCAGGGGCAGTTGGGGAATTAGCCCCCGCTGCCACACCTGGGAGGAGTGGGTGTGACCGTTGACAAAGCCGGGCAGCAGCAGTTTGTCGGTGCCGTCGATCAGCCGCTGGTCGGGGGCGACGGGCAGGGTGTTGGCGGGGGCGACGGTGTGGATGCGATCGCCTCTCAGCAGCACATCCACCGATTTGAGGATGCCATTCTGGAGCGTCAGGACAGACTGGATCAGGGTTTGCATAGGTTTTTGGCGTTTGAATTGCGGAGAAAAGCTAAAGAGTAAATCTGGAGCGTTAGTACAGTAGAGCTAGCAGCCTATTGGCGAGTAAGCATATCCCCAGGCGTTTCCATCTAAGTTCCTCCGGGTAGTTTGCTACAGCGACATCTGTAGGATTGATAGAGGCTGGCAGACCCTAGCAGGGTCGGTCACTGAAATTGATGCCTAGGATATGATTAGGAGTAATACACTTGCTCATACTCGTTTGGACATGGTCAATGGCCACTACGCCGAATAAGCGCCGGGTGTCGGTCACTCTGGATGCTGAGCTTCTAGATGAGATTGATCGCTTTTCGAACAATCGTTCGGCGGTGATTGAAGAAGCGCTGCGGCTTTGGCGCATTCAGAAGATTGATGAGCAACTACGACAGTTCTATCAATCGCGCAGTCAGGCTGACCTAGACCAAGAGGAAGCATGGGCAGAGTTTGCACAGCGACAGCTGGAAGAAACGGCAGAAAACGAGGGAATTTAAGGGGTGGTGGCAGCTTACCCACTTCAGGGAGAAATTTACTTGGTCAGAGCCCTTCGCAGCCTGGGAGATAGCAAAAAGCGCCCGGCAGTAGTGGTGTCGATCAACCTTCGCAACGAGCTGAGTCGAACGGTGCTGGTGGTGCCCTTCACCAGCGATCTGAGCAATGGTGAGACACCGACTCGCATTTTGGTCAAAGCTGGGGAGGGCGGGTTAGAAGCTGACTCTCTGGCAACCTGCGACCTGATTTTGGCAGTTCGCAAAACCTATTTAGATCAAGGCCCCTACGGCAGGGTGAGTTCTGCATCCCTTCAGCGGATTCAGCAGGGGATTCAAATTGCCATTGGCATTTATCCCAGTTAGCCCTGGGCCACAGCTTGGGGCTGGATAGATGGTGGGCAATGCCCACCCTACGGTTAACGACAGCATAGGAAACCCACCCCTGCCCCTCCCAGGAGGGGATGTTGATTTATACCTCGGCGAACATCTGTTTTTGGGACTCGGATTCTGCATGGGCTTTGATCAGCGTCGCTAGCTGCCGCCGCATAATGAGGCCCGGCTGATCCGACGGCATGTGCTGCTCCACGGACAGGTCTACCGGGGTGTCGTAGTCGGTGGATTCGAGCACCAGCTTGTCTTCGTTCACCACCTGGCGATCAAAGGCGATGATTGACTCGGCGCTGGCGTCGGCCTCACTGTCGTTGCGAAGGCAGAATTGGACGATTTGGGAGGTGCGATCGCTCACCGGAGTCGCCGCCGTAAAAATCAAATGCATCAGCCCATTTGGGTAGGTGATCTTCAGCGTGCGGCTAAAGGGCACGTACCAGGTCGATTCCACCTCGCGCACGGTGAGGCTGTCGGGAATGTTGAGCAGCTGCTGCTGGAGGGGCGGGTTGACCACGGGCACCGTGGCGTAGGCCTTGAGGCCCAGCTCCAGCGGCACCAGCTCTGACCGGACGGGCTGCGGCTGCTCGGTCACCCCAAAGGATGCAGCGTGGACAATGCTGAAGTGGGCGTTGTCGAAGGAATTCTCCATTACCCGCAGGCCGCTGCACTGCCAAGGTTCGTAGAACTGGGGGATCAGCCGATTCTCAGGAGCTGCGGCTTCGGGAATCTCCGGCAGGGGCAGCAGGGGATCGTCGGACAGGCAGACCCAGGCGTAGCCGTAGCGGGCTTCGCACTGGAAGGATTCAACTCGGTAGGTTTTGGGGATCGCCGCACCGGGGTCAAGCTGCGGCACCTTCGCACAGGCCCCAGATTCGTCGTAGGCCCAGCCGTGGTAGGGGCAGCGCACGCAGCCGTTTTGGACAATGCCCATAGAGAGCTTAGCGGAGCGGTGGCAGCAGCGATCGCGCAACGCAGCCGGTTTCCCCTCTGCCGTTACCCACAGCACCAGCGGCTCACCCAGCAGGGTAAAAGGCTTGGGGCCATTGGCCAGGTCGGCCATGGGCATGACGGGGTACCAGAAGCGGCGGAGGACGGGGGGTTGGGTGACGAGCATGGTGAGTGGATGGGTAGATGGGTGGATGGGTGGGGTGTAGGGGCAGACCCATGTGTCTGCCCTGGGTGGATGGGTGGATGGCGGAGAGATCCCAGGGTTCTTTTTGGAAGCAGGGATTCTGGCGATCGCGCAGAAGAACCCTGGGATCTGTTGCAGCAGAGGCTCAACCTACGCCTGCTTGCTCAAGGACTTTGACCGCTGCCGCAGACTGGTTTTCTGGCCGCCGCTGCTCCACTTCGCCGTGCTCCTTCAGCAGCTTGGCCAACCGATGGCGCATGAGAATACCGGGGCGATCGCTCGCCATCTGCTGCTCCGCCGCCAGGCTCAGGGGCGCATCGTAGTCGGTGCCTTCGAGAATCACCCGGTCTTCGCTGGTCACCTGGCGGTCAAAGGCGATGATGTCGGCGGCTTTCGCTGCCGTCTCGGTGTCATTGCGCAGGCAAAACTGCACCACCTGGGAATTTTGGTCGTCGATGGGGGTGTAGGCGGTAAAAATCAGGTGCTCTAGGCCATTGGGGTACTGAATTTTCAGCGTGCGGGCAAAGGGCATGTACCAGGTGCGAGTGTTGGTGCGAATAGTTTTTTCGCCCTCAATGCCCAGGTTTTTCTTTTGTAGGTCGGGGTTGAGCACTTCCAGCCAGTGCTTCATCACAAAGCCGAAATCGGTCTCGGTCACGTCGTCAATCGGCGGCGGCTGGGGGTTTGACATATCGCCCCAGGAGCTGGCGTGGACAAAGTGACCGTGGGCGCTGTCAAAGGAGTTTTCAATTGCTCGCAATCCCCCCACTTGCCAAGGTTCGTAAAACTCATGGATGAAGCGAAAGTTGGCGTCGGCAAACTCGGGAATTTCGGGGATCGGCTGTAGCGGGCTTTCATCGAGGCAGACCCACACATAGCCGTAGCGCTCAACGCATTGGAACGCATCGACTCGGTAGGTTTTGGGGATCGCCGCGCCTGCGTCGAGCTGGGGCACGTTGACGCAGCTGCCCTCGGCGTCGTACTGCCAGCCGTGGTAGGGGCAGCGCACACAGCCGTCTTTGACAATGCCCTTCGAGAGCTGGGCCGAGCGGTGACAGCAGCGATCGCGCAGGGCAGCGGGCTTGCCGTCGCCGTCAATCCACAGCACCAGGGGCTGCTCTAGCAGGGTGAAGGCTTGGGGGCCGCTGAGCAGGTTGTCGAGGGGAATGACGGGGTACCAAAAGCGGCGGAGGACGGGCTGTTGAGTAGTCAGCATGGGGGTCTCCTTAGAGGGGTTCGGTCATGGGCCGTAGGGTGCATTCGCGCAGCAACGCGGAGCAATGCACCAAAACTCGTTTGAAAAGAATTTTGTCAAAGCGATAGAAATTCGATGCCGAATTTTCTGCGAGGATCCCCCCTGCCCCCCTTATTAAGGGGGGTGTCGAGGGTATTTTCTACGGCAAGGTTGTGGGGGGATCGATCTGCTAGATAGGACGTCTCACTGCATGGAGTGACATTGGTTATAGATGCTCTATCGGTGCATTGCGGCACAGCAGTCTGGGGACAATGGGCTGAGTCCTGTAGGCCGCGAATGCACCCTACGGGGGGTTGGATGAAGGCGCTAATTTTCGTGGGTCATGGCGCTGGAGTGCCAGTTTTTGAGCAACAGGTTCGACAGCCCCGAGAGGGCGGCAAAGATGGCGATGCCCGACACCGTGATCAGCAGCAGGGCCGCAAACATGCGGGGAATTTGCAGGTTGTAGCCCGCCATCAAAATTTGGTAGGCCAGGCCCGACTGGGCACCGCCGGTACCGGCGACAAACTCAGCCACCACCGCGCCGATCAGCGCCAGGCCGCCGCTAATTCGCAACCCGGCTAAGAAGTAGGGCAGGCTGGTGGGCAGGCGCAGGTGCCAGAGGGTCTGCCAGCGGCTGGCTTTGTTGAGCTTAAACAGGTTTACCAGCGAGGGGTCAGTGCTGTTGAGGCCCAGCACCGTATTCGACACGATGGGGAAGAAGGCGATAATCCAGGCGCAAACCACCAGGGCAGCGAAGGTGTTGCTCCTCAGCCAGATGATGATCAGCGGCGCGACGGCCACAATCGGAGTGGTTTGCAGCAGCACAGCGTAGGGAAAGAAGCTGCGCTCGATCCACTTGCTCTGGGCGAAGAGAATGGCGACCAGCAGCCCGGAAGCGGTGGCAGCGATCAGGGCGGTGAAGGCAATTTTCATGGTGATAAACCACGACGGCAACAGCGTCGGCCAGTCTCTCGCCAGGGTTTGCAAAATCAGAATCGGGCCGGGCAGCAGGTAGGGGGGCGTATTGGTAATGCGGACGGCCACCTCCCAGGCGGTGAGCAAGACCAGGCCGACGATGATCGGGGCTAGCACATCGGGCGAAAGGAGCGATTCCCGGAGGGATCGCTTCGCGCGCACCCACCGAGGCTGAGCTTTGGGTTGGTCAAGGGCGGGAGAGAGCATGGGATGATCAATTTTGGATTGGGGATTGCCAGAAACCCGGTTTCTGGGTCAGAAGGTCAGTCTTGCTGTAGTAAAGCGATGAAGAAACCGGGTTTCTCTGCCATTTCTACAGCGCCAGCGCCAGAGATTCGCCCATGGCGGCAGACAGGCTGTGGGACACGTCGCGGCAGTAGCGGTTGAACTGGGCCGAGGTGCGGTAGTCGGGTTCGCGGGGGTGGGGGCTGTCGATGGCAATGTCGGCCACCACGCGCCCCGGTTTGGAGGCCATCACCACCACCCTGTGGGCCAGGTACACGGCCTCGTAAATACTGTGGGTGACAAAGAGAATCGTCAGATTACGCTGGTGCTGAAGCTGGAGCAGGTCTTGGTTGAGCTTGCCACGAGTCATCTCATCGAGGGCACCGAAGGGTTCATCCATCAGCAGCACGTTGGGGCGAGTGACCAGGGCGCGGGCAATGGAAGCGCGCATTTTCATGCCGCCGGAGAGTTCGCGGGGGTAGACCCGCTCAAAGCCCTGGAGGCCGACCTGGGCGATCGCCTCTGACACCAGCTCCAGCGCCTGCCGTTTCGGCACCTTGGCCAGCTTCAGCGGCAGGCGAATGTTGTCGATCACCGTGGCCCAGGGCATCAGCGCCGCCTCTTGAAAGACGTAGGCCAGCCGGTGGTCACCACTCTGCCAGGCCATGCGCCCGGTGGTCAGATCGCCTAGCTCTGAGATGATCCGCAGTACTGTGCTCTTGCCGCAGCCCGACGGCCCCACCAGGCTGGTGATTGTCCCCGGCTCCACCGCCAGGTTGAAGTCTTGCAGGGCCACCGTGCCGTTGGCATAGGTTTTGCCCACATGCTCCAGAGTGAGGATGGGTTGGGTCTGCATAGCGATCGCATGTGATAAGTGTGAACCAATCATCGGTTAAACCTCCGGCCTGGAAGGTCGTTTGTGAACAATTCGATAGCAGGCGGGGGTGAGCGAACCCACCCCTACCCCTCCCAGGAGGGGATTTAGCCGCCCGGACCCCTCCTGGGAGGGGTGCCCGGAGGGCAGGGTGGGTTTAGCCCTGATAAGCCTCCGGTCCCCGGTTCACAAAATCGAGCGAAAACGCCTCTTCGTATGCGATCGACTCATCAAACACACCCAACTCCACCATGGTGTTAAACAGTTCTTCCCAGCGCTCAGTGGTCATCGCCCCAATGCCCAGGGTTTCCGCATCGCCGCTGACGATAATGCCGTACTCGTCCAGCTTTTCTAGCCCAAAGGCGAGCTGCTCATCGGTCATCTCGGGGTTGTCTTGCTGGATGAGCACATTGCCCGGGGCCGGGTCATCAAGGTAGCTATACCAGCCCTTGATCGAGGCATCCACAAACCGCTGCACCAGGTCAGGGTTGCCCTCCATGATCTCGCGGCGAGTTTCAATCGTGGTGGTGTAGTTGGAGTAGCCGTGGTCGGCCATCAGCAAAATCACCGGCTCAAAGCCGCCTTCTCGTTTAATGGCAAACGGCTCCGAGGTAATGTAGGCCTGCTGCACCAAGTTTTCATCCGCCACAAACGGCCCCACATTAAAGGTGTAGACCCCCATCTGATCCTCGCTGAGGTCATACTTGGCCTTGAGAAACGGCCAGAAGGTGGTGTGGGCAGCGGTCGACATCAAAATAGTCTTGCCCTCTAAATCCTCAAAGGACTCGATGCCCACACCGGGGTGGGCCAGCAGCCCCTGGGGATCTTTTTGGAAGATCGCCGCTACCGTCACCTTGGGTAGCCCCTCACGAATGCCGTTGATCGCATCAATGGCGTAGCCCATATTGAAATCAATCGCCCCCGCCATCAGCAGCTGGTTGCCGTTTACCTGGGGGCCGCCCATGCGAATGGTCACATCTAGCCCGTGCTCTTCGTAGATGCCGGTGGCCACCGCCTGATAAAACCCGCCGTGCTCGGCCTGGGCAAACCAGCTGGTGCCAAAGGTCACCTGGTCTAACTCGCCAGAGGCCATGGCGGCTTCATCCTCAGACGAGGCCGTGTCTGAAGTGCCGCCAGCGCAGGCCGCCAGCGCCCCAGCCCCCAGCGCCAGCGAGCTATAGCGCAAAAACCGCCGCCGATTGAGAGCCAGCCCAGAGGAATCAAGGTTGCGAGGAAACGTCATAGCAAAAGCCCAACAAGAGAAAACAACAGAGAATTTGAACCCACCGAAAGCTGACCAATACGCGCTCAAGAAATACCTAAAGTTTAGTATCCAGAACCAGAAAGGTTGCGTATACTGAACATACAGTGCTGAATACTTGCTTGAATTCAGCACTGTATACAACAAGCTAATGGCTTTAATCGGTCAGTTCTGTAGCTTTCACCACGGTTACTCAATTTTTCGTGACCCGTTCTTGACACGTGGAGTGCCCAGTGGTCAAAGCCAGCTCACAGACTGCCAATAGTCGCAAGCCATCGGGCAGCAGCGTTGATCGCATCTACGAGCAGCTCAAGCAGATGGCGATGACCTACAAGTTTCGCCCCGGCGAGCCGCTCAACGAGGTCGAGTTGGCCGCCTCCTTCGGCGTCAGCCGCACGCCCCTGCGGGAGGTGCTAAATCGCTTAGTAGCCGAAGGTCTACTCGCTTTTGTGCCCCGCAAAGGCTTCTCCTGCAAGCCGCTCGATACTAAGCGCGTCTTTGACCTCTACGAAATGCGCTGCGGCCTAGAGATGATGAGCGCCAAACTCGCCACCGAGCGCGCCAGCGACGAGGAAATCGACGCCCTGGTGCAGTTTTGGAAAACCGCCGCCGAGAAATTCTGCACCCTGTCGCCTGCCGACTGCGCCCGCTGCGACGAAACCTTCCACGAGCGCATAGCAGAGCTATCGCAAAATAGCGAACTGCTGCACATGCTCAAGAACGTCAATGCCCGCGCCCACTACCTGCGGCTGATCTCTATGGAGCAACCGCTCTACCGCCGCAACACCTGCGCCGAGCACCAGCTGATTCTCAATGCCATTCAAGACCGCAATGTGGAGGCAGCGGTCAACTGCATGTCGGCCCACGTCAGCCTGCGCCAGGAGCAGCTGGTGGAGGTGATCAAAGAAGGCGTGGCGCGGCTATATATGAGTTGAGTGCCGTCGCCCCTCGAATAGTGGAATGACTAAGCGCTAGTTCAAAATTCTGCTTAAGTTAGTCTGGGTTTATAGAAAATATCTTTCCTGCCAGCCATGCCCCTTCCTGAGTTGTTTCCTGTTGTTAGTCAGCTCTCACACCAAGACAAGCTGCGTCTCATTCACTTTCTTTTGCTGGCGGTCGCTAAAGAAGAGGGTTATGAGCTACAGAAGACGGATACTCAAGCTCAGGAGCATGGGTTGCTAGAGCAGTTAGCCTCTACGGAAGCAGTTGTATGGTCACCCTATGAAGCCCATGGAGCGGCCCAAACGCTTTCAGAACTTTTAGTGGCAGCAAGGCAGCCAGACAATGCTTGATGGCAAGCGATTTTCTTTCATTGAGCGCACTAACAGTGCTGGATTGTCTAGCACAATGCCATACTTACCGATCACGCTGACCTACAGAGACCACTCTGTAGAAGCAACGGCTTTGCTGGACACAGGAGCAAGTGTGAACGTGCTGCCGTATGAATTAGGAGTACAGTTGGGACTAACTTGGGAAGAGCAGACAGTACCTATCCAGTTGAGCGGTAATTTGGCTCAGGCAGAGACCCGAGGGGTCGTGCTTTCAGGAACGGTGGATGATTTTACCTCTGTGTTACTGGCCTTTGCCTGGACACAATCGCGAGAAGTGCCGTTAATCTTGGGCCACATGAATTTCTTTGCAGAATTTGACGTGTGCTTCTACCGAGCTGATCTTGCCTTTGAGTTGCGACCCAGAACCCAGTAGCAGTGAGCCGCGCAGTACTTGAGTTGGTGAGACATTTCAATTGCTGAGCTGGAATTGCAGGGCTGCGATCGCATCGTACTCCCGCTCAAACACCACCGTCAGGTGCTCTAACACGGGCAAGATCTTCTGGTAGGCCGTCACATGCTCTGCGATCGGCTGGTGGCGGTAGGTTTCGCCAATCATCGTTGTCACCGCCTCTAAGGAAGGCACCCGGCCCAGGGCGTAGAGGCCCAGCACGGCAGCCCCCAGGCAAGAGCTTTCGTAGTGCTCCGGGATCGTCACCTCGCGGTTAAAGATATCGGCCATCATCTGCCGCCATAGGGGCGACTCGGCAAAGCCTCCGGTCGCCTGGATCAAGGTGGCGGGGCCAGCAAAATCCTCCAGCGCCTTGAGCACCAGGTAGAGGTTGTAGACAATGCCCTCCAGCACTGATCGCACCAGGTGCGACTTGGTGTGCTTGACGCTGAGGCCAAAGAACGAGGCCCGCGCGTTGGCATTCCACAGGGGCGATCGCTCGCCCATCAGGTAGGGGTGAAACAGCAGCCCCTCGGAGCCGGGGGGCACCACCCCAGCCATCTGGGTTAGCAGGCCGTATACGTCTTGGCCCAGGCGTTTGGCGGTGGCCACCTCGGCATCGGCCAGCTGGTCGCGCACCCAGCGCAGGGCAATGCCGCCATTGTTGACCGCGCCGCCGATCACCCAGTGGTGCTCGGTGAGGGGGTAGCAAAACAGCCGCTCCTGGGGGTCGGTGATGGGGTGATCAACCACGGCCCGTACCGCGCCGCTGGTGCCGACGGTCACGGCCACAAGTCCGGGAGAAATTGCCCCCATCCCCAGATTTGACAGCACCCCATCGCTGGCCCCCGCAATGATCGGCGTCTCGCCCCGCAGGCCCATGGCCTCGGCCATGGCGGGCTTCAGCCCGGTGAGCACGGCGGTGGTGGGCACCAGTTCTGACAGGGCTGAGCGGTCAACTCCGGCGATCGCCAGCGCCCCTGGGTCCCAATCTAGGGTCTCTAGATTTAACAGGCCCATAGCCGTGGCGATGGAGTGATCGACCACATAGCGGCCCAGCAGCCGATAGAGCACGTATTCTTTGATCGAAATAAACCGCACCGCCTGCTGAAACAGCTCGGGCTGCTCGTGGCGCAGCCAGGCCAGCTTGACCAGGGGCGACATCGGGTGAATCGGGGTGCCCGTGCGCCGGTAGACGGCGTGGCCATCCATGTCGGCTTTGATCTGCTTTTCCCAACCGGCGCTGCGGTTGTCGGCCCAGGTGATGCTGCGGGTTAGGGGCGTACCGGCGGCATCGATCAAAATCAGGCTGTGCATGGCCGAGCCAAAACAGACGCCCAACACCTGGGAGGGGCTGAGCACGTAGGCCGCCATCAGCCGCCGCACGGTTTTGACCACGGCGGCAAAGATCTCTTTGGGGTCTTGCTCGGCGGTAGACACATCGGGGGTGTAAAGCGGGTAGGTGACCAGGGCCTTACCGACCACCTTGCCCGCCTCGGTAAACAGCACCGACTTGGTGCTGGTGGTGCCGATATCGACCCCGATGATGTAATTTTGATCGGCCATGATGATATGCAGAAATAAGTGATGAGTCGGAGGGACGGTGTCGGGTGTCAGGGGTTGGGTGTCAGGTGTGGGTCTACGGTTTGCGGTCTACGGTTTGCGGTTTACGGTCTGCGGGGTGAGCATGTAGGTTGGGTGAAACGAAGGGTCACCCAACAGCAGCAAGCCTTTCTCGGTTCTGCGATCGCGCCACCCAACTTACAAATTTAGGCTTGACAGCCCACTAGCCGTTTACCAAGCTGATTGCGACAGGGGCCAGCCGCCTAGGGCGGTTTAAGCCAGCCCGTGAACC
>DAIPYU010000098.1:0-12805 GCA_036782635.1 Nodosilinea sp. CTOTU7353
GCTGAACTGATCAGTGTAGGTGGTGTTGTCTGGGGGAGTATTCACTGTAAATTGCCTTCAAATGATTACAGCAGAGAGATGGCCACAACCTGATCCGTAGATATGCTCTACAGAACTGACCCACATAAAAAACAAATTGCCAGAGATAAATTGCCGAGAATCAACTCTCAGCAACCTCGCTCTTGCCTAGTAGTTCAAGTTAAGCGCCTGTGGTTGTGTTGTCACTTAACTTAACAACGCCACTGAGGTCAGGCTATCTGTAGGTGGGTAGAAGACCAGTCAATTGCTGTTCTACCATTAGGTACACTCAGACCAGTCAATGCCTCTGCGAAGCCCCGCCCTGTCTTCGAATGCGGTCTTTGAAATAATGTCTTCAGGCAATGTCTTTAGGGGGCTGCGGGGTGCATAGATTTGCCACCGTTGCCGATACCCATGATTAGCTATAGTACTAAGGCTGATTTTGAGGGCATTCATGACCAGACGGCGTCGGACAGACCGTGGGGATGGGCAGGGTTTTATTCGGTGGCCTTCAGCGGCAAATTCTTCAGGGGCAAAGTCTTCGGGTCGTCGTCCGGCAATTCCATCTGACCCTGGTCTTGTCATTGATCGGCGGCGGCTTTACAACTATTTAGATTCTCTAGAAAGCCTGTCAGGAGAGTGACTGCCTCAACCCTTGAGGCCTGGGCCTGGGCTTTCAAGGCATTTACTCCCTAAGAATCGTGCAAATCAGCGAGATTCGGTTTATAACTCTTCTAAGATTCAGAGCAAGCTGGATGTATTAATGTATTCTTGTTTCGTAATTCTTCACTTCTCTATTGCTAACCAAGCCCCTGGGATCATCAGCCATGAGCACAGAATTTCAGTCAGACGCGACTTATACAGAGTTCACAGAACCGGAAAACCCCACGGTTACCGTTGACTCGTCAGAATCTAGCGCCTCTGCCCTGGGTGACGAAGCCTCTCGCCAGGTCAAGCAGGTGTGGGAAAAAGTTTCAGCGCTGTTGGGCAATCTGCCTGACTATGTAACCGAGTTTATTCAGCGATATCGGCGGCCCATCGTCACCGTCGGCCTGATCATTGCGGCATTTATCGCGGTAAAGCTGGTGCTGGCCCTGCTGGGTGCGGTAAACGACGTGCCGCTGCTGGCCCCTACCTTTGAGCTGATCGGGCTGATCTACAGCGGCTGGTTTCTCTACCGCTACCTGCTCAAGGCCTCGAACCGCCAGGAGTTGCTAGGCGATATTGCAGCCATCCGCGACCAGGTTTTGGGTAAGGGGTAGATGGGTCGGTGGGTAGGTGAGTAGGTGCCCTCCACACACCTACTCACCCACACACCCCCAGCTTCGGTTACCTCCCCCTGTGATTCGCGATCGCGCTTTCTATACTGGTTGTATACGCAACTTGTTATTGCTCGGTCGTTAGAACCCAGGGGTTCGTTCTTATATGGCTCAGACAAAGACTATTACCCAGGCGGTAGAACGCCTGGGCTATCGGGTCACCGTGGGTGATGTGGCAGCCGAAGCCGGTCTGCCCTTGCTAGAGGCGCAGCAGGGAATATTGGCCCTCGCTACCGAAGCCCAGGCCCACCTCCAGGTGGCCGAATCTGGCGAGATCGCTTATGTGTTTCCCAAAAACCTCCAGGCGGTGCTCTGGGGCAAGTCTTGGCGGCTGCGGTGGCAGAGCAATTGGGAAAAGGTATGGCGGGTGCTGTTTTACCTGATCCGCATTTCCTTTGGCGTGCTGCTGATCTTGTCGCTGGTGCTGATTGTGGTGGCAATTACGCTGCTCGCCGTGGCCGCCAGCAGCAGCTCTAACCAGCAGGGTAGCAACCGTCGCCGTGGCGGCGGCGGCATGATCTTTTTGCCCAGAATGTGGATTGGCCCCAGCCCGTTTCGGATGTTTCAGCCGCCGGGTCGTCGTCAAGTACAGCCCCGCACACCTTCAGAGATGAACTTTCTTGAAGCGGTGTTCTCGTTCTTGTTTGGTGACGGCGACCCCAACGCCGATCTCGACGAGCGCCGTTGGCAGAGTGTTGCCCAGGTGATTCAGGCCAACGATGGCGTTGTGGTGGCTGAGCAAATCACCCCCTTCTTGAACGACCTGGGCAAAGGGTGGGATCAAGACCTCGAAGACTTTATGGTGCCGGTGCTAAGCCGATTCAACGGCATGCCCCAGGTTAGCCCCCAGGGCGGTATTGTCTATCAGTTTCCTGAGCTACAGGTGACCGCTAAGGCCCAGCGCAAAACTACCCCGCCCCGTTTTTTACAGGAGCTACCGCGCAAATTTAGCCAGGCGACCTCTGGTCAAATTATGGGGGCCATTGGCCTGGGCAGCGCCAACCTGATTGGGGCGTTGGTGCTTCGCAGCATGCTGCAAGATCCGGTACTGGTGGCCCAGGCGGGCAGCCTGGTGGTCTTTGTCAGCTCCATTTTCTGGGTGCTGCTGGGCTATGGGGCGGCGTTCTTGGCCGTTCCTCTGGTGCGTTATTTTTGGGTGCAGCGGCAAAATAGTCGGATCGAGGTCCGCAATGCCGAACGCGAGCAGCACACCGAAGCGCTCAAGCAGCTCACTGAAGACCAGCGCGAAAAGCTAGCTTTTGCCCAGACTTTAGCTACCCAAACGGTGCTCGACACCAACGATTTGGCCTACACCACCGAGAGCGATCTGACCGAGCAGGAGATCGCTCAGAAGGACAAGATCGATGCCGAGTGGCAGCGGCTGCTGGAGCAGCGAGGGGAGAAGTGAGTGGATGGGTGGATGGGTGGATGGGTGGATGAGTGCCACTTACTCGACTGCCCACCTACCCACCTACTCACCTCCTCCACCTAACGTGGATCAACAATCGCTCCGACAAACAGCAGCGCGCCGGTATTGCGATCGCGGATCGCCGCCACAAAGGGCCGATCAACCACCATCTCAAACGGATCTTCTGGCGGCATCGGCAGGGAAGTGGGCATGATGCCAATGGCGGTGGCGGCGGCGGCTTCGGTGCCCGCTTCGTTGACTTCGATGAAGGTCTTGTGGCGCACCTGGTTGATAAAAGCCTCTACCTCGCTCAGGCCCGAAAAGTCGGCCTGGCCTGGCTCAAAGGCGATGCCCATGCCCAGGGCTTGCAGGGCCGGAATCAGGTCGGCTTCGTAGTCAAACTGAAACTTGGGTAGCTGAATTTCACCGGGGCGCGATCGCAGATCACCCATCCAGCCCTGCCAATTTTCTGGGGTGAGCTGGGCAGATAGCTCAGTCAGATCGGTGCCCTGGGCGGGCAAAATCACCTCAAAGCTAAGCGATTCGTTGCCGTAGGGCAGGCTCACCGCCTGAAACTGATCGGTTTCTAGGTACAGGTAATCGCCCTGCTGGGCCATTAGAGGATGCTGAATAGTCTCGCCATTGGCCAGGGTAAAGCTGCGATCGCGGGTCTGCTCTGGCTCAAAGGCCTCACTCCAGGCCCCTTTGAAATACACCGCATTCACCAGCACCAAGAGCTGGTCGGGGGGCAGCTCGTCGACAATGGTGGGAATGCGATCGCGGGTGTGCTCTTTCACCCAGTTGTTGATGCGATCAGTGGCCGCGGGGGTACCAAACTCTAGCGCCGCTACCTCCGCTGCGTAGCTGGCCTGCATCTGGGCAATATAGTCGGCCCGCACCGGCAGATCTTGGTTGACCCAGAGCGAGTTGGCAATTTCGAGCGCCACCTCGGGGTCGAGCTGGGTGAGGTACTGGGTGAGGGCCTGGTTGCCCTGGTTGATTTGATCTATATCTAGGCCGTGGAGTTTGAGGGCGTTGGCGATCGCCGTTTGGGTCTCCCCCCCCGCGCCGTTATAGGCCATCGCCAGGGCTAGAGCCACGCTGGTGGGCGACACCAGTACATTTTCGTCGGGCGACGCCTGCCGCAGCTGGTCAAACAGGGCAAAGCCAAAATCTAAATGAGCCTGGGTCAGGTCGCTATTCACGATGGGGGCCTGGGTTAAACGGGTGGAGGCATCACTCTGCGTGCCGTAGGGGGTCGGTGCCGGGTCAAGGGGGGGCTGCGCCTGGAGCTGGGCACAGCCTATCGTCAGGGCCGCCAGACTGCCTGATAGCGCGGCCCAGCCCATCCATAGGTGTTTCATAACAACGGTATTAATTAACGCTGTACCTACCTTGTCATAGGGCTGCGGCGCGGGCGGGGTGGTTACAGGAATGGAAACTGCTTGGGTGGGTGAGTAGGTGAGTAGGTGAGTGGGTGAGTAGGTGGGTGGATGAGTGGATGGGTGGATGGGTGGATGAGTGGGTGAGTGGGTGATACCAAATCCGAAGCGTAGAACCCCGATTCAGAATAGGCGGCTGGTGTAGGGGCAAACGGTGTTTGCCCGGCCCAACCGGGGCTAGCCAAGGCGGATTCAGTATGAGTGGATGGGGGGGAGTGGGTAATTTTGGTGTGCTTTGATGGGCAGCTTTAGCACTGCATGTGCTTGGCAATGTTGATGCAGTTTTTGAAGGCGGCGTCGGTCTTGACTCCCTGCCAATCCATGGAGGAAACCGCTGCCCGATGGCCCTGGGCTTGCAGCGCCTCGATCAGGCGATCGCGGTTAGGAATATCCATCTGCCCACGGCGACCGATCTCACCGAGGGGGTAGTAGTAGGGCGGCAGGTCAATTTCTTGGGCCATGATCGCCAGCAGTTTGCCCTGCCGCCGCCAGCCCCAGATCTCGGCCAAACTCTGCATCGCCGCCAGGGTTGGCCCATCGTGCAGTGGCCCCAGCCACATCGGCCCGCTGAGCACCGCCGCATTCTCACCACAGAGACAATTCACTCGGCCCAAGTGCCGCCAGTCCACCGTTTGAAATTGGCCGCAGCCGTGGCAGTAGGCTACAAACCCGTAGGTAGCGTCGCTTAGCGTCGGCTTGCTCACCAGCCGCACCATCACCCGATGCACTTGGCCCGTAAACAGTGAGAAAACTGGCTCTATGCCCAGCCCCCGCGCCGCCGCCGTTTGGGCCGCGTGGCCAATCAGCAGCCGCAGCCCCTGTTCATGGGCGGCGGGGTGCGATCGCGCCCAGGCCCCATAGGTTTTCAAGCTGCGCTCTGGGTCATGACCGCTGGTGGCCCGCCCGTCGGTGCTGGTCAGGTACAGCAGGCCCCCCAGCTTGGCCGCCCACAGCCCGTTGCTGACGTAGGGGGCCGGGCTGCCAAAGTTGTCGATATCGACCAGGTCGTAGAAATCGCGATGCTGGTAGCAGGTGAAAAACACCTGGTTCGCATCCTGGTGGGTGAGGCAATAGGTGTCGGCGGGCAGCGCCGCCAGATTAGCCTGCAAAACTGTGGCCAGGTCGGGGTTGCCCTCGTTGGCCCAGACCCAGTCGGCCCCCGCCTCTAGGGCGTAGCGCAGGGGCCGCACGCCGCCGCCGGTCATGGCGTCGAGCACCCGCAGTTGCCCCTGGCGCTGACGATAGACGGCGGCAGCCAGCACCGCTAAATCGCGGGCGATCACGCTCTTGAGTCGGTAAAACGCCGCCCCCAGAACAAAGGTCGCTTTGCCTTCGTGGTATATAGCATCCCTCGGCGGCGACCCAGGGGTCACCGGGCGGCCTCAATCGCCTGGGCAATGGCTGCCTCTAAAACAGGCTTGTCTAGCTCGGTGAGCACAAACACTTCCTGCACGGTCTTGCCCTTGCGGGCAATCAGCTTAAACCCGCCGCGAATCGGCACCGATACCTTGACCCGTAGCGCAGGAGAATGAGACCTGACATTTGCAATCACCCCAGGGGTGACGGTGCCAATGCCGGGTTGCTCTAAGAGCCGCTCAAGAATGGGAATTAGCCCGGGCAAGTGGGTGGAGTGGTTCCAAACGAGGCGACCGTCCGAGGCTTGTGTCATGGGGAGTTTTAAGAAAGTTTTAAGAAGCGATAACTGATTATGCTTTCTCGAGGGGGGCCATCGTCAAGCCGGCGCGGGTGAGTTGGGTGTGATACAACTCGGCCTGCTCCAGCGGGCCAGTCCACACCACCGCCTGGCCGTCGTGGTGCACCTGGTTAGTTAATTCCCAGGCGCGATCACTGTCAATGCCCGGAATGTATTTCATCAGACATTCCGCCACGTGGTGAAACGTATTGAAATCATCGTTTAGCACGATGATTTTGTAGTTAGGGTACGGCTCGCGCGTCGTCTGACGGGTCTTTTCAGGAGCAATAGTCGGTGCTGAGGCAGCCGCTCGGGGCGAAACCAGAGTCATAGAAGGCCGATCCTGAACGTAATATTCTGCAAGTGCTCTATAAATCAGGGTTTAACCTTATTTAGTGTATCGAATCCTGGGAGTCTTCCCAAGGTTACCCACAGGTCAAAATGTCATAGAACGCAGCGAGCCAAGCTTCTCTACCAGTTCTACCGATCAAGAAAAGGGCCGCGCCATCCGACAATGACCGGCTGAGCTAGGCCAATGAAACTATTTAACCCAGCCAGCGGGCCACGTCTTTGGCATGGTAGGTCAAAATCATATCGGCCCCAGAGCGCTTAAAGCTGGTCATGGTCTCCATCACCAGTTTTTGCTCATCCACCCAGCCGTTGAGGGCAGCGGCCTTGACCATTGAGTATTCGCCCGACACGTTGTAGGCGGCCACGGGCAGATTGGTCGCCTGCTTCACCCGCCAGATGATGTCCATGTAGGCCAGGGCGGGCTTCACCATCAGCATGTCGGCGCCCTCGGCAATGTCTAGCTCGATCTCTTTGAGGGCTTCAGTGCCGTTGGCCGGGTCCATCTGATAGGTGCGGCGATCGCCAAACTGGGGCGCGCTTTCCGCCGCATCGCGGAAGGGGCCGTAGTAGGCCGAAGCATATTTAGCGGCGTAGGAGAGAATCGGCGTATCTTCAAACCCACCCTCGTCAAGCCCGCTGCGAATCGCCTGCACAAAGCCATCCATCATCCCCGAGGGGGCGATGATGTCGGCCCCCGCTTTCGCCTGGGCCAATGCGGTTTTTTTCAGCAGTTCTAGGGTGGGGTCGTTGAGCACCCGCCCAGTCAGATCCCCGGTTTCGAGATAGCCGCAGTGACCGTGATTGGTGTACTCGCACAGGCAGGTGTCAACGATCACCAGCAGATCGGGCACCGCCTCTTTGACCGCCATGGTGGCCTGCTGCACAATGCCGCAGTCGTGCCAGGCCCCGGTGGCGTCAGTATCTTTATCGGCCGGAATGCCAAATAGAATGATCGCCGGAATGCCCAAGTCATAGACTTCCTTGGCCTCTTCGACAATTTTATCGACCGAGAGTTGGTAAACCCCCGGCATCGACGACACCTCCTTGGCCACCTGGTCGCCCGGCACCGCAAACAGCGGGTAGACCAAGTCGGCCTGGGTAACGACGGTCTCTTGCACCATGCGGCGCAGTTGAGGGTGCTGACGCAGACGGCGAGGGCGGTGGGTGGGAAACATAGCCGGGGATGAAGAGGTTTCTAAAAAATGAAGCTTCATTAAACTAAAGCTTTATTTAGGGCCGAAAACAAGCGCTAGTAACGTTCCGTAATGTCGTTCGTCACCTTGCCAGCGCCTGATTACACCCTGTTTCTAGAACCTGTTTCTGTTTCTAAGGCCTGTTTCTAAAGCCAGGCTAGACCGTTGCCGCTTTGTAGGCCGCCCAGCCGCCGTAGGTAGAGATATCGGGCCAGCTGTGCTCGTCAATCAGTTCTTTTGGGTAGAGAAATGCGATCGCCGTGCCGCCATCCGCCAGTTTCACCTCGTGGGGGTACATGTGGGGCGGCTCGTTGTCCTTCAGGTAGGTGTACTGTTCTGGGGTCATCTCGTACAACTCCCCCGGAATCGAAATGCCATCGGTTTTGACCTCATAGATACCAGGGTGCCAGCCATCCTTCACCGCGTGCAAACGATAGATCGGCGCCGTCCCCGCTGGCCCAACAAAGTCAGCATCCTGCAAGTTTTGGTTGTCGGGTTGGCCGCGCAGGGCAGAGCCACAGATAAAGACCGTAACGTTCTCGGTGATGTCAGTCATGGCGTATATTCCATTGCCAGAGATAGCGCAAAAGGTTTTCAGCCTTCTACCTTAGAGGATCACGCTACCCCCGACACAGGTTTCCTCAGCCCAGAACTAATCATCCTCTGACTTGGTACTTGACCCACCTGATTGGGACAGGCGCTAAAGGACTAAAGGTGCAAGGTTCAAGGTTTACGGTTTACGGCAGTCTTTGAACCGTAAACCGTAGACCGTGAACCCTTTTAACCCGTCATCTCAAGATAAGTCGTGAACCGTAATCCCCGCACCGTAAACCCTCGGCTCTCAACCCAGAAGCACTATGCCAAGCGACCATTGGGTTCTAGCAGCGCCAGAGTGTACATAGCCGGTTCGATCACCAGCAGAGCCTCGTCACCACGACGGGCCAGCTTGGCGGCAATATCCAATATCTTATCGGCATCGATATCTTGCTTAAAAAAGCTGTAGTGGCGGTTATTGTAGGTCAACGCCATCAGCGGCTTAGCCACATCGGGCACCTGCAAACGGCAGGTCTGGTAAGCATTTTCATCAGCTACCAGCAGGCAGGGCTGGGGGCCAAACACAGGTTTGATACCATAGCTCAGTTTACGGGCCGGGGGCGCGTAGCGGGCCTCTGGCTCGTGGCCCCACACCGCGTAACCCCGGGGCATTTGAGTCAGGGCGACGGTGTGGTCATGCTTGCCCAGGCGCAGCATCACATCCACAGCTTTGCGGGCCTCGGGCACGACCTTGAGAAAGCTGTAGAACTGGTTGTCAACATAAAGGGCCGACAGCCGATGGTCGCTGTCGGGCACCCGAATGTGGCAGGGGGTATAGAGGTCACGGCTAAACAGCAGCTTGCAAGACATCGCTGGCGTGAAAACACTGGCCAGGGAGGCCAGAGAATCGAGGTGAGAGGAAACGCTCATAGGGCAGAAAAATGGAGTGGGATGGGGCGTTGTCGAGGAAGAATATCGAGGGAAGATTTTAAGCAGTACCTTCATCAACAGCATCGGGGATGATCCGTAATTTCCCAATGTTGAAATAACGGAGGTTCACCGGCTGAAGATTTTTCCTAGTCGGGGAAAATACTGAGACAGGGCTGGAACTGTAACAAGTCGCAACTTAACCCTCCTCTGGCAATCCATTGCCTCAACCGCTGGGTCAACCCCACCATCCTAAGGCAGCTCAAGGGTTATGGCCCAGCGATTCCTGATAGGGTGTAGAGACCAGACCCTACCAATTTTTATGACGGCTCCAGTAGATTCCCCAGTAGATGCTTCAATTCCGGTTGTATTTCCCCTGGCGGCAGTCGTCGAGCAGGGTGCGATCAAAATGGCGCTGCTGCTGGCGGCGGTCGACCCCAGCCTCGGCGGAGTCGTCATTGCCGGGCGGCGGGGCACCGCTAAGTCGGTGATGGCGCGGGCGCTGCACCAGCTGCTGCCCCCCATTGAGGTGATCCAAGACTCCTGCTGCAACGCCGACCCCACTGACCCCCGCCTGTGGGATGACCAAACCCGCGATCGCTTCACCGACAACTCCCAGGCCGACCTACCCACCCGCGTGATCCCGGCCCCCTTTGTGCAGATTCCCCTGGGCATCACCGAAGACCGTCTACTGGGGTCGGTGGATGTAGCCCGCTCGATTCAGTCGGGGGAGAGCGTATTTCAGCCGGGGCTGCTGGCCGCCTCTAACCGGGGGGTGCTCTATGTCGACGACATCAATCTGCTCGACGACCAGGTGGCCAACCTGCTGCTGGCCGCCCTCACCGCCCGCCGCAACCAGATCGAGCGCGAGGGGCTGAGCTTTCAACACCCCTGCGAGCCGCTGCTGATCGCCACCTACAACCCCGAGGCCGGGCCGCTGCGCGAGCATTTACTAGACCGAATTGCGATCGCCCTGTCGGCAGACAGCACCATGACCCTGGCCGACCGGGTGGCGGCGGTGGAGCAATCGACCCAGTTTGCCAACGACCCCCGGGCGATGATCGCCGCCTACGCCGACGAGATCGACGCTCTCAGAACCCAAATCATTCTGGCGCGGGAGTGGCTTAAAGACGTCACCATCAGCCGGGAGCAGATGCAGTACCTGGTGACCGAGGCGCTGCGGGGAGGCATTCAGGGCCACCGGGCCGAGCTGTTTGCGGTGCGGGTGGCCAAGGCCCACGCCGCCTTAGAAGGCCGTGCCGAAGTAACCGCCGACGACCTGCGGGTGGCGGTGGAGTTGGTGATCGTGCCGCGATCGCAGCTGCCCCAAGATCTACCCGAAGAACCGCCGCCGCCGCCGCCGCCGCCGAGCAACGACGACCAAGACGAACCCCAGGACAACTCTGAGGATCAAGACTCTGACGACCCCGAAGAAGAGGACGACACCCCCGAGGAAGACGACAGCCCCCCCAGCATTCCGGAGGAGTTTATCTTTGACCCTGAGGGGGTGATCATCGACCCGTCGATGCTGCTGTTTGCCCAGACCATGGGCCGCCAGGGCAGCTCGGGCAAGGCCAACCTGATTTTCTCTGACGAGCGGGGCCGCTACATCAAGCCCTTCTTGCCCCAGGGGCCGGTGCGCCGAATTGCGGTGGATGCCACCCTGCGGGCCGCTGCCCCTTACCAAAAGTCGCGCCGCGAGCGCGAACCCAACCGCAAGGTGGTGGTCGAGCAGAGCGACATTCGCGCCAAGCGCCTGGCCCGCAAGGCCGGGTCGCTGATTATCTTTGTAGTCGATGCCTCGGGGTCCATGGCGCTAAACCGCATGCAGAGCGCCAAGGGAGCCGTGCTCGAGCTGCTCACCGAGGCCTACCAAAACCGCGACCAGGTGGCGCTGATTCCCTTTCGAGGCGAGCAGGCAGAGGTGCTGCTGCCACCCACGCGCTCTATCGCCATGGCCCGCAGGCGGCTCGAGCGGATGGCCTGCGGCGGCGGGTCGCCCCTGGCCCACGGCCTCACCCAGGCGGTGCGGGTGGGCACCAACGCCCAGCAGTCTGGCGATGTGGGCAGCGTGGTGATTGTCGCCATTACCGACGGTCGCGGCAATGTCTCGCTCGCACGTTCCCTGGGCGAGCCGCCCGAACCCGACGCCCCCAAACCCGACATCAAACAGGAGCTGCTGGAGATCGCTGGGCGCATTCGCGGAGTGGGCTACCAGCTGCTGATCATCGATACCGAGCGCAAGTTTGTCTCGACCGGCTTTGGCAAAGAGCTGGCCAAGACCGCCGGAGGGCGCTACTACCAGCTGCCTAAGGCGACCGACCAGGCCATTGCTTCGATGGCCCGAGGGGCGATCGCCGATATGAAGACTGGATAAACGGTGCTGTTTTTGACTCCTCCATAGCTCATCGCTGGCGTCAGTTGGGCAGTATGTAAGGTGTAAGCTACCGAAGTATTGCCCCCATACCGGTAGGCTACCGGTATCTGCTGTGCACTATCGCGAGTCGTCATGGAACGTCGAGTGTCATCCTTGTCCCAGGGGCAGCGGCTGCTAGCTGCCATTATGATCACCGACGCAGTGGGCTTTAGCACCCGCATGTCGATGGACGAAGAGCGTACCTTGCGTCTGATCGACCGCGACCTGACGTTGATTGGCGACATCTGTCGAGAATTTGGCGGCACGGTGCTCAAGTCGACCGGCGACGGCCTATTAATTTACTTTCTCAGTGCTGTGGAAGCGGTGTCCTGTGGGCTAGAGATGCAGCGGCAGCTGGTGGATCTGGCCGAGGGGCTAGAGGCTGATCAGTATCTCGACCACCGCATCGGCGTTCACCTAGGCGACATTTTAGTCAGTGAGCAGGATGTCATGGGCAACGGGGTAAATATCACCGCCCGCCTGCAAACCTACTCTAAGCCCCGAGGGCTGTGCGTATCGCGCACCATTTACGACGTGGTAAAAGCGCGGCTCAACCTGCACGCCACCTTTTTGGGGCCGCTGCACCTAAAAAATATCGAAGAGCCGGTGCCCGCCTACCAACTGGCGTTGCAGGCCGAAGACACCGAGCCTAGCCCCCAGGGTTCGGAAGATCACACCTGCACCCTGCCCATGACCACCGAAGCGCTGCTGGCCGTCGCCCTGCGCCACCTCACCACCCACACCCACAGCCTGCGGATCAAAAAGCTGGTGTTTGCCACTTACCAAAAGGCCTGGGAAAATGACCCGGCGGTGCTAGAACAGTTTGATCTCAGATCGCTGCTGCTGTCGCTGCGCGATCGCAACCCTGCCGTCAGCGATTTAGAACATCAGCTGCAGCAGGTGGTAGCTGGGCTAAACCGCCAGGATCTCTACCGTGAGATGGCGGATATTGTCGTTAAACAGCTCCAGCCCTGGTATGCGCGATCGCTGTTTCAAAACCCCGACGTCACTGACGAATTGACCCAGCTCACCGTGTATTCCGTAGAAGAGTGCTGCCGCACCATTGCCGAGCAGTTTGACCAAAGCCCCGATGCCCTGCGGCTGCGCAAGCTCATGCAATGCCTCTGCTACAACAGCTGGGAAAACGACCCCAGCCGCCTAAACCAGCTGTATCTGCCAGGGCTGGTGCAACAGCTGCTCACCATCGCCCCCAAGCCCCGCGACCTACGCTATCGCCTGGGGCGGATTATTAAGCATCTCAACCGTCGCCAGCAGTACACCCGCCTGGCCAATCAAATTATGCTAGGGGTGCAGCCGCTCTACCAAAGCCAAGCCGATGTCCAGGTCGAGGCAGCAACGGCCCTGGGGGAAATGACGGGCCTAGTCGACCCTTCTGGCCCATCTTCTGGCCCCTCGTCTGGCCCCTCGTCTGGGCCTTCTGGCGGCAGTGCTGAAGGCGGCCATACCACCTTGACTAGCCTGGCCAGCCCCCTAGGCGACCAGG
>DAIPYU010000098.1:12905-18718 GCA_036782635.1 Nodosilinea sp. CTOTU7353
GCTGAAGGCGGCCATACCACCTTGACTAGCCTGGCCAGCCCCCTAGGCGACCAGGCGGCAGACTTGACCAACCTCCACGGCAGCCTCTCTACCCCCCTGGGCAGCGACCCAGACGATGGGGCTCCTCGGCGCGATCGTAGCTCTCTGTTTGACCTGCGGGGCGATATCATTCAGTACGCCAACCCGCTGCGGGCCAAAATCTTGCTCTACTCTTGCCTCTACGGGCCCTTTGGCTACACGGCTCAAGACTGGTCTAGCCTCAACCGTCGCACCCTTGATGACCTATTGCAGGAAACCTTTGAATACTGCCCCACTTACTCTGATTTAGACAGTAAGCTAACCATTATTGCCCACTGTCTGGGCCGAATGGGCGATGGAGGGCAGGTGTCCAGCACGGTTACTCAAGCGATGCGGGCCTACTATCCCCAAGACCCCCATGGGGCTCTAGCACCCCTAGAGGCCACGGCCCAGTCCACCCATCCTGAAGTCGCCCCTGGGTTATCTCGCTCTAGCGATCGCCCTGCCGCAGTGGCCCACGCCGCCGCCCGACCTTCTGCCTAAGCCCCTGGTCTTCGCTATGGATGCCCGTGAACTGATTGATGCCTATGCCCGGGGCGATATGGATTTTAAGGGTAAGTCCCTGGTGGGCATTGACCTATCCGGAGCTGATTTGATTGGGGCCAATATGACCCAGGTTGATCTGGAAAACGCCAATCTGATGCTGGCGTTTTTAACTCGGGTGCGATTTCGCCAGGCCAATCTGTCGCGGGCGCGCCTGGGCGGAGCCAACCTCAACCAGGCCGATCTGTCGGCAGCGATGCTGCGCGATGCCGACCTCCACGGGGCTAGCCTACAGGGGGCCGACTTGCGCAGCGCCGACATGACCCTGGCCGACCTGCTCGACGCCAACCTCACCGGAGCCGACCTGCGAAACGCCGACCTCAGCGGGGCCAACCTCACCGGGGCCTGTCTGCGGGGGGCCAACCTGCGCCAAGAAAACCGCAAATATGCTACCAACCTACGCGGGGCTAACCTGCACTTGGCAGATCTCCGGGGTACCAACCTGTCGGGGGCCGATCTGGCCTACGTCGATCTCAGTGAGGCTAACTTGAGCGAAGCGGTGCTGCGCGATGCCAACCTCAAGGGGGCCAACCTGAAGGGAGCACTGCTGTGCAACGCCAATCTGAGCGATGTCGATCTCACGGGCGGCTGTCTAGAATCGGCTGATTTAACCCACTGCCGCTTTCCCCGCAGCAACTTGAGCCAGGCAAACCTCAACCACACCAGCGCCAAGGGGGCTGACTTTACCGAAGCTGTGCTAGCCCTCGCCCAGATGAATGACTGTGATTTGGCCGACGCCCGCTTTAGCCGAGCCGACTTGGCGCGGGTGACCCTGCGGCGCTCAATTCTCACCAAGGCGATTATGGTCGAAGTCTACCTAGGTAGAGCCGACCTCAGTGATGCCGACCTCAGCGAAGCCATTCTAGAGCGGGCCGAAATTAGCAGTACTACCCTGGTCAATGTCACCCTAACCGGAGCCACCATGCCCGATGGTACTATTCATGGGTGATGGAGACGACGGGCAGTGCTCTAAGACGGTACAGGAGTTGAGTTTTGAACTTTAATCAGTCTGACCTGTGGCGATGGGTTAAACAGCTGGCTCGGCTTAGCCATCAGGTCAGTCGGTCTACTCAGGTATGGCTGAGGGATAATCTCCTCAGCGTGGCGGCTCACGTGGAGGCGGCCTGCGCCCCGATACGGCGAACGGTGGTGGCAGACGATCTCACTCGCCTGCGCCAAGACCTGCTGGAAGAATCGCGGCTGAGCTGGGACTATCTAGTGCTGGTCGTGGGGTCTTGTGTGATTGCCACCCTAGGGTTGCTCTCAAACAGTGCCGCTGTGATTATCGGGGCTATGTTGATTGCGCCGCTGATGCTACCCATTCGGGGCGCGGCCTTTGGCATTTTAGAGGCCGACCGGGTGCTGATTCGCGCCAGTATGTTGTCACTGGTGGTGGGGTCACTGCTAGCGGTGAGCATCTCAGCGCTAATCGGTGTAACCACCGGCATCGCTCAGTTTGGCAGCGAGGTGATGGCCCGCACTCAGCCCAACCTGCTCGACCTGGGCATTGCCGTGACGGCCGGGGCACTGGCGGGGGTCGCCAAGATCAATGCCAAGGTGGCGGGTACGGTGGCGGGCACGGCGATCGCCGTTGCCCTCATGCCCCCCATCTGTGTCGTGGGTCTGTGGCTGGGCCAGGGCAATTTAGCACTCAGCTGGGGGGCTTTTCTGCTCTACATGACCAACCTGTTCGGCATCACCCTGGCCTGCATGGTAGCCTTTGTGGTGTTTGGCTATGCCATGGCCCACCGCGCCCGGCGCCCCTTGGGCCTTACCCTCATGTTCACTACCCTATTGTCCATTCCCTTGGGGGCTAGCACCCTGCAATTGCTACAGCAAAACCAGATAGAAGATCAGATAGCAAGAGTATTACTTGATCGCACCCTGACCTTTCAACGGGTTACCCTGGTGAATATGAGCACCAGCTGGGCGACGACTCCCCCCGAGATCACCCTGACGGTACGAGCTTCAGAACCCGTTACCCCAAAGCAAGTGGATCTGCTAGAACAATTTCTTGAGCGGGAACTGGGTCGGCCCTATAAGCTCACGTTTTGGGTCAGCCAGGTCAATGAAATCACCAGCACCCCGCCAGATGAGAGCGGTGAAGCGCAGTAGGGTTTAAGTCCAGGTTCGAATCACATAACCCCGATTCCTCAAGGGCCAAATCGTAGGGGCGTTGGCGCAGCCTAGCCGTAGGTAGGCTTTATAACATTTGCCTGAGCGTTATGCACCCTACAAAATCCTTAATTCTAAGTCTGACAAACCCCTAGTAATCCAGCTCTTCTTCGTATTCGGTGACTTTTTTCTTTTGGGGAATATTGAGAGGTTTGGCCTCATAGGGTGCGCCCTCGTCTTCCTCCGTCCACACATCTTCAGTGACGTCTTGAAATTCGGCGTCGTAGGCTTTGTAGCTGGGTGGCTCATCCATGGTGGCGGCCTGGTAGCGCTCGGCGGGCTGCTGAGCCTGGAGGGGTGCTTCGATGCGCTCGGGTTCGCCCCAGTCGTCGTCGCTCCAGCGCTCTTCGGCGGTGGCGGGGCGAGCTTTGCTAAACTCGGCGGGCATCTGCACCCCCGAGGGCAGCTGGTTGGCGGTCGACACCGGCATGATGTATTCGCTGTCGTCGTTGCGATCCCACGGCGCGCTACCGATGCCCAAGCGCTCTAGCAGCCCGACGCTGAGCTGCATCATTTTTTCTTCGGCCCCTTCAAAGACGATCAGACGGTCAGGGCCGCTGCTGACCACTTCGTCGATGGGTAGCTCGTAGGTGCTGATCACCTGGTCCGGAATTTGGGGCAGACCAAAGGAGGCGATCACAATGGTTTCGAGGCGACCGTTGGTGACGTCAAACTTAAAGCCACGCACGCGGCCCAGGGGTTCGCCAGTTTCGGTGATCACTTCGCAGTTGACCAGGGTGCTGAAGGGGGCCACAGTCATCTCGTCTTCAAGCACGGTCTCGTCGTCGACCAAAATAACATCGCCAATTTGGCGAATGCTGGTGATCGGCATGACCTGCATGGTGCTCGATACCAGCCCAGACATAATATTTTCTCGTAGGCCAATAGCTACGACATCGCGCTGGTCAACATCGACCCAGACTTGGCTCACGATGCCCAGCCGCTGGCCGGAGTTGCGGGTAATGACTTGGGTGCCCAAGAAGTCAGAGCGGAGACGATATTTGTCTAAGGTCATGTGTAATCCATCTCGCGGGCCGAGACAACATAGCGCTAAGTTGAAGGCCAGGCCCTGGGGAAACCGCATTACTCAAAGCAAACGGAACCTTAACCTGAATTGCTATCTTAACCAGAATCGTCTAATTCTACAGGAGGGAAGACCGAACTACCAGATAAAAGGGGGGGGAGTCTCAGCGTAAATGCCTACTCCCACTCTGCCCCAGCTCCAACGGCCAGCCCTGCTCGGTGCCTGGTGTATTGGGAGGCACCGGGATGCGGAGGCGATCGCTGAGTACACCCAGCGATCGCAGTTCCTGTTCGAGCCAAATATGTCCGCCGCTTGGGCCAGGGGCCAGGCTCCAACCCTTGGGGTAATGAAGTTCGCCGCATTAACCCCTGGCCCCCATCGGATCACCGCTTATCCACTTTTGACCTCCTCACTTTTTTGCGGCTTCACCCACTTGGAGGTGCTAGGGATTTTGCTGTGATCGCAGCGTTCCCCGTAGCGCTTCGCCACCTCAGTCACCTCCAGCAGCAGGCCCTGGCTAAGGGTTATGGGTTCTAGTCCCAGGTCGAGGAAGCAGCGGTTTTCGACGAACAAGTCATTTTCTGCCGCCTCTTTGCGGGGGTTTTCTAGGTAGGTGATTTCAGCGCCGGTGATGTCGCTGACCAGCTGGGCCAGGTCACGCACCCGGTGGGTTTCGGTCATCTGATTAAAGATTTTTACCGGCTCGCCCGCATCGGGTGGGTTTTCGAGCGCTAGCTGCACGCAGCGCACAGTGTCTTGAATATGAATAAAGGCGCGGGTTTGGCCGCCAGTGCCGTGGACGGTAAGCGGGTAGCCGATCGCCGCCTGCATGAGAAAGCGATTGAGCACGGTGCCGTAGTCGCCGTCGTAGTCGAAGCGGTTGATCAGCCGCTCGTCGAGGCGAGTTTCGGCGGTGTGGGTGCCCCAGACCACGCCCTGATGGAGGTCAGTGACGCGCAGACCATCGTTCTTGTTGTAGTAGAAAAAGAACAGCTGATCTTGGGTTTTAGTCATGTGGTAGACGCTGCCCGGATTGGCTGGGTAGAGAATCCGCTGGGCAATGCGCTCCCCGCTTTCGGTGGGAATTTCGACATTCAGATAGCCCTCGGGGATCTTCATGCCGGCGGTGCCGTAGCCGTAGACCCCCATGGTGCCGAGGTGGGTGACGTGGATATCTAACCCCGACTCAACAATGGCGCAGAGCAGGTTGTGGGTGGCGTTGAGGTTATTGTCAACGGTGTAGCGCTTATGACGGGGCGATTTCATCGAGTAGGGGGCGGCCCGCTGCTCGGCAAAGTGCACCACCGCATCGGGGCGATACTGCTGAATGAGAGCCAAGAGCTGGTCGTAATCTTGGGCAATATCGACCTGATGAAAGGGGATATCGCGCCCTGAGAGTTCTTTCCATGTGGCAAGGCGCACCCCCAGCGGAGCAATGGGGGTGAGAGAGCTAACCTCTAGCTCGTTGTCGATGTTGCGCCGGGAGAGGTTGTCGAGAATGACCACCTCATGCCCCACGCTGGACAGATGCAGGGCGGTGGGCCAGCCGCAAAAGCCGTCACCACCCAAAATTAATACCTTGAGCCGTTTAGTCGGTACCTGACCGTTAGCAACAATCATTTAGGCAACCTCCTGCTTAGCGAGCAATGCGTGGCCAGCCTGGTTACTGTTTTTAGAGCCACTTTTTTTAGAGCCATAGTTGTCGTTGTCGTTGATGGGGCGAATACTATCTGCCATTGCCTACTTTCTCAGATAATGTCACTAGTAATGCTACCGGGGCCGAACAGCAGTCAATATAAACCTCATCCAATGCTACCGGTGGGAAACCTACAGCCCCCAAGCTGGACTTGGTATACCGCCACTGCCTACGCCCCAGATCAAGTTAAACAGCACCACAAAGGCCGGGGTCAACCCATCTAGGGTTAAACCTAAAGTATCGTGGGGGTTGGGGGCATGAAGGTAGTAAATGATTTTGCCCTTGATGGCTTTGATT
>DAIPYU010000099.1:0-6373 GCA_036782635.1 Nodosilinea sp. CTOTU7353
AGCCCAGAAACCGGGTTTCTGTACCGGCGTTTTAGCCAAGGCGAGATTCAGTGTAAGACTAAATCCGTAGAGCTTGTCAGGATGTGCTGGCCCAAGCGCCGATCGATCCCCAGCTAAGGCTGTTTCATCGCCAGGGTGAGACCGTCGGCAATGGGGACTAGGCTGGCGACCACACGGCTGTCGTGGTGGATCGCCGCGTTGAGATCGCGCAGCACGTTAGTGCGCTTGTCTTGCACGGCGGGATCGGCCACCTGGCCTGACCACAGCATGTTGTCTAGGGCAATCAGCCCGCCGGGGCGCACCAGCTTTAGGGTCTGCTCGTAGTAGGTGGGGTAGCTGCTCTTGTCGGCATCGATAAAGGCAAAGTCAAAACTGTTGGCCTCACCAGATTGAATCAGCTGCTCGAGGGTTTCGGTGGCGGGGCCGATGCGCAGGTCAATTTTGTCGGCCACCCCGGCTTGCTCCCAGTGGCGGCGGGCGATCGCCGTATACTCTTCACTGACATCGCAGGCTACCAGCCTGCCCTCGGGGGGCAGGGCCAGCGCCACCCGCAGGGCGCTATAGCCCGTAAACACCCCCACCTCTAGCGCCCTAGTCACCCCCAAAAGCTGCACCAGCAGCGCCATCAGCTGACCCTGCTCCGGGGCAATCTGCATCTGCGCCATGGGGTGCTGGGCGGTTTCGTGGCGCAGGGCGACCAGCACCTCTGGCTCATGCACCGAGTGGTCTAAAAGGTAGCGGTAGAGGCGATCGTCAAGGGGCAGGGTTTGATTGTTCATGGCGAATGAGAAGAAAGTCGGGGGTTTGCCGACCCAGGGAAGAATCTGATTTACCATAGCACCGCATACGTCTGGCCCTCGACGGCAAATGGGCTCTCTGCCCACGGGAGGATACTGCCATGGATGACGCGGATTCTGTTGTGCAAATTTCAGCGATGACCGGCTGGATTATTGGCGTCAGCCACAATAAAGACCGGGGCTACAAATGCTGGATTGTGAACCCCGATCTAGATGTGCTGAGCGATGGCACGTTTTATACCACCAGCAGCGCCGCCATGTCGGCAGGGCGCGCATTTGTGGAGCGCTACTGCTAGCGGCAGACGCTGCAATGACCCAGAGCGCTTACGCCTCGCTGTAGCGATCGCACAGCACCTGCCTCATCTGCCTCATGTTACCGGGTAGGTCAATTCTAATCGCCTGCTCAATTAGAAATGCTGGCACCGGAATCGTGGGTGCCGCCTGAACTGAATAGGTCAACAGCGTGCCCTGGTTAAAGTCTTGCAGGTGCAAATCGGCGGCAAAGTGCGAGAAGGTGCCCTGCTCAAGGCGAAACTGAATGGTCTCACAGAGGGTTTCTGCCACCTTTAGATAGATTTCCACCTGGGCGGTGAGCATCATAAACCCCTTACGCCCCACCTGGTACAGCCGCCGATAGCGCTGGGTGCTGGTTTTGATCGTCTCCAGCACCTCACTGTGCACAATGTTGGGAAAGTACTGGGTCCAGCAGCTGTAGTTGGTCACCTGGGGCCAGATCTGTGGCCGCGCCAGGGGTACGTACATGTGGGCCGTTACCGAGTTACCGTCTTGTTTCGGCTGAGACGTCAGCAGCACATCGCCCCGCAGCAGGGCGATCTGATCGCCCGGAGAGAACTGAGCCAAAAAATTTTTTGCTGCCTTAGCCTCTTGGATCACTTTTGCTTCGCTGATCACCATCGATCCACTCCTCCTAACAACTCGATCTGACCGTGAAGCCAGGAACGATAACCTCACCGGTGCTCTGGGGCTGCCTTGGCCCAACCCAGGCTATCGGCCTATGGCCAATGATTTCCAGGTCACGCTAACTTGGATCAGTCAGGTCATTGGAGCCAATGCTACTCCCACCGCGCCGGTTTTTCTATTTAACGTTGAATTGATCTGGGTTGTGTAGGGAGCTGTACTATCATTACGGTGCTTTCACTAACCGCCTCAGTATTCTCCCCTAGCCCGATGAAAGCTTTACAAACGGAGTCATTGCTGCTATGCGCCGTCGCCGCTATCCGCTACAACCGCTAACCAAGGTATTTTTAGCTGCCCTGGGGATAACGGCTGTCCTGTGGGTTTTACGGGGCATGTCGCTGCTGGCCTTTGTGCCAGGTCTGGTGATCTGGCTGCTGATTTTGCTCTGCTTTGGCCTAGGTATTGTCAGCAGTCTTCAGCGCATTCGGTAGGAGATTTTAGTGTGGGGCAGCTGCGCTCTCGCTGAGTAGCTGAGTTTAATTGATTGTAAGTAGGGAGCTTGAGGGCTGGGTTTACGGTCTGCGGTCTACGGTCTGCGGTCTGCGGTCTGCGGTTTGTACCGTAAACCTTGCACCGTGAACCGCAAACCGCGCCCCCAGCGTCTTCTAATTAATTGCTCGCTCTTACCTACTCTCGGCGCTTGATCTTGAAAGAGTCAAAGGACGGGGGCGGGGGCGCAGCGGCGCGCACGCCCCAGGGCCGGACAGATAGCCCCCGATGGCGCAGGGTACTGACGTTGATCTGCGCGCCCACCGGTACCAGCAGAATTAATCCATAGAGAATCAGCAGGTTCAGCCCCAGAACGGGTAACAGGGCGTAGGCTAGGTCTTGACGGGCCAGCCAGCTACCCCCCCAATGCCGTAGCCCCAGCAGCCCCAGCCCAAAGATCAGAACTATTCTGACGCCAGGCCATAGGGGTTGCTCGGCTGCCCGACCTCTGGGGATCAATCGATACCCAAGCCCCACTCCCAGGGCGACGATTCCCAGGGCCAGCACCCATCGACTCAGCAGGCCCATCCCCTGGGCTAGGCTAGGCTGGGCGACCCTGGCTCCAGGAGCTACGACGGCAAAGACTAGGCCCGTGATCCCCAGACCCAGACCGGTCAAACCCCAGGGCAGCAGCCGACTGCGCCAGTCGGCGGGCTGGGAAGGGCTACCGTAGACTGCGGCCACTAGCTGCAGGAGTTTTTGGGTGCCGCCCACCAGGCAAAGCCAGGCTCCTAGACCCACGAGTCCCAGGCTCCACCGACTAGGGGACGAATTGTTAGTGGCGGCATCTGCTACGGCCAAAAGTCGTTGCAGTTCACGAGCAGGGCCTAAAACTACTAGGGGCAAAGCGTGGTTTTGATTGAGCTGTAGCAGCACAAAGCTGAGACCGAGAAACCCCAGCAGCCAGAGAAAGGCGATCGCCGCTCCGACCTCTGCCCAGCGCGATCGCCCCGCCTGATGCCCCACCTCTTGCCAGAGGCGACCGCTACCGTAGACCGTCAGACCTCTGGCCCAGAGGGCGGGGTTGAGGTGGTGCAAAAAACGCTTTGCCATGGAGCTTAGGCTCGATAAACGGGCAGAATGAAGTGGAACGAGCTGCCTTCTCCGGGGGCAGAGTCGACCCAGATTTGGCCGTAGTGGGCGCGGATAATACGCTGGCAGAGTGCCAGCCCCAGCCCATAACCCTCCTGGGTGACGTCGCGCTGGAGGCGATAGCTTTCTTCAAAAATCTTGTCGCGGTTTTCGGCCGGAATGCCGGGGCCGGTGTCGGTGATCGCCACCTGCACCTTTTGGGTAGTGCGGTGGAGCGCCACCACCGAAACCTGCCCGCCCACCGGGGTGTACTTGATGGCGTTGTCGAGCAGGTTGGTGATCACGCGCTTGACCTGGGTGCCATCGGCATAGACCGTCGGCAGATCCTGGGGGATTTCGGCGGTGAGGGTCTGCTGTTTTTCTTGAAGGCGGTTTTGAAAGGCGTCGATCACCTCTAGGCAGAGGGCGGGCAAATCTAGCTCCTGGGGCACGATTTGCAGTTCCATAGAATCGCCTCGGGCGGCTTTGAGAATGTCGGTGATCATGCGGTTGATCGCCCGGATCTGGGTTTTGGCGTGCTTGAGCAGCTGGCCCGTGAGTTCCGGGCTGAGGGTGAGGTGGCGGGTCTGGTTGGGGGCGTAGCCTAGCTCAAGGGTTTCGACGGCGATGGAGGCGGCGGTGAGAGGGTTGCGCAGATCGTGGGCCATCATAGCGATGATGCGATCTTTGAAGCGCAGCTGGGCCTCCAGCTCCTCGCGAGTTTGGTTGAGCCGAAAAATCTCGTCCGACAGCCTCATCAGCTCGGCGGAGTAGGGAAGGGGTTCCTCTGGATTCGTGGGCAGGGTGGCGGCGGTATCGAGGTTGGCATCGGCATCCAGACTGAGACCATCCAGGTGTTCTTCCTGCCATTTGGGCCACCACCGCTCGAGCTGAGGGACGATATTGCTGCCGGCTAGCATCTGCTGTGGAGCGGGGGCAATCTTAATCAGGGCCGGGCTGGCAACCAGCTTGTAGTGCTCGGCCAGGTAGGGCTGATCGCCAATGTCGATCACGTCTAGGTTGAACTCAAACTGGGTCTCAAGGGTTTTCAAATACTGCTTAATTTGCTGCACCTGCCGGGCCAGGCTAGGCCGCTTGTCAATAAATAACAGCAGCTTGAGGGGCACCCGCACGTCGTTACAGGAAGTGGAGGAACCCTCCATCGCCATTGTCCAGACCTCTAAAAACCATTTCTACCCATGAGTTTACCCTGACTACCAGAGTCTCCACAGCCTAATCTGGGCCTAATCTGAGCACTCCCTCCGCAACCAGTTGCAAAGCTGGTCTAGAGGAGGATGCGCAATCTGGGCGATCGCACGAAACTATATGTATCGGCAGATCAACGATTGATTTGGCCCGCTGACTCCTCGGGTCAATGGCAGCAACCCTGCCTGAATGGCCGAGTAACAACCTTGGCTTTTTCACTAGCGAAGAGTTGTTACGGTTCGTGGCTGAAGCGTGAGTTAGGGGAGCTAATTCTACTAAATTGAAACTGTGCCTAAACGTCTGAAAAGGCCGCAGCACCAAACCCTAGAAGCACCTAGTGACAGCCACAGCTAGGATTTTTAGGCAGGGATTGCAGGACTAAAAAATCAAATAAAAGGGGGTAAATAGAATGGGTATTAAGGTTATTCAAACCAAGCTGTTTTCCGCCCTGGTAAGACCGTTTTCAATCCAGGGGCGAGTGCGTGATCGCACTCCTCTGGCCTCTCTCCTGATGGCCAGTGCTGCTTTGATCGCCGTGGGCGTGGCCGCCCCAGCCCCAGCAGTTGAATCCCTGGCGATCGCTCAATCTGCGCCTGTGCAGCCCGTAGCCGAGCGCTATCTGTTTGGCCAAGTACCTCAGCCCGACCAGATTGGTCAAGGCTATGTGGTGATGGAGCGCACCGGCGATCACGTTTACGGAGCGCTCTACTATCCCAGTTCATCCTTTGACTGCTTCCATGGTCAACTGCAGGGGACTGAGGTGGCTATGACAATTATTGATAGCTACGCCCAAGAGGCCTATTCCTACAGCATTGCCCTCGCCGAGGGGCCAATTGTGGCCGCAGGCGAAACCGTTGAGGATCTGGTGCCCTTTAACCTCGACGGCTTTAGCGCCATTGACACCCTCAGCGACAACGACCACCGCATGCTCGACATGTGCCGTGGAGTTGTAGCGCCTGTTCTCTAGGGGCATTGTGGGCTGGTCGTCTGTCAAGTCAGCGGTAATGGGTTGATGGGGTTTACGGTGTGCGGTTCACGGTTTACGGCAGTCCTTGAACCTCATACCTGAAACCCAGTACCTGAAACCCACAGCAAAGTAGCTATATTTATAGTTATGTTATGCCGCAGAGGACTAGCGTTACCCAGCTAACGGTTGCAATGGGGACGCTAGTCTATGCTTAAAGCTCAGTTATTCCCGTTGCAGATCGCGTGAACGCAGCAGAACAGGCTAACAGCATCGAGTTTGCCAGCAAAATTGCCGCCGTGGTGGGCCTATTTAGGGCAGAACTGCCCGACCTGCGGGCCGACCTTAAGCCCTGGGCAAACGATCCTGACACTCGCGACTGGGTTGATCCCGACTCTATTGACCTGGGGTTTCATTTTCCAGGGGTGAGTCGCTTGTTTCAGTGCCGCAGTCTGCTGGTGCAAATTCGCCTGTGTACCGACTCTGAGACGGAAGAACGCCGGGTCATTGGCCTTGACCTGGCCGGTTTTGACCACCGGGGCAAGCGCTGGGGCCTATCGACTATCGATAACTGGGCTTTTACGGGCGAGGTTATGCCCGACCCCACCTGTCGCGAACGGCTGCGGCGGTGCTGTCGCCAGGTGTTTACCCTGTTTAACCCGCCGCCTGCCGCCCAGCAAAAGTCTCCCTAAGCGGCGGCCAGGTCACGGTCGGCTGACTCAGCCGATGCCTTGGCGTTGTTGGGGTGATCTAGGCGCGATCGCATTTCGACCCAGATGGTGTAGTGGGTCTGAGAGACAGTAATGCAGACCTTACAGCCGCTATTGCCTACTTCAATGGCCTTAGCGTAGGCGGCTATGCGCTCGGT
>DAIPYU010000099.1:6473-18703 GCA_036782635.1 Nodosilinea sp. CTOTU7353
TACAGCCGCTATTGCCTACTTCAATGGCCTTAGCGTAGGCGGCTATGCGCTCGGTAGCCGCAAACTGGTAGAAATGTTCGTAAAAATCATTGCGGTAGAGCATACCGCAGTAAATGCCCTCGTTCCAAAATTTAAAGGGTGAAACCAACGTCTCAAGAACTATTAAGGGAAGCACGGCAGATGCTGAAATAATTTCTCTCTTATAGTAGTAAAAAAACGTAACATTCACCTAATCCCTAGGATAGATTTCGCCGATCTACACAATCGGTCTATTTCAACGACATATTGGGATTAAGAAAGTCTTTGCAGAGTGATGCCCTCATCTCCGCCCTCCGAGCACCCCTCCCAAGGCGGGGATGGCGTGATCCCAACCTCAGGTCAATTGGGCTGTCGGGTGCGGAGCGGGCCCAGCGTTTCATCCTAGATCCGCCTTGGCTAGCCCCGGTTGAGCTGGGAAAACGCCGTTTGCCCCTACGCAATCCGCCTGTTTGGACTCGGGGTTATACGATTCGGATTTGGCATCAGGGGCTACCCTGGCAGAGTAGGGGATTCGCATTGAAATAAAGCCCCAGAGCAAGTGGATGCCCTACGGTGGATTCTCGCCCCACGCCTTTGCGGGGGCAGGCTCTGCGCGGGAATGACGCTGTATTGGCCAGTCCCTAAGCCCTGAGAGCTTCTCGGTCTCACCAGCGGGTTCTGAGTCCCTGACTCTGCATGAATTCTTGTAAAACCCCTATGTAGCCGCTGGGGATCACCTCAGCGGGGTCGTGGATCGGCGTGTCGGGCGACATCAACCAGCCAGCGGTGACCCCCGCCGCCGCTCCGGCCTGCCACTCGCCATAGTGAACCCGGGTCGAGGCGTTGGCAATGTGGGTGGCGGCCATGGCCTTGCCGCCGATCAGCAAATTGTCGACCCCCTGGGGAATCAGGCTTTCCAGGGGAATTTGCACAGGCCTGACCTTAGGCTCTTGGGCCGGGGCGCTAACTGCATCGCCGGAGGGTTGCCAGTTGCGGTAGCGACAGCCGTGGATGTCGATCGCATAGTGGGTGAGGCCCACGGCGGTGGCGCTAAAGTCGCGCTGCTCAGGGAAGCCAATGCGCAGATCGTTTTCGCGGATCATAAACTCTGCCTGGCCGTAGGCGTCGCGACCCAGAATCCGTCGCCCTTCGCGAAAGTAGGGCACCATGCTGAGACCCGAGAGGGTGCCCATGGGGCCGTCGGCACCGTAGAGGTAGGCCATCGGATAGCCCGTCTGGGTTTCGAGCAGCCAGCGGGCAAACATCAGAGCGTGCTCTTCGCCAAACTTGAGCGCTGACTTAGACAGTCCCCCCATCCAGTTTTTGTACTGCCCAGAGGCTTCTAAATCGATATCTTTCAGCACTAGGGGCGGGTCCATCCAGTTCCAGTCGTTGCCCCGGTTCCAGTTGATCATTGAGATGTCGCCGGGGGCGGGGGTGCCGGTGTAGGGGTTGTTGCGGGTTTGGCTGACAATGCGTCGGTAGTGGAATACGCTCTTGCCTGAGAAAAAGGGGAAACCCTCCAGGTCGTACAATGCCTGGTGCTCGTGGAGACCGTAGGTGGGCTCTAGCCGTGACAGGGCGGCCAGGCTTTCACCCTCGTCATTGTGAATGGCGAGGGCGAAAGGATAGGTAAACGCCTGGGTGCAGTCGGGGTTGTCAAAGGCGGCGGCATTGGGTTCGCCAGTGGTGGTCCGAGACTCAGACCCCAGGCGGTGGGGCACCCTGGCCCAGGCCACCAGTTCGCCAGTGTCGGTGGCGTCGATCACAAGCATGCGCTCTCCAGGGGGCGGCTGGAGTTTTACCGGCACCTTGTCGTACTCAGCGGTGGGCGACCAGCTATACCACTCGGCCAGCTCCGCCGAGAGCCGCCCCTTGGGCAGCGCACCGGGGGCTTTGGCGGTGCGCCGCACCCCGTACACCGCCGTAATGCGGCGACCAGTGGCGTCAAACTCAGCCCCTTTAAAAGCGGTCATAGTGGCCCAGCGGCTGTCTGGAGCGCTGGGGTTGGTGTCGGCCAAAAACTGCGCCGCCGCCTTAGCCCCCGCCTCGGGGGGGAAACACAGCGCCCCCACCCAGCAGCTGTTGATATCGGTCACCGCCCGCGCGGTGCCGCCGGGGCTCCAGGCCGGCAGGGTGGTCACCTGCTGCTTGATCAACTGGCGAAACCGCAGCCAGCTGGGGGCAAAGTTGTTGGCCTGGCGCATGCGCAGCGACTCATCAATGGCCGAAACGCCCTGGGAGCTGACCTGTCCACCGAGCCAGGGGGCGACCTCGATCAGGCAGGTGGTGGCTCCGGTAGCCATGGCGTGGGCCGCCGCCGCCACGCCCCCCAGAGAGCCACCGATGACGGCCACCTGGCATTCCCAGACTTCTTCAAACCTGGGCAGCGGATCGATTTGGGGGCGACCGTTGAACACCAGAGGCTGGGGCACCTGACTCAGCCGCAGAGCCGGGGAAATATTACCCCCAGCGCCGGGAGCCGGGGTGGGTGACCAGCGCGATGCGGTTAGCCCAGCCATGGCCCCGACGCCAAACATGACGACGGCTAAACTCGACAGGTTACGCCACCGAATTTGCCGTTGAATCTGTTTGCGATCGCCCTTCACGCTGGTTGCCTTAGTTAACGCTGCCAAGGTTGTAGCACACCTGGGGACGGTGCGATCGCCTATCTATAGGCACTTCAACAAGGTGTCCCCAGGCGAAGATGAACCTGGTAAAGTAGCCACAGATTAGCTATTCCCTGCGCCATGATCCCCGAACCGCCCCTTGCCCCCGTTTTGGCTTCGTCTTCTACCCATAGCAGCACTGGATCGGCATCAGAGGGCGTGCTGCTGTCCGTAGAGGCGGTGCAAAAGTATCTCAACCGCTCGCGGGCCTCGGTGTACCGCTACGCCAACACCGCCCCCGACCTGCTCAACCCCCCCTACGACCCAGCCAAGCTCAACCCCGAACTGCGCCGCGACAAAGACGACGCCCTGGAGTTTCGCCCCCAGGAAGTGCGCCGGTTTGCCGAAGAAGTACTGGGGCTACACCCCACCATTCAGGTACAGCCCCCAGAGGAGACCTTGACCCACGACCTGATGCGGCAGATGTTGCAGGAGCTGCGGGCGATTCGGCGACTGCTGGAGGAAAAGGATTAGGGCGTGGAGAGTGGAATCCGTAATTCCCGCGAACGGTCGGGAATGCTAGATTCAGAACTGGTTTAAACCGGTAGCCAACGCAATCTACAGACTAAATCTGGCAGCAGGTTAAGTCTTAGGGGTGATCAATGTCATGGATTGATTGCTATAACCTTGCATATGGTTGTGATGGAACCGTTTTCTACCTCAATGTCGTCGATAATCTTATCCATGATGGGCACACGACGGCGGTAGCCTCAGCTGATGCTACCCATGATGGTTAGATATACCGGGATGCTCTAGGCTTTTGGGGCCTTGCCCCACCCTAGACCGCGATCCCTTGTTGCACTCTGTTATTTGTCTGTATGGATTCTGCCAGTCAACCTGATATCCCTCCGGGGGAACCTCCTAGTCCTTCTGCCAACGTTTTGGGCGTGCTAGTTGCGGTATTAACCCTAACCCTGCCGCTGTTTATGGTCGCCCACTTCTCCTCGGCTACAGCAGAACTCGAACGACCGCCCACCTTTGCGGTGCCAGCGGCGGCGGGGCGATAGGATGAACCACTCTGGTTAGAGTACAAAACTAAAACGGTGGCGCAGAGCAGCGCTAGCGATACTGTCTCCTGAGCTAGGGCATTGGCTTTTAGTTCAGGGGCAATCGCTCTAACTGTGCGGAAAGTGGGCCGCTGCCCCGTAAAATACTATGTCGGAAGGGAGGTGCTGGAGACCGACGGCTGCGCTTTTCAGTGTGCCCTAGGGTTTCGGCCTGCCTCTGTCTCTGTAAACTCAAATTTTTATCTATTGGAGTAGTGTTGTGGACCTATCCCGTATTCCAGCTCAGCCCGAGCCTGGACTGATCAATGTGCTGGTGGAAATTGTCGGCGGCAGCAAAAATAAGTACGAGTTTGACAAAGATCTAAACGCTTTTATTCTTGATCGCGTGCTGTTTTCGTCGGTGAAGTACCCGTACGACTACGGCTTTGTGCCCAATACCCTGGCCGACGATGGCGACCCCCTCGACGGCATGGTGCTGATGGATGAACCCACCTTTCCCGGCTGCGTGATTGCGTCGCGGCCCATTGGCATGCTGGAGATGATCGACGGCGGCGATCGCGACGAAAAGATTCTCTGCGTGCCCGCCGAAGACCCCCGCTACAGCGACGTCAAGTCGCTGGAAGATGTGGCGCCCCATCGGCTTGAGGAGATTGCCGAGTTCTTTCGCTCCTACAAAAATCTGGAGAAGAAGGTCACCGAGATTTTGGGCTGGCGAGACGTCGACAAGGTGGCGGCGCTGGTCGATCAGTGCATAGCGGCGGCTAAATAAACCTTCTCCCAGACTCGATCTGGAGTTTTGCTCTGGGAAAATTCTAGACCCAGTCACCTAAAACCAAAGAGCGCGGCCCAGATATCTAGGCCGCGCTCTTTGGTTTTGTCAAAGACGGTTTTATCAAAGACCGACGGGTAGACCAACTAGCGCCAGGTCTCTCCAGCGCTAGTTGGTGCCAAGAGTTTAGTACAGCTCTTCTTCCTGGTGGGTCATGATGGTGCAGTCGGAGGTGGGGTAGGCAACGCAGGTCAGCACGTAGCCAGCGCCAATCTGGTCGTCATCCAGGAAGGACTGGTCAGACTGATCGACGCCGCCAGCGGTGATTTTACCTGCGCAGGTGGAGCAAGCTCCAGCCCGGCAGGAGTAGGGCAGGTCTAGACCCTGCTCTTCGGCAGCGTCAAGAATATAGGTATCGTCGTCAACGTCGATGGTCTGGTTGAGCCCTTCTGTTTCATTAATCAGCGTAACCTTGAAGGTTGCCATGGTGCTATCCTCTCGTCAAATACAAGTTGCAAATCGGGCCTTAAGCTACAGAACACCCTTGGGATAACGATTCCAGGATTTGCTCTGAGCGGACCTTACACAACTTTGATACTACGGGAAAACCTGAAGCCTGTCTTGCCTTTTTCGCCTCTGGCTGAACGGGATTCGTAATCAAACCGATAGGCAATGGATTGGTTTGCTTATATCCTGTGGGATCCTAAACGCTGGATGGTGGCCATTGAGGTAGCCCGTGGCTATGATGCTTGCTCAAATGCACCTCCCCAGGGATTTCCAGAGAAATTTCCATAGAAAACAGGGCGGGCTGATCTTCAGCCTGCCCAATTACAGTGATTCTATAGCGTTGACTTTATGGCATCGATCTTGACCGCCTTGGTGGCGCTAGTGTTTATACAGCCACTGTCAGAACGGTGAGGACATGGACTACATCTCTGGAGCGATGGCCCTATAAGCTGAGGCCGCCCCAGTTTTTGCCCCCAGCAGGGGCCGATGCCCTAAGCGCGATCGCCACTGCTATAAATTGGCGGAAATTAGCGGCGCTAGCAGCAACCTAAACCGACTGGCTGTACTTGACTCCCCGGTAGGTCATTTCGACCTGCTGGTGGCGCGCACTCTGGGGCGGGAAGTGACGCCGGGTGGCGGGCGCTCCTCGGTAGGTACCAATCACTTCTACACTGTCACTCTGCACCTGGGGCAGAGTGACGTCGTACTGGGCACCACGATAAGACAACTTCATGACAAAAACTCCACGACAGGGGTACTGATATGCAACGGGCACTACCCTCAGCCTGGTTCTGCTGAACTAACAAGCAAACATGCTGAGCAAACTGTAGCTTACTTTACATTTTAGGTCAGCAAAATATGCTTTGTGGTGTTGGAGCTGCATTTGCAACGAATATTTATTCAAAGAGCGGTGGCAGGGCTTAAGGAATTAGCGATCCGGGGGCATCGTCTCCTCTGAATCGCTAATCCTCTTCCCAGGGCCGTTTAGAACTATGATTTGCGGCTGTTTTCAGCGATCTGAAGATTGAACTCGGCTTGGGTAAGTAGGGCGGCTACCTGACAGGCTGTGTCGGGAGACAGAGCCGGCTGGCTCTCAGTTAAAAAATCGACGTAGCCGTTAAAGGTGCGCATGATGATTTGCTTGTTTTGCAGCATGGGTGATCTCCTTAAAGTGATCCGCGAGGTGAGCCGCCTGGGGGCGGGTGCTGCCCCATGATAAAAGCTGCCCAACCCAACGGGCTAATGTCGTTATACTGAATCGGTTTGCTGAGCGAGGGTGGGCTGCGTCCATGGCCGATTTACTGTTGTTTTGGCATCGCCGCGACCTGCGCCTGGGCGACAATGTCGGGCTGGCGGCAGCGCGCGATCGCACCTCTAACCTCACGGGCGTCTTCTGCCTTGACCCCGGCATTCTCAAGAACGGTGATGTGGCCCCGGCGCGGGTCGCCTACATGATCGGCTGTCTGGAGTCGTTGCACCATAGCTACGCCCAGGCGGGTGGCCAGCTGCTCATTCTCCAGGGCGACCCGCGCGAAAAGATCCCCGCCCTGGTCAAGGCGCTAGGGGCCGATGCCATCTACTGGAACCGCGATGTTGAACCTTACTCGCGCCAGCGCGACCAGGCGGTGGCCGACGCGCTCAAGGAGGTGGGCATCGAGTTTCGCACCACCTTTTGGGATCAGCTGCTCCACGAACCTGGCTCGGTGCGCACCGGGGCGGGGGAGCCCTACAGCGTCTACACCCCCTTTTGGCGCAACTGGGTAAAGCAGTCTAAGGCCGATCCCCTGCCCGCACCTGAGGAGCTGAAATCCCTGAGTGATCAGCAAACGGCAGTGGCGAAACAGGCGGGTTGTATTGACCTCCCCAGCGCTGAAGACTTGGGCTTTGCCTGGCAAAACGGCTTCCCGATTGAGCCGGGGGAGCAGGCTGCCCTAGAGCGCCTCGGGGAATTTTGCGACGATCACCAGGCCATTGCCACCTACGACGAGCAGCGCAACTTTCCCTTTGTGGATGGCACATCGCGCCTCAGCGCGGCGCTGAAGTTTGGGGCGGTGGGCATTCGCACCGTGTGGGCCGCCGCCGATGCCGCCCAAAGCCGCAGCCGCAGCGACGAAACCCGCGACAACATTAAAACCTGGCAGCAGGAGCTGGCCTGGCGCGAGTTTTACCAGCACGTGATGTATTTCTTTCCAGAATTAGCCGATGGCCCCCACCGCGAGCCGCTGAAAAACTTTCCCTGGGTGAATGACGAAGACCAGTTTGCCGCCTGGTGCGAGGGCCGCACCGGCTACCCCATTGTCGATGCGGCCATGCGCCAGCTCAACGAAACTGGCTGGATGCACAACCGCTGCCGCATGATCGTAGCCAGCTTTCTGACCAAAGACCTGATCGTCAACTGGCAGTGGGGCGAGAAATACTTTATGCAGCACCTGGTGGATGGCGATTTGTCGGCCAACAACGGCGGTTGGCAGTGGAGCGCCTCCAGCGGCATGGACCCCAAGCCCCTGAGAATTTTTAACCCCGCTAGCCAGGCCCAAAAGTTTGACGCCGAGGCCGAGTACATTCGCCAGTGGCTGCCGGAGCTCAGGTCGGTGGATACGGCGGCGCTGGTGACAGGGCAGATCGGGGAGCGCGATCGCGGCGACTACCCAGCCCCCATCGTCGATCACAAAGTTCAGCAGGCTCTGTTCAAAGATAAATACAAGGCCCAAAAGAATTAGGGCGATCTACCGCCGCCGTCGGGGGCGCACGATGCTAAACAGCAGCCACAGGCCAAAGAAACTGGCCGAAGCAAACAAGACAATACTGAGAATTTGCCCCTGGGGCGACTGCTGCCCGGTGGATACGATCGCCGCCCCGACGATCAGCGCCGCCACCACAATGCTAAAAGACTGGCGGTTTGAGGCATTGTCCATGCTGCGGCGCAGGTCGTCTAGCCCCTGAATGCTGAGGCTAAACTTGAGCTGCTCAGAACTGAGGCGATCGAGCAAAAAGCCAAACTGGCGTGGCGAGCTTAGGGAGAGATTGCGAAACTCTAGCCCCGTGCGCAACAGCGCCTGGAGGGGATCATCGCCCACCAGCTGCTGGCGAAACAGGTCGGCCATCAGCGGGCGCACTTCGTCAATCAGGTTTACCCCAGGGTTAAACAGCCGGGCAGCCCCCTCTAGATTGGCCAGCGACTTGGTAAATAGTCCCACGTTGGCGGGCCAGCGCAGGTTGTTGCGAATGCCCGCCGCCAAGATCTCGCCAAAGATCTCGGCGGTGTTGATCTGCTCTAGGCTGAGGCCGTAGTAGCGGCCCAGCAGGCGGGTGTAGTCGCTCTCTAGTCGCGATAGGTTTACGGGTTTGAGCGGTTCGGCCAGCTGTAGGGTGAGCTGGGTGCAGCGCTGGGCGTCGCAGTTGACGATCGCCAACACCATCTCGGTCATGGTGTTGCGCGTGCGGGGGTCCATGTGGCCCATCATGCCGCAGTCGAGCAGAGCCAGGCGGCCATCGGCCAGGTAAAAAATGTTGCCGGGGTGGGGATCGGCGTGGAAGAAACCATCCACAAAATACTGCTTAAAGAAGGCGCGAAACAGCAGGGTGGTGGCCGCTGCCCGCAGACCAACAGCGCTGCTGTGGGCGTCTTCGGCCAATAGATCGGCCTTGAGCAGGGGGGTGCCCTCTAGCCACTCCATGGTCATGATTTTTGTGTTGGTCAGATCCCAGTAGATCTGCGGTACGACGAGCTGGTCGGCATCGTACCAGTTGCTCTTCGACAGGTTGCGGCGCAGCTGGTCGGTGTAGCCCGCTTCGGTGTTGAAGTCTAGTTCGGCGTTGATGGCATCGGCAAATTCTTCGGCCAGTTCGACCACGTTGTAGCGCTGGCCAAACTGGGTGACCGAGATCAGCTTGGCCACGTCGCGAATCAGGGTCATGTCGCGCTCGACCTGGCGCTCGATGCCGGGGCGCTGCACTTTGAGAGCCACCTGCCGACCGTCCTTGAGAATGGCCTTGTGGGTTTGGGCGATGGAGCCGGCGGCGATCGCCCGGTAGTCTAGCCGCTCAAAGAGTTCTTCCGGGGGCCGCCCCAGGTGCTGGCGAATGTGGGCTTCAATTTCCTGGGGGGCGACGGCGGGGACGGTGCTTTGCAGTTGGCTGAGCTCTTCAATGTAGGCCGGAGGCATGAGGTCGGGGCGGGTGCTCAACAGCTGCCCCAGCTTGACGTAGACCGGCCCCAGGTCGGTCAAAATGTTGCGCAGCACAGCCGGGGGGGGAATCTCGGGCTCGTCGGCTTTGCCGCCCACCAGCACCCGGCGCATGTAGTCCCAGCCGTTGCCGAGCACCACTTCCACAATCTCTTTTTGACGACTCAAGCGGGAAGACGAAACCATGGGAAACGGGGGCGAAGGTTTGCTCAGGGCTGACGCCATCATGGTACGACTTTTGGTTGGGGAAGGGAGAGGGGGGTGGGGGAAGATGGGGCGATTGCAGATCTATACAGGGCATCGCTGCTTTTGCGGCGGTGCCCCGATTTTGATTAAGCCCTGGGGCATTGTCGAGCTGCCCCAGTTCTGGCGGGCGGGACGCAGGTACTGTGGCACAATGGAAGGCACTCTTAACTTGTTGCCGTCATCTCTAAACCGCCTGTGAATTCTACTGTTGCGACCCCGCCCGCCACCTTTGCCCCCGCTCGCCGTGCGGTATTTCCCTTCACCGCCGTGATTGGCCAAGATGATATGAAGCTGGCCCTGCTGCTCAACGTCATCGATCCCAAAATTGGCGGGGTGATGATTATGGGCGATCGCGGCACCGGCAAATCCACTACTATTCGTGCCCTGGCCGACCTGCTGCCCGAGATCGAGGTGGTGGCCGATGACCCCTTTAGCCGTTCGCCCAGCGATCAAGACGTCCACGCCGAGCGCGGCACCGACGACCTGCCCGTGGCGCTGAAAAAAGTGCCCATGATCGACCTGCCCCTGGGCGCTACCGAAGACCGGGTCTGCGGCACCATTGATATCGAAAAAGCTCTCTCTGAGGGGGTCAAGGCCTTTGAGCCGGGCCTGCTGGCCAAGGCCAATCGCGGCATTCTCTACGTCGACGAAGTCAACCTGCTCGACGACCACCTGGTAGACGTGCTGCTCGACTCCGCCGCCTCCGGCTGGAACACCGTAGAGCGCGAGGGCATCTCCATTCGCCACCCAGCCCAGTTTGTGCTGGTGGGCTCGGGCAACCCGGAGGAAGGTGAACTGCGGCCCCAGCTGCTCGACCGCTTCGGCATGCACGCCGAGATTCGCACCGTGCGCGACCCCGAGCTGCGGGTGCAGATCGTCGAAGAGCGCTCTGAGTTTGACGCCGACCCCGCCGCCTACCTGACCAAGCACCAGGCTGAGCAGGAGGCGCTCCAGGTCAAGCTGGTCGAGGCCCAGCAGCGGCTGGCCTCAGTCAACCTAGAGCACGAAGACCGGGTGCGCATCTCTGAGGTCTGCTCAGAGCTAGATGTGGACGGGCTGCGGGGCGACATTGTCACCAACCGGGCCGCCAAGGCGATCGCCGCCTACGAGGGCCGCACCGAAGTCACCCTCAACGATATCAAGCGCGTTATCGTGCTCTGTCTGCGCCACCGCCTGCGCAAAGACCCGCTAGAGAGCATCGACTCGGGCTACAAGGTCGAGAAAGTGTTCTGCAAGGTGTTTGGCCTGGCCGACCCCGACGAAGCCGCCATGAACGGTCGCCAGCCCGTGGGGGCACGGTAGGAGTTCCCGTGGGTCAGCGCATTCTTGGGCTTGACCCTGGGCTAGCGATTCTGGGGTTTGGGGTGATTGACGGGGATGAACCCGGTTCACTAGCAGCCCCCGGCAGCCATGCTGAGGCCACGGTGGTTGATTTTGGCGTGATCGAAACGCCCGCCAAGACTCCGGTGGGCGATCGCCTCTGCACCATCTACACCGACCTGCACAGCCTGTTTGCTCAGTACAAGCCAGACCAGGTGGTCATTGAGAAATTTTTCTTTTACCGTATGGCCAACACGATCTTGGTGGCCCAGGCGCGGGGGGTGGTGATGCTGGTGCTGGCCCAGCACCGCCTGCCCTACCTAGAGTTTACCCCCGCCCAGGTGAAGCAGGCCCTCACCGGCTACGGCAACGCCGACAAAGCCGATGTGCAGCAGGCGGTGGCCCGCGAACTTGGCCTAGAGCGCATTCCCCGCCCCGACGATGCGGCGGATGCGTTGGCGTTGGCCCTGGCGGGCTGGTACCAGCGCTAGTTGCCTACTGTGACTGCCGCAATGGTCTGCTGCCCCTGGGGCGACAGGGCATAGCCCAAAAACGCCTGTACCGCTGGGCTGTTGGCGTCGCGGTAGACGTAGTAGAGCGATCGCTGAAACGGGTAGCCCGGTGCCTCTGGGGTCAGCCCGTCAATGGCCATCACCCGCGCTGTTTGCTGGTTGGCCACCTGGCTGTAGGTGGCGTAGCCAATGCCGTCGGTGCCTAGGTCTTGCAGCATCGGCGTGGTGGCATCGCGGGTCATGGTGGTGATGTTGGGGGTGGTGCCAAATTGTCCGCCGCCTAGCGCAATCTCCTGAAACACCCCGTAGGTACCGCTCACAGGGGCGCGGTTAATGACTCGAATGGTTTGATCTGGCCCCCCGAAGGTCGCCCAGTTGGTGATTTGCCCCTGAAAAATCTCCGCCACCTGGCTAGCTGAGACTCCGCGTTTGAAGGGGTTTTCGCTGCCAACTACCACCGCTAGTCGGTCGGCGATGACGGGGACAGCCCGCAGCCCCTGGGCCTGTTCTTGGGGGGTGAGCGTGCGCGATGAGGCGGCAATGTCAATGCTGTTGCCGAGAATAGCCTGAATACCATTCTCAGACCCGGCGGCGGCGATATCGACGGCGGTGCCGGGGTACTGCTGCTCAAACCCAGCCTTGAGGGCCGCGTTGATCTGGGCCATGCTGGTCGAGCCGTCGATGGTGACGGTGGTGCCTGCGGCCACGTTGGGCTGGAGCGCAAAATTGACCGGGGCCGCTTCCCCTGGGGTCGCCCCACCAGGCTGAGGCGCTTCTACACCAGGTATGGCAACTGGCACATCTTTGCTTTTGAAGAAGAACCAATAGGCTCCGCCCAGCAGGGCCAGCAACATCAAAATGAAAACAATCGGCGGCGGGCCGCTGCGTTTTACCGGAGTGTTGTTGGTCATGGGGTTACTCTGCCAGTTCTTTAGGGGTAGTGCCTTCGAGCAGTTGCAGGCGGCGCGCAACTTCGTCGTCGATGGTCATTTGGT
>DAIPYU010000100.1:0-3897 GCA_036782635.1 Nodosilinea sp. CTOTU7353
ATCCTCGGCAACCGCTTATTTTTGTCGCTGACTTTTTGCGACCAATTCTTCTGAACCGATGACTGGTTCGAGGTTTAAGCCGTTGCCGTATCGTCTTTAGTCTGGGGGCAAACCTCGGACTAAAGGGGACAACTAAAGTATTCTCCAGTCGGCCAGAGTATCGATTAATCGATAAATAGAGCTTTATGCAGGAGATTGGGGCTGCAGAACCGCTGCACTGTCTATCAATACGAGGATTTGAGGGATTTAAGCCGGGGGAACCTCAAGCTGGCGCAGCGCCTCAAATAAACCAATGGCGGCGCTAACCGACAGGTTAAGGCTGCGCACAATGGTTCGATCCATCGGTATATGGGCAGTTTCATCGCAGGCGGCAAGCACCGCTGGGGGCAGCCCTTCGGTTTCGCTGCCAAACAAGAGCCAGTCGTCGGGTCTGTAGGTGATAGTTGTATAGCTACATCGCCCAGAGGTACTAAAGCCAATGGTGCGCCCCCCCCGCTGACGTTGGTGCTGGTGAAAAGTTCCCCAGTCGGGGTGGAGAGTGAGGTCGACCTGGGGCCAGTAGTCGAGACCGGCGCGTTTCAGGGCGCGATCGCTGAGGTCAAACCCTATCGGGGCCACGAGGTGTAGCGGGGTGGCAGTGGCGGCACAGGTGCGGGCTATATTCCCCGTGTTGGGGGGGATTTGGGGATTGACGAGAACGATAGCGGGCATGGATATCTAGCTAGAACAACAGTCTAAAGTGGATAGCGGGAGAATTGGCCTGGGATAAAAGTGGATTTGTCCAGGATGAAAGCAAAAATGTCTAGGGATATAGATTTTATTAATACGTCCTTCAGTAGTTTTACCCTGGGCAAAAAAATGCTCGAAGTCCGCAGGATTCTAGTTGTGCCTAAAAGCTTTATTTATTACAGCGATAAGCAAAGCTTTACCCCAGAGGTTCTTGGGGTGACCTAGGCAGCGCAGGGCTCACAGAGTTCTCGCGCCAGCAGGCCTTCGCAAGCGGCCACCTCGGCGATCGCCCCCTGCACCACCTGCGACACCGACTGCCCGGCTTCGTGCTGACGCAGCCAGCGCTGGGCTTCGTTGCCCTCGCGCAAAATTTTCTTGACCGGGCTGAGGAAGCAGCTGATGCCGTTGGCCTTGGCGATCGGCCAGACCTCTTCGTAGAGCTGGTGAATCCACTCGCTGGCCAGGAGGGGCCGACCATCTTGCCAGTGGCGTAGCTCGGCATCGAGACTGTGCTTGGCGGCGGCGGCTTCGTTAGCGTCGGTGAGGGCCACCAGGTCGGCATTGCGGCTGTCAGCCGGGAACCTGCTCATCACCAGCGGGTCGAGGTCGGGGTTTTGAATCAGCTGAATCAGGCGGGCCTCGATCAGGGCGGCGACCGCCAGCAGCGCCACGGGGTCGCTGATCAAATCGCAGATGCGCAGCTCTAGGCGGTTGAGGTTGTAGGGGCGGCGATCGCCGTTGGGCCGCACCGCTGACCACAGGTGGCGCACATTTTGCATAGTGCCCGCCGCCAGCTGGTCTTCCATCCACCGAATGTGGTGGGCGTGGCTGGTAAACAGGGGCACCTGGGCTGGGGTTTTGGGAAACACCTGCCAGCGGCTGGAGTGGGAGCCGGTTACCTGGCCCCCCAGAAAGGGGGAAGACGCGGTCAGGGCCAGGTACAGGGGCGCTTCGACCCGCACCAGGCGGCAGGCCCGCATGAGGATTTCTGGGTCGGCGATGCCGATATTGATATGCACACTGGCGGTGACCACGGTGGTGCCGTAGGTTTGCTCAATGTAGCTGTGGTAGGGGTTGCCGGGGTCAGACCGGTAGAAGCAATCAGTCTCGCCCAGGGAGAGGGTGCTGCCGGGTATCAAGGTGTAGTCACCCAGGGTTTGCAGGTATTGACGCAGCTCGTGGCGGGGGCGCACCAGCTCGCACAGCAGCTTTTCGTACTGACACAGGGGCGGTGTGGTGTACTCCACATTGCGGCTGTCGGGTTCGCGCACAAAGCCATTTAGGTCGGCCACGATGCGATCGGAGAGGCCGACGATTTCCCCCGCTGGGGTGCCGGTGTATATCTCAATTTCAAAGCCTTTGGACAGCAGCACGGCATTCCTCGCTGAAGACAGCACTCTATATATATTGGGTCGGTCGGTTAAACTCTGTATCATCCTATCGGTAACTCTGCCCTCGCCATGGGCCGGAGGGCAGAGTTAGAGCAATGGCTAAGGCAGCGCCACCGCCAGATTGATCGCCCGCTTGGCGGCAAAAGCGCGGGCAATGGTGTCGCAGCGCTCGTTGCCGGGGTCGCCGGAGTGACCCCGCACGTACACCCACTTGAGGGGCCGCTCCAGGGTTTGGTTGACTTCGGTGGTCAGCCCGTCCATCACCTCCCACAGGTCGCGGTTGAGCACGGGCTTTTTGGCGGAGTTGACCCAGCCGCGCCGCTTCCAGCCAGCAATCCACTGGGTAATGCCTTTGATCACGTATTCGCTGTCGGTGTGGAGGGTGACGGGGGCCGTTTGGCCGCTGTCGCGCAGCAGGGTAAGGCCCGCGATCGCCGCCTGCATTTCCATCCGATTATTGGTGGTGGGGGCCTCGCCGCCCCCAATCTCGTGCACGCCGCCATCGGTCAGGTAAAACAGGGTGCCCCAGCCGCCAGGGCCGGGGTTGCCGGAGCAGGCTCCGTCGGTGTAAATTTGCTCGATGATTGCCATTGGCTCTAAAAAATCCTCAAAAATCGTGGGTCAGCCCCTGGAAGATTCACCATCTCCGGGGGCACTCTAGGGGAAAGACCGAGTATCCTCACTAGAGGTTATGGCCGTAGTCCCATTGGTTAGAACATCCAGCATCCCTAAAAACGGGCAAACGTTTGCAGGTTTTTTTGAACATTTTAGGGAAATGGCTCAACCAGCCTGGCTACCGCTACACAACATCAGGTCATGGTCAGGTGCACCTACTATCGTTACGGCTTCTTCACGGTGTAATCCCATGATGCTACGAGAACTGGATGCGTTTGAGGCTTGCTGGCTAGATCTTAAAGATGTTTACCCAACCAGCGGTACAGACAATATGCTGATTGCCCACGCCATGGGGCAACTGGTGGATCTACTGGAAAAACCCGCCCAGGTGGAGCAAGCGTTGCCCCACCACCTGAAGAGTTTGTTTCGGCAGCTGGCCCTAGCCTATTTTCGGGGCTATTTTCCGGGTGAGGCACGCCAGGGTGCGGCAATGCGCCTCAGGGTGCCCGCGACTCCGCCGCCCCAGGGTGATCGCCAGCGCCGTCAAGATATTTCGGCGGCGGTCAGTCAGGTCAAAGCCCTGGCTCAAAAAACCCAGGCGCGAATCCGCCAGGGGCGGGGGCAGGCTGCCCAGATTGCCATATCTGAAATGGAGACGCTGGTGATCGAGTTTCCTGAGCACTGGCAGCCGATAGCCTAGGCCGGATCGCAAAGCAGATCGCAAAGGCGACGTAACCCCCATCGGGTCTGCGGGCAGGGTATCTTAGTGCTATGGCCTACGAACCCTTGCACCACAAGTATCGCCCCCAGACCTTTGGCGCTCTGGTGGGGCAAGCTGCGATCGCCACCACCCTCACCAGCGCCCTCAACCAGCAGCGCATTGCCCCCGCCTACCTGTTCTGCGGCCCTCGGGGCACGGGCAAAACCTCCAGCGCCCGCATTTTGGCCAAATCGCTCAACTGCATTGCCCAAGACCACCCCACTCCAGAGCCCTGCGGCACCTGTGAAACCTGCCGATCCATCACCAACGGGTCGGCCCTAGACTTTATCGAGATCGACGCCGCCAGCAACACGGGCGTCGACAACATTCGTGAGCTGATCGAGCGGGCGCAGTTTGCCCCGGTCCAGTGCCGCTACAAGGTCTATGTGATTGACGAGTGCC
>DAIPYU010000100.1:3997-8610 GCA_036782635.1 Nodosilinea sp. CTOTU7353
AATGCCTTGCTCAAAACCCTGGAAGAGCCGCCCAGCAACGTGGTGTTCATTCTCGCCACTACCGACCCGCAGCGGGTGCTGCCGACGATTATTTCGCGCTGCCAGCGGTTTGACTATCGCCGCATTGCCCTAGAGCCAATGATTGGCCACCTGCGAAAGATTGCTGACCGAGAGGAAATATCCATTGATGACGAGGCCCTGCGCCTGGTGGCCCAGGTATCCCAGGGGGGCTTGCGCGATGCCCAGAGCCTGCTCGACCAGCTCAGCCTGATGGAGCCGCCGGTCAGCGCCGACGCCGTGTGGGATTTGGTCGGGGCGGTGCCCGAGCGCGATCTGCTGGGGTTGGTGCAGGCCATTGCTAGCGACGATGGCACGGCGGTGCTAGACCAGGCCCGCAAGCTGATGGATCGAGGCCGCGAGCCGCTGATTGTGCTGCAAAACCTGGCCGGGTTCTACCGCGATCTGCTGATTGCCAAGACGGCGGGCGATCGCCACGACCTAGTGGCCATCACCCCCCCCACCTGGGCCGACATGCAGGCCCTGGTGCAGAACCTAGATGCGCGCCTGCTGCTGCTGGGTCAGCAGCACCTGCGCAGCGCCGAGGTGCAGGTCAAAAACACCACCCAGCCTCGGCTCTGGCTAGAGGTCACCCTGCTAGGCCTGCTGCCCTCAACCCTGGCGGGCCAGGCTGCAGAGACTCGGGGGGCGATCGCCCCCATATCTACCCCTAAACCTACCCCGGCAGCGGCCCCGCCAGCCGCGCCCCTCTCACCCCCCGCACCCCCAACTCCTCAGGCCAACCCGGCACCGCCCTCGGCTGCTGATCCTCCCGTTGCTCCAGAGACGTCGACTAACGGGGCCACCCCCCACGAGGCCGTGCTGCCCCCGCCCGCCGACCCCGGGCCATCGCCTCCTGTCCAGGGACCAGGCTCCATACCTCCCGTTCCCGACGACAATTTGGCCGACCTGTGGATCCGCATCATTGCGGTGCTAGAACCCCTGGGCACCCGCGCGCTGATGCAGCAGCAGGGCAGCCTGCTCTTTTACGACGGCGTTGTCGCCCGCGTGGGCATTAGCTCTAAGCCCCTGTTTAAGATGGCCCAGGGCCGGGTCGATAACGTAGAGGCAGCCTTTGAAATGGTGCTGGGGAAAAAAGTGCAGGTTTCATTGGAGGTGCTCCCCGACCCAAAGCCTGAGTCACCAGCCCCCAATATTTCCCAGGCTCCTAGCCAGGGGGCAGCGATGCGGCCTGCTCCGGTCTCGCCACCGCCGCCAGCGGTTTCGCCAGCGGCCCCAGTCGCTCCGCCCCAGGCGGCGTCAGCGAGTTCGCCGCCGCCGCCGCCGTCTCCCGAGGCGGTGCCCTCTTTGCCGGCGATCGCCAGCGACTTTGACCGAGCTGTGAAGAATTTTGCCCAGTTCTTCAACGGCCAGGTCGTTGATGTCGATGACGATATCGGCCCAGGCACAGACAAAATGCCCCTAAAACCCTCTGATGCAGCGGCGAAACAGCCCTCTCATCCCGATAAAGACGTACCGTTTTAGGGTTGAGACCTCTGTCACCTGTCTAATCTATCTGCTGACACCGCTGGCCCACAGAACTGGCCCTTACCCTAGCCAAAGGTGCCGCCGTTCCAGCCCCACATGGTGCCGGGGGCATCGGCAAACTCAATGTAGGTGCGGTTTTTGGGCACGCCTAGGGCAGTCTCAAGCTGGGCGCAAAACTCCTGACTCATGGCGCGGGTTTTGGCACTGCCCATGGTGCCCACGCTTTTAATTTCGACGTAGCATACAGGGTCAGTGGTACCGCCAAAGGTCATCGGCACGTTGGCTTCAAAGGCCGTCATCACGTAGGATTCTGGCTTGCCCAAGTGGCTGGCTAAGCTAGCCGAAAGCTCCTTCAGTAGCCCTTCCACCTCGGCTTTATCGGGAGAAGAGATAGATGTTTGGACTTTAATCACAGGCATGGGGATGACGTTGGGGAGATGGGGGCAATGAGGTATGAAAGCGAATCAGATTCCCGTAGAACAGCGGTGGTGGATTGGTAGAAAGTGAGGCGCTGCGGCAGGAGCGGCGAGTTTCAGACCCACAATGCCCATCCACCCATCTACCCATCCACTCATTTGCCCATCTAACCGCCGTAGTTCCAGCCGGTGCTTTCGAGCAAGAGGGGTTCGCCTTCGCGGTGGACAGCGGCACCGACCACTTCGCCTACGAAGACGGTGTGGTCGCCGTGCTCGACAGCACCGACCACCCGACACTCGACGTAGCCCAGGGTGTCTTTGATCACCGGGCAGCCGGTTTCGGGGCCGGGGTAAAACTCAATGTCTTCAAACTTATTGCCCACCCGGCGCAGGGGCTTAAAGAAATTTTGGGCCAGCTCTTTCTGCCCTGCCTCTAAAAAGCTGAGGGCAAACACGCCGCTGGCTTTGAGCATGGCGTGAGAGGTAGAATCGTTTTTGACGCAGTTGACCACCAGCGGCGGCTGAAAGGAGGCCTGCATGACCCAGCTGGCGGTAAAGCCGTTGAGGTCGTCGCCATCTTTAACCCCACAGATATAGAGACCGTGGGGAATTTTGCGGAGAAGGGTTTTCTTAGCTTGCTCGTCTAGCACAGCGTACCTATAGAATGCGTCGCTAGAGTCAGTGTAATACAGCGATCGCGCCTCAGTTCTGGCCCCTAGGGTAGAAAACCATTAGGGCACTATGCACCCCGCATAAAAAAGGCGCACCGCGGTGCGCCTTTTTTATGCGGGAAACCAGCTCTACTTGTTGGGCTGGGGGGTCATGCGCAGGTAGGGCTTGATTTCGGTCACGCCCTTGGGGAAGCGCTGCTTGGCTTCTTCGGTGGGAATGGTGGGTGACACCACCACATCCTCGCCATCTTTCCAGTCGACGGGGGTGGCCACGCTGTAGTTGTCGGTCAGCTGTAGCGAGTCAATCACCCGCAAAATTTCAGCAAAGTTGCGTCCGGTACTGGGCGGATAGGTGATGGTCAACCGCAGATTTTTTTTCGGGTCGATGACAAACACGCTGCGCACAGTCACCTTGGCATTGGCGTTGGGGTGAATCATGCCGTAGAGGTCAGCGACCTTCTTGTCTGCATCGGCAATGATGGGGTAGTTAACCGTGGTGCCCTGGGTCTCGTTGATGTCGCCAATCCAGCCCTGGTGCGACTCGGCGCTGTCTACGCTGAGGGCAATAACCTTAGCGTTGCGCTTTTCAAACTCGGGCTTGAGCTTAGCTACGCTGCCCAGCTCGGTGGTGCACACAGGGGTATAGTCAGCGGGGTGCGAAAACAGCACTACCCAGCTGTCGCCAGCCCAGCTGTAAAAATCGATCTCACCTTCGCTGGTCTGCTGGGTGAAATTAGGTACCTGATCGCCAAGTTGAAGCGCCATATCTATCTCCGTTAGTCTCTTGATCTCAAAGGGGGCAAAACGTTGATCAACCGTCCATGAGTGACATTCTCCCATAAACCCCGGTATTCCGGTCGGGGTGTAGAGGATTGTCTTTATGATTGTACCGTGACGGGCTGAGACTGTGGGCGATCGCCCAGACCGAGAGGGACTGCCAGCGTTGGCGGACAGGCGTAAAGCCGCTGGATCAGCTAGGCCAGCGCCCCTGCGGGATGACTACCGATTAGACAGGGCTTTTTGGGGCGCAGCACCAATTCTGAACTCACCAACGCTGCTTCACCCATGCTGGATCCAATAAGCAAGGCACCTGGGGAATTATCCAGGTGCCTCGTTAGATGGCGATTACCCGCTGGGCGGCTGCTAAACACAGGGGCCTAAAATTGCCGATCAAATACTTTGGGGGCGTAGGCGGTGCAGCCGTCGCAGGGCCCCATGGGGTTCATGGCGCAGCGCAGGTAGGGCGATCGCGCATTGAGATTGCAGGTGATGTCGCCAATCATGTAGCCCATGCCATCGACATAGTGCATGTCGCTATTGCCATCGAGCAGCTTAAGCATGCTCTGCCCCAGGGCCGTGGGTGCTGCTGAGGTCTGACTGCATTTTTCGTTGCGGTCGGCCCGAGCGCTTAGCCAAGCAGAAATGATCGCTGGGGTGAGGCCGACGACAAAAATCAAGCAGATAACGAGCATGGGCTTGCAGAAATAAAATTGGTGAAAATATCCTAACCCGATGGATCGGTGGCCTAGCCTAGTCCCCTGGCGGATTGGTACGTACTGTAGCGTTACTTAGTTTTTCGCAATATTCAATACCAACATTCGATAAAGGCTCCACTGCTTACGCTGCCGAGGCAGGTGAGAGAGTATTGGCCAGGCTGCCGAGACAGATGCCATAGTGGATAAATCCCCGATCAGCCCCTAAAAAAGAACGCCCTTGGCGCTGGTTATCGACCAAAAGTCAGGGGTTTTCCCATTACCTGAGCAAGGTCCTGAACTTTTCAGAACTTTCATGTATTGGCACATTCCGGTCTATGAACGATTATCAAGTCATCCTGTAGACTCGCGTGTGCTCCAAAGCTAAGACCGGGTAGGGCCACAGGACATTGCGGGGGTTCGCTCCTCCTCAGTGATAGCGCCTTACCTGGCTTTTTATTCTTTTTCTTCCATCGCGTATATCTCTAGCCACTCTGCCACCACGTAGG
>DAIPYU010000100.1:8710-18639 GCA_036782635.1 Nodosilinea sp. CTOTU7353
GGGTAGGTGGGTAGGTGGGCGGGTCGATGAGTGGGCGGGTCGATGGGTGCAGGGGATGGCGGCCCTACCTGTGCCCATTTACCCGCCTACCTCATCATTACTCACCTACGCACTCACTCACCTACCCATCAACGCACTCACTCACCTACAGCTGACTCATCTGGTTGAGCGTCTGCCGATACCCTGCGGCTTCGCCCTGTTGGAGGTAGAGCTGGGCGGCCTGCTCAAAGTCACGGCGGGCACCAGCATCATCTCCCAGGCGGGCGCGGACTAAGCCGCGCTTATAGAACAGCTCAGGATTGCTAGTGTTAGGCGCACTCAAAATTGCCTGGGTCAGGTCTTGGTAAGCATTTTGAGACTGGTTAACCTGTAGGTAGGCCGCGCCTCTGGCCGAAAAAGCCTCTAGGTAGGTGGGACGCACCGCCAGAGCTTGGCTAAAGTCGTCAATGGCGCCAAACACATCGCCTGTGGCCATACGGGCATTGCCTCTAGCCTGAAAGGCCTCAGCATAGCTGGGGTCAAGCAACAGAGCCTCACTGTAGTCGGCAATGGCGGCTAGAGGGTCGCCAGCTTGCAACAGAGCATCGCCCTTTAGCTTGTAGGCGATGGCCGAGTCAGGGTTGAGCTGTAGCACTCGGGCAAAGTCTTGGTCCGCCCCCCGTAGATCACCCTGGTTGGCCCGAATGCTGCCCCTGCTCATGTAGGCTTCGGTCAAGTTGGGGTTGAGCTCGATGGCGCGGTTGAGGTCTTGCAGGGCGCGATTGGGTCTGCCCTGACGAAAATAGACATGGCTGCGATTGAGGTAGGCCCTAGAGAGGGTGGAGTCACGGCGCACGGCTTCGTTGAGGTCGTCAAGGGCCGAGTCAAGCAGACCGAGGTGATAGTAGGCTACGCCCCGGCCCATGTAGGCTCTGGGGAGATCGCCATTGAGCTCAATGGCGCGGCTAAAGTCGGCGACGGCATCGCTGTAGTTATTGACCCGTTCTAGGGCAAAGCCGCGCAGTACGTAGGCGTTGGGGTTGTTGGGGTTGAGCTCGATGGCAGTAGAGAAGTCTTCGATCGCCAGCTCGTGGCGGCCCGCTTGGGTGTCAATTAAGCCCCGATAGAGGTAGGCGCCCACTGAGTCGGGGTTGATTTCTAGGGCATTGTTGAAGTCGGTTTGGGCTTGGCCGCTATCGCCAAGGCGATAGTAGACGCTACCCCGGGCAAACAGTGCATTGGCACTGCCTGGGTCAAGATTGATGGCCTGGTTAAGATCGGCTAAGGCACGGCTGTAATCGGCCTGGTCGGCGTAGATTAGCCCTCGGTAGAGGTAGGCGTTGGCCAAGCTAGGATCTCGCTCTAGAGCCAGGTCAAAGGCTTCGAGGGCGGCAGTATAGTCACCGCTGTTGTAGCGCTCTACGCCAAGGTTGTAGGCGGCAATGGCAGACAGACCCGACTCTGCAGCTTCTGCGGCGGGCAGTTCGGCCTCGGGCGGTTCGGCTGAGGGTAGCTCAGGCTCGATGATCGCAGCATCGGACGGAGAGGTTTGAGCGTAGCTCCCTGGCATGGCCCCGATCACCAACCCCAGACCCAGCAATAGTGAATAACGCAATTTCATGGCTTCCCCTCCACCGACAGTGTTTGCAGATCAGCAGGTTAGTGCTGGTTTAGACAGATGTTTCTACAGCATACCCACCCGCGCCCTTAGGGCTAATAATAGGTCAGCTTTTGTGGGTTGCAATGGGAAGTTCTAAAGAACTTTAGAGCTCTAGTGGAGGCAGCGGTAGCCTAGCCGCCCCTTCACCGATCAAATTGAGGCAGAAACGGCCCTGCGCAAAAGCGAAGCCCCAGCTGCGTCTAATTGCCCTGACGGCACCTACACCTACACCTACATCAGCCCTTCCTGCGAGGGGATTTTGGGCTTTGAAGAAGCCTTGCGGCGAGCGATTGAGCACCAGGAGCTAAGCTTGCACTACTAGCCCATTGTCAGCCTTGCCAGCGGCGAAATCAAAGGGTTTGAGGTGCTGGCGCGGTGGCCCCACAGTCAGTACAGCCTGATTTTTCCGGCGGAGTTTATCCCCATTGCCGAAGAGACGGGGCTGATGGTTGCCCTGGGGTGATGGGTGCTGCAAACGGCCTGCCAGCAGTTTAGCCATTGGCGACAGCAGTTCAGCATCGATGACTTTGGCACCGGCTACTCGTCGCTCAGCTACCTCCAGCGGTTTCCTTCAGATTGAAGCCTTGCTGACGGACGGAGCCTCGCCTCGGGGTGGCTGTCTGTCCGGGTGAGTATGGCAAGATAGCATCGTCGTTGCCGGTAGCCGCTGTGATTTGGATTGACTGGGCCATTGTCGTGGCCTATCTGGTCTTTACCCTGGCCCTGGGCCTGTATCTGTCGCGCCGGGCCTCGGGGGGGCTGGTGGATTTTTTTGTGTCGGGGCGATCGCTGCCCTGGTGGCTGGCGGGCACCAGCATGGCGGCTACCACCTTTTCCATCGACACGCCGCTTTATATTGCCGGGGTGGTGGGCACCCGAGGCATTGCCGGCAACTGGGAGTGGTGGAGCTTTGGCATTGCCCACGTGGTGATGATCTACGTGTTTGCCCGGCTGTGGCGACGCTCAGAGATCATTACCGATGCCGAGCTGACCGAGCTGCGCTACGGCGGGGCGACGGCGGCCTGGCTGCGGGGCATTAAGGCTTTTTTGTTTGCAGTGCCGATCAACTGCATTGGCATTGGCTACGCCATGCTGGCCATGGTCAAGGTGATTGACGCCCTGGGGCTGTGGCAGGCCTTTGGCATTGAGCCGGGAGAAAATCTGAAGCTGCTCAGCGTGGTGGGGGTGAGCGCCCTGGTGCTGCTCTACGCCGGGTTTTCGGGCCTGTGGGGGGTGGTGGCGACAGATTTCTTTCAATTCTTTTTGGCCCTGCTGGGGGCCATCATTGTGGCGGTGGCGGCGGTGGTCAACCTGGGCGGCATGGGCAGCCTGGTGGAGCAAGTGCAGGCTATCGGGGGCACCGACCTGCTGGCCTTTGTGCCTTTGGAGCGGGGAGCGGGCGGCTGGTACCAGTGGAGCGAAACCGCTGGCATTACCGTCAGCACTTTTTTGGCCTACATCACCTTGCAGTGGTGGGCCTTTCGCCGCAGCGACGGCGGCGGCGAGTTTATTCAGCGGCTGGCGGCATCTAAAACCGAGGCCGAGGCCGAGAAGGCCGCCTGGTTTTTCAACATTTTGCACTATGTGGTGCGCACCTGGCCCTGGGTGGTGGTGGCCCTGGCAGCGGTGGTGATCTACCCCAATTTGGAAGACCGAGAGCTGGGCTACCCAATGCTGATGATGGATTTTTTGCCGCCAGTGCTGCTGGGGCTGGTGGTGGCTTCGCTAATTGCCGCGTTTATGAGCACGGTTTCGACCTTGATCAACTGGGGTGCGTCGTATCTGACCAACGACCTATACGCCCGCTTTATGCGGCCCGACGCGCCCCAGGCCGAGTTGGTGCTGGCGGGGCGGCTGGCCTCGGTGGTGGTGACGGGGCTGGGGGCGATCGCCGCCTTCTACTCCCAAGACGTGACCACGGTGTTTCGCCTGGTGATTGCCATCGGTACCGGGCCAGGGCTAGTACTCATTTTGCGCTGGTTTTGGTGGCGGATCAACGCCGCCGCCGAGTTGGCCGCCATGCTGGCCGGTTTTGTGGTGGGGCTAGTCACCAGCGTCGTCCCGATTCTCACAATTGACGACTTTGGCCTGCGGCTGCTGGTGACCACCGCGATTACCAGCGTCATCTGGGTGACGGCGATGGTGCTCACCCCGCCCGAGAGCGATGACACCCTCGACACCTTCTACCGCAAGGTGCGCCCCGGCGGCCCCGGCTGGGGACGCCAGCGCCAGCGCACCGGCCTGTGGCCCGTGCAAGACCTGGGCCACGACCTGCTGAGAGCTGGCGCGGCTCTGCTGCTGCTGCTGGGGGCCATGCTGGGGGTAGGCGGTTTTTTGCTCTATCAACCCCTCACGGGCTGGTTTTGGCTGGGGGTGGCAGTGGCGGGCTGGGCGGGCCTGCGGCGGCTCGGCAAAGCCGTAATGCCCATGCCTAAGGGGGTGGATGAGTGAGGGTAGGTGGGTGGATGGGTAGGTGGGTGGATGGGTGGATGGGTGGATGGGTAGGGACTGTTTGATCACCCACTCACCCACATCACCTACTCACCTACCTCACCCACTCTTCCATGTAAGATGAGAGGAACAGTTACATCCCTTCACACGCCATCGCCCTATGTCGTTCTTTCGGTCTTACATTGCACCTCTGCTGATTGTGCTAATTTTTGCGGTGGCGATGCTGGCGGTGAGCGCCCGCATTTTCTTGCCCAGCGATATGATGGCCCCGGCCCCGATTGAAGAACCTATATCGGCAGTTGAGACCCTGCCCGCTGCTGCCGATACGGCCATGCCTAAGCTGTCAGAACTTATCCACGGCCTTGAAAGCGAGCTGATCGAGGGTTAGCATCGGCTCTGTAAGCGATGCGATCGCGACGTTAAACCCGAGCATCGCACCAGCATCAATGCCTTTGGTTAGGGGCTGTTTGTCCCCGAATATTTCCCTTGAGCATTAAGGCTGGTCACCGGACTGACCTACCCACCAGCTAGCCGAATAAAATTAGCCCAAAAGCAGAAATCCCCTGACAGTACTACTGCCAGGGGATTCTAATTTTTAGCCTGTAACTAGACGTATTGTCGTAGAGTAAATCTCCTTAGACAAACTGCTGAGACAAACCACTTTGGAAACAATTCAGAAACAGCAGCACTTTGACTGGTTTACTTGAGAGCTTTCCTCAAGAAGGTGCCGGTTAAATAGAGATGTTTCAATGCCGTCGTGAAGAAACCCTCGCATGGGGTTTATAGCGTCTCTGGGCATTTCTTACAGAGCTCTCTATCAGTTACAGAGAGGAAATATCAACAACCGAGTAAAGTGCTGCTGATCCTTGACGAGATAGATTCAGACGTTAAATCGATAACGTACCTCCTATTCAACAGGACTGAACTATTCGATCTGTCGGGGAAGCAACCACTTTTTGCATCTCGGCGATTCACTTCCTTATCTATTAAGATACTCCCCTAGTTTGCGAATGCCTAGGGATGATACCAAAGTTTATGGTTGGGTTAAGGACTACTCTCGCGGCTGTGGAAAACCAGGTTCTGCCAGGCTGGCCTGGGCCACGGGTCTATCTAGTCATAGAACAGCCCGAAACGCGGTTTGAGGACGGTCAGACGCTACTATAAATGAGCAGCTGCCCAGGGTTGGGCCGCCTATTAGTCAAGGGTAAGGAGCGATCGCAGTGGCGCAAATAAAACAGATCACCGGCACCGGCATCCCCATTAAAGGGAACGATATCGACACCGATCGCATCATTCCGGCCCGGTTTCTCAAGTGCGTGACCTTTGATGGGCTGGGGGAGCAGGTGTTTGCCGATGACCGGGCGGCCCTCAACGGCGATCACACCTTTGATCAGCCCCAGTATAAGAGCGCCAGCATTTTGGTGGTCAACCGCAACTTTGGCTGCGGATCATCGCGCGAGCATGCTCCCCAGGCGATCGCCCGCTGGGGCATCAAGGCTGTGCTGGGCGAGAGCTTTGCCGAAATTTTCTTTGGCAACTGCGTGGCGATCGGCATTCCCTGCCTAACGGCGACCTCGGAGGCGGTCAATCGCGCCCAAGATTTTCTCGAGGCCAACCCAACGGCGGCTGTAGTTCTCGATCTAGCCGCTCAGACCGTGACCTTCGGCGGCCAATCCTTCGCGGTGGCCATGCCCGAGGGCGTGCGTCAAGCATTCTTAGCCGGCACCTGGGACGCCTGCGGTCAGCTGGTGGCCAATGCTGACACCATTCGCGCCACGGCTTACCAACTGCCCTACGTCACCTGGTAAGCCAAGTTCCGCCAGCTAAATTCAGCGATACCATCTTCCAGCACATCCCTGTGTCCCATAGATTTGCAACGCCCTGTGGATTTTGCCGCAGAAATAGGCACTCTCTAAGGAGATCCTTCACTCCCTGCGCGGGCCGCTGCTATGGTTTCATCCGCTGTGCGTTCTCTCACCCCCTGGTTGCCGTCTGAGACGGCGGGCCTGCCGGGCGCAACGGCTGCGACCCTCAACCATACGGTGTGCCGCATGGTTCCCCTGGCGATCCAGCATCTGCCCCTGGAGCAGGTACCGACGGTGGCCAAGGCGCTGCAGCAGCTGGTGGGACAGAGCATGGCGCTGCGATCGCCCATGGGCGGCTGGCCCGCCGACCTGCCCCAAACCCCAGAGCACCTGGCCCTCTACCTCAGCGAAGAAATTGGAGCACTGCTGGAGGTCTTAGACGGCCTAGAGCAGCCCCAGACTCCAGCCCCTAGCAGGCTCATGCCACTGTCGGCCCTGGTGCCTCACCTCCTGTGGATGCTGGCCAGCGGCAGCTATGAAATCATGCGCCTGATCGAAGGGGTGCAGGCTCGGGTCTGTACCACCAGCGCCCAGGGGGCGGTGCAGGTTGTGCGGCTGGTGCCGGTGCTCGTGCTCGCCCTAGACGAGACCAGCTACGCCCTCGACCTCGTGACCCAAACTGACTCGGTGCCGCCCCTCTACCTGCCCGAGACCAGCGAGCTGCGCCTGTTAGAAAATGACCTGGACAGCCAGCCCATACGCTGCGGCGATTTGCTCAGGCGCATGGCTGAACTAGTGGCCTACACCCAGCCGAGGCTAACCGCCCTCCAGGGCGACGGCTGCCCAATCGAAATTCTGCGGCCCTTCCAGCCCTGGCAGCCCGCCACCCTGCACCTGCACCTACACCTGGCTGAGATGGAAGCCCAGGGCCAGCCCCAGCCCTACGCTGAGGCCAGCGACGCGGTACCCGATGCGCTGTATCTGCCGCCGGGGGGCCAGGGTAAACAGAGCACCGTAGTTACGGCCTCAGGCTTTACCCTGGACGACTTTGCAAACACATTGGTCGAAGGTGCCGGCGACGCCACCGCCGGGGTCTTGGGCGACTGGCTCACTTTTACCGACGAAAGCTGGATTCAAGCCTTTCTGAGCACCTGCGCCCAGCAGGTGGTGGCCCGACACCTGCCCCAAATGGTGCCGGGTGGGGGTCACAGTGCGCCCGCACCGCTGCCTCAGCGAGAGGATCTGTGTAACCGGGTCACCTACGCCGCCACCGACCTGGTGCAGGGGGCCAATGGCCTGTTTAGGCACACCTTTGTGCACGAGCCGGTGCTGGTGGCCGATGTGTGGCCTCGGCTGCGCTGGTACCTGGCCCAAAGCTCAGAGCGGGTGATGCAGCTGATGGGCGGGGTCTCGGCCCAGGTGCTGGCCCCCGGCCTGAGCTGGCAGCAGGGCAGTCTATCGCTGCGCCCGCTGATGCAGCTCACCACCGCCCAGCGCAGCTGGATTGTTGACCTCAGCCGGGGGCGACTCTTGCCCACCAGCCCCCAGGCCCTAACGCCCCAGGCCGTTGTGGATATTGCCGACGACCCCTGGGCGACCCCGCTCACCGTGGCCGAGCTCACCTGGCTCATCGACCAAGACCTAACAACCTACAGCCCGGCGATCGCCGCCCTGGGTCAGGGCACCCCCATTCACCTGCACCGGCTCGATGCAGGAACAGGCTGTCAGCCGGGTCAGCTCACCCTCGACTGGTGCTTTACCCTCCAGACAACGCTATAAAGCTAGGCAAATGGACTGGAGACGGCCGCCAGGCTAAAGGTGGACAGTGGGGAGGGTGTACGGTACACGGTGTACGGCCTGCCTTGAACCTTGAACCGTATACCCTGCCCTGCCCCCTCTCATACTTAACCTGAGTTCGGGATAAGAAAAGTTCTTAGCGAAGCAGGTTCACTGTCCCCTCCTGGGAGGGGTAGGGGTGGGTCAGTCTATGCCAAAGGGGCAACGGACCGCATCAGGAGACTTGTCTTTTGCCGTAGGTTTGACCCACCCCGCCCTCCGGGCACCCCTCCAAATGAGGGGACGGCGTTATCCCGAACTGAAGTTAGTTAGCTTCGTCAAGGCCAAAGAATCCGGCGCTGTTTCTTTGGCGCATGGCTACTCGACTAAGGCGATATCGCCTAGAGTGAGATCAAACCATGGCGCATTCAGGGCGTTTGAAACCGTGTCTCCAGAGCTGACTTCAGAGCCAATCTACCTCTACAGCATTTGCCCCCGACCTTCCCAGCCCCTCGTGTTACCCCTGGGGCTAGCTGAGCCAACTCAGCTGATTGCCGTAGATGATGTCGCCGCCTTGGTTGAAACTGGCGTCGATTTGGCGGCCCTGCAAACCGATGAACCGCGCCTGCTCAACGCCGTGCTCAGCCACGATCGCGTCATCTGCGAGCTGTTTCAGCACACGTCCCTGCTGCCGCTGCGGTTTGGCACCCAGATTGCCTCAGTCGAGCACCTCAGAGAGCACCTGGCTAGCCAGGGGGCAGACTACACGGCCAAGCTCAAGATTTTGGCCCCCAAGGTGGAATATCAAGTCAAACTCTTGGCCGCAGAGGTGGCAGCGCCCCCCCTGGCGGAGGGGTTGACCGGGCGCGAGTATTTTTTGGCCAAAAAACAGCGCCTCCAGGACCAAACCACCGCCCAGGAGCAGCAGCAGGCCGAGCTAGCTTTGCTGTTGGATCACCTCTACAGCGCCTACGGCGACAGCATTGAGAGCGAGGCCCCCGCCGGGGAAGCTCGCATCTACGTGCTGGTTGATCGAGACGACCAAACGCTGCCGCAGTGGATAGAGGAGATGCGATCGCAGTCCCCCCACTGGACCCTCATCCTGAGCGAGCCGCTCCCCCCGTACCACTTTGTCTAGCCCCATCGCCCTCTACGGCCCCACCTGAAACTCGGGATACGCCTCCATGGCGTGCTCACCCAGGTCAAGCCCCTGGATTTCTTCGGCCTCGCTGACCCGAATACCCACCGTGGCCCGCAAGACCAGCCAGCACACCAGGCTAAAGGCCACCGTAAACGCCCCCACCGCCGCAATGCCCAACAGCTGCACCAGCAGCTGCTGAATATCGCCCCCCATCAGCAGCCCGGCCAGGGGGCCTTCCCCCTCGGCATACCAGGGGTAAATCCCTGGGGTGACGCTAAATAGCCCCAGGGCAATGGTGCCCCAGATACCGCAAACCAGGTGTACTGAAACCGCCCCCACTGGGTCGTCAATCTTGAAAGCATCAAGTAAGGTGACCGAAAACACCACGATCACCCCTGCCACTAGGCCGATCAGCGCCGCGCTGCCCAGGTTGACGTAGGCGCAGGAGGCCGTGATGGCCACCAGCCCCGCCAGCACGCCGTTGATAATCATCGACAGGTCGGGCTTACTCAGATAGATCCACGAGGTGACGGTGGCGGCCAGCCCCCCCAGCGCCGCCGCGATGTTGGTCGTGACTACAATGTGGCTAATGGCAAAGGGGTCGGCGGCCATAGTTGAGCCAGGGTTAAAGCCAAACCAGCCCAGCCAGAGAATCAGGCAGCCCAGGGCCGAAATGCTCAGGTTGTGCCCCGGCATCGCCACCGGGCGCGACTGAAACCGCCCCCGCCTTGGCCCCAGCAAAACCGCCCCGATCAGCGCCGCCCAGCCGCCCACGGAGTGCACCACCGTAGAGCCAGCAAAATCATAAAATCCCAGCTCAGCGAGCATGCCGCCGCCCCACACCCAGTGGCCGGTAATCGGGTAAGAGATGCCCACCAGCAGCAGACTAAAGATAAAGAACGCCAGAAATTTAATCCGCTCGGCCACCGCCCCCGACACAATGGTGGCGGCGGTACCGGCAAAGGCCAGCTGAAAGAAAAACTTGGCCTCCAGCGGCACCCCGGCCCAGTTGAGGGCGCTAAAGGTGCCCCGGTAGTCCTCCCCCACCGCCGGGCTGTTGTCGGCCCCCTGGAGCAAAAAGCCCGAAAAGCCAAACAGCGGGTTGCCGTCGCCAAAC
>DAIPYU010000101.1:0-2607 GCA_036782635.1 Nodosilinea sp. CTOTU7353
ACCGTGAACCTTAAACCGCACACCGTGAACCCCTACTAACCTGTCACCTTCGGCCTAACAGACTACTAGACCTAGAGATTACTAGGCGGTAACCCTTCTAGCACCACCAAAGATTCAATCACTTTTTTCACCAGCGGAGCAGCCACAGTAGAGCCGTAGGCGTCGTCTCCCTGGGGTTCATCAATCACGGCCAGCACCACATAGCGGGGGGCGTCAATGGGCAAAATGCCCACAAAGCTCGTGACCCGACCTCGGCCATAGCCTCCAGAAGCTGCCTTTTGGGCAGTGCCCGTTTTGCCGCCGATGCGGTAGCCGCTGAGATTGGCAGCGTCGCCAGTGCCAGTTTCTACCGCAGCTTCCATCATGGTGAGCACCTGCCGGGTCGTTTGGGGTGAGAAGATCGACTGCGGCTCTGGGCGGGAGGGAATCCAACGCTCGCCGCTGTCGTCGGCTATCATACCGCTGACCACGTGGGGTGTTACCAGTTTGCCGCCATTGGCCAGGGTGGCCAGCAGCTGCACCATCTTAATCGGCGATACCGAAAAGCCCTGGCCAAAGGAGGTAGTGGCCAACTCAACCCGGCTGTTGATGAAATGCTCGCGGTCTTTGATTTGCCCAGCGGCCTCGGCGGGCAAGTCAATGCCCGTGGGCAGATCAAGGCTAAGGCGCTGGAGCCAGGCAAAGTAGTCGGAGGCGGGCATTTTTTGCATAATCCGCACCATGCCCACGTTGCTGGAATATTTCAGCACGTCGGTAATCGAAATTGCCCCCCGCCCGCCTAAAGTGGCGAAATCATGGTTTCTAATCTTCCATTCGCCAAACTGCATTTGGCCGCTGTCGTTAACCATCTCGTCGGGACCAATTAGCCCGGCCTCTAGGGCGATCGCAATGTTGATGGGCTTAAAGGTAGACCCCGGCTCGTAGAGATCGCTCACGGCCCAGCTGCGCAGATCGCTTGGGTTAGCGTTGAAATATCGGTTGGGGTCGTAGGTGGGCACGCTCGCCAGAGCCAGCATTTCGCCGCTGTGGGCATCCATTACCATGACGGTGCCGCGTTTGGCGTGGTGGCGGTTAATCACCGTCTGTAGCTCCTGCTGAGCAGCGCGCTGGAGGCGACTATCGAGGGTTAGGTGTAGGGTGGCGCTGCCAGCGTGCCAAAGCTCTGGCGGGTTGGCCTCGGCTTTTGCGCCGGCCTCGGCGTCTGTGCTGCTCTCGATGGGGGCAGCATTTGCCGCAAAGACAATGTCTGGCGGGCCATACGCTTCCAGATGCGGGCCAAATTCTGCCGCTGACTCTGCTGCTGACGCCGACGTCTCCTCCTCCATTTCTTCTACGGCTGGCACCATGGAGAGCTGGTCTTGGTAAGTGATTTCTATGCCCGCCTGGGGCTGTCCATCCAGGTTAACAAAGCCCACAATGGGGGCAAACAACTGCTGCTGAGGGTAAAAGCGCTGCTGCTGGGAGTGTAGCTCTAGGCCATCGAGGCGCAGGGCGCGAATGCGATCGCGAGTTTCTTCAGACAGCCCGTCTACCACCCGAATGCCCGTAGGGCGCTGGCCAAACTGACCGACTAGCGCCGATACCGAGGTATCTAGCAGCGGGCTAAGTTGCGCCGCTACCTCTGGGGTAGAGAGGTTAAACAGCCGGGGGTGGGCATAGAGGGTATATACCACCTGGTCAACGGCCAGCACATTGCCCTGGCGATCCACAATCGAGTGGCGCACCTGCCGCTGCACAGGTGGCAAGAGTCGCTGCTGCTGCGCTAGGTAGGCCAGGCTGTCACCCTGGGCCAGCTGTAGCCAGGCCAGGCGACCGGCGATCGCCGCCAGAGACAGTACCAGCAGCCCCCACACCAGCAATACCCGCACCTGGGTTGTCGCCGGGCTAAGCAAAACTACCGCTGGTGGACGAGCTGGTTGGAGACGACGGCGGCGACGACGACGGGCAGAGTAAGCAGAACTAGCCATAGGGAAAACAGCGAGTAAACGGTTGGGCTAGCGCTCAGTACCCCAGAGGTACATTGACCTGAGGCAGGGCAAAACGACCCACCACCGTGTTGGGAACCTGGCTAGGTAGAACCACCGCCGCTGTCTGGGCAGAAGGTTTCAGAAAAATAACCCTGCTGGGCTGGGGTGGCTGAAACTCCGTGGTGTCGATCTCCACCTGCTGGGCCAGGTGATTCTTGAGGACTTCGTTGGCGGTGGTGAGCTGTTGCTCACTGCGCTGCAAGCGGCTGAGCTGCTGACTGGCCTGGCTCAGCTGGCGACTGACGTAGACGGAGGCCCCATAGCTGAGCAGGGTCAGCGCCACCAGCGACATAGCCAGGGCCGACGATACCAGGTGCAGCTGAGACAGCACCCGCACCGCTGGAGACTCTAGCTCGGCTGCCGTCGGCAAGAACACCGGCGGCGAAACCCCAGGCTGGCTCTCTAGCGGCAGCGCGGCGGACGTGGGGCGTAACGTGGCTCGAGCTGTCGCTGTCTGCCGCCGAGACGGCAAGGGATGAGGCACATAGGATTTCAGCGCAGCGGACATAGACGACCCACACCAGTTATGAAACTGAGGCTAGGATACTGCATTCTGAAAAACTTGATCCATAGAAGGCTT
>DAIPYU010000101.1:2707-18524 GCA_036782635.1 Nodosilinea sp. CTOTU7353
AGCTTAGTGCCACATTCTGAGCAAAAGTTGCTGGTGGCGGCGTTTTGGTGCCCGCAGTTGACGCAGGGGTCGGGACCGTCACCCGCACCAGTGCCGTGCACCTCAGGCAGCCCCAACATCTGGTGGTTGCCCTTGCCGGGAGCCACCATGGGGTAGCAGTTTTCGTCGCGGCGCACCCGTACATCCATCAGCACGGGGCCGTCGTGGGCCAGCATGGTGGCGACGGCGGCGGTGAGGTCGTTGCGATCGCGCACCACCATGCCCTTGATGCCGTAGGCCTGGGCCAGCACCACAAAGTCGGGCATGCCCACCTCCATATTAGAAGAGGAGTAGCGCTCGCCGTGGAAGGCCTGCTGCCACTGACGCACCATGCCCTGCCAGCCGTTGTTGACAATTACGGTCTTCACCGGAATGCCGTACTGGGCCAGGGTGCCCAGCTCTTGTAGGTTCATCTGGAAGCTGGCGTCACCGCTGATGCAAATTACCGTCTCGTTGGGCAGCGCCACCTGTACGCCCATCGCCGCCGGCATGCCAAAGCCCATGGTGCCGAGGCCCGCACTTGACACCCACTGGCGGGGGCCATTCTTGAGGAACTGGGCCGACCACATCTGGTGTTGGCCGACATCGGTGGTGTAGTAGGCGTGGGGAGCCTGCTTGGCCAGCTCAAAGATGACTTCTTGGGGCGACAGCTCGTTGGGGTAGGTGGGCACCACCAGGGGGTAGTCGCGCCGCCAGCGGTCGATGCGATCGCGCCAGGCCTGGGTCTGACTCGGAGACGGCACCTGGTTGTCCTGTTCAATGCGGCCCAGCATGGTGGTCAGCACCTGCTTGACATCGCCCACAATCGGCACCTGGGGGCTGCGGTTTTTGCCCACCTCTGCCGGGTCAATGTCAATGTGAATCACCTGGGCGCGGGAGGCAAACTCGTCGAGCTTGCCAGTGACGCGATCGTCAAAACGAGCACCCACCGCAATTAATAGGTCGCACTCGCTGACGGCAAAGTTGGCGTAGGCGGTACCGTGCATGCCCAGCATGCCCAGCCCCAGCGGGTGATGCTCGTCAAACGATCCCTTGCCCATCAGCGTGGTGGTCACCGGAATCTGGAAATATTCCGCCAGCTGCAGCACCTCGCCGTGGGCATTGGCGGTGATCGCGCCACCTCCCACATACAGCAGGGGCCGCTCGCTCTGGCGAATCAGCCGCAGGGCGTGGTTGATCTGGCGGGGGTTGCCCTTAACGGTGGGCTTGTAGCCGGGCAAATTGACCTGGCCAGGCTCCACCGGCACATAGTCAAACTCCGCCAGGCCAATGTCTTTGGGAATATCGATCAGCACCGGGCCGGGGCGACCGGTCTGGGCAATATAAAACGCCTCCGCCACCATCTGAGGAATCTGGTCGGGCCGGCGGGCTACGTAGGAATGCTTTACCAGGGGCAGGGTAATGCCAAAAATATCGGTTTCTTGAAACGCGTCGCTGCCGATCGCATGGCTGGGCACCTGGCCGGTGATCACCACCATGGGCACCGAGTCCATCTGGGCGGTGGCAATGCCGGTGACCAGGTTGGTGGCCCCAGGGCCAGAGGTGCCAAAGCAAACCCCAACTTTGCCCGTGGCGCGGGCGTAGCCGTCAGCAGCGTGGGCACCCCCCTGCTCGTGGCGCACTAGGATGTGGCTGATACCCCCTGCCGCCTCGGCCCGGTACAGCTCGTCGTAGATCGGCAGAATGGCCCCGCCGGGATAGCCAAAAATATGCTCTACCCCATGGCGTCTAAGGCTGTCGATTAGGGCATAGGCACCAGAGGCGCGGCGCACAAGAACACTATTGGGAGCGGCAACGAGAGTCGTCATAGCGGCGGGTGCTTGGGTTGGGCTAGAGTGCATTGGGAAAAGCAGAAATTCAAGTTAAACCATTTCTCCCCTTCAGGCCACATAGACGATGGGCATGCCCACCGCCGCTGCTTTACCGGAATGGCGCTACAGAAATAGCTGAGAAAAGCTGTTAAATGAGAAACATTTCCTCTCATATTAGCAGCAGAGGCAGAGGTCTTTAGGGGGATACAGCCCACTTTAGGTTGCTGGTTATGGGCCGTTGATATTCAGCCCCCGTTTAGTCTCTGGTAGCGGTCGATGTAGTCGAGTGATCGGCCGCAGAGAAACTCAGCGGCAGTGATGCGTTGGCGGGCTTGCCCCGGTGTGATCGCCCAGCCAGTCGCCCGCTGGGGCTGCTGCCACAGGGGCAGGTGAGTCACCGCTGGGTCAGCATAGAAATCTTCATCGCCAGAGCCCAGCCAGCGAGAGGTATTGTGGGTAGTCTGATCGTGACTGAGGCGATGCACCGGCACCCCTGGGTCGCGGGGCACTCCCCAGCCGTCTACCATAAACAGGGCCAGCACCCGCCCTCGATATCGCTGCCAGTGAGATGCCAGGGCCGCAGCCCCCACACAGCCCGCGCTAAAGGCCCAGATAATCAGCGCCGCCGGGGTGGCCTCAGCAGCGGATTTCCCCAAATCACTCGCGAAGGTATTTTCAAGAGCCAAATGATTTTCGAGTACCTGCCGCAGGGCAAAGGGCGAGAGCACCCCTAGATCGTGCTGGGGCGCACAGACAACTTGGCTCAGGTGGCTCAACTCCCGATCCCTGGCGATTACAGCCAAAATTTGCCCCGTGTAGCTGGGCGGGTGCATCCCCCCGCAGACCAGTAAAGTAACCTGCTTCAGCATTGACCTCCGCTAGCACATTTCCACTCAGGCAGAGGTTAACCTGCCCGGTAGATTACACAACGTAACAGCTAGGAAAATAACACTCTTACTAAAAACAAGAAGGATTGAGAAAAGATTCACTTTACTTAGTTTTTTTAATTATTCGAGAGAGAAAAAAGTTCTCTTTTTAAAACTTAGATAGAGCCACCGTCATTGCTGCGCACCTATGGGGAATAGCTAAAATGGCCCTTTCTCTGATTTTAGCCTGATCCCCAGCCTTAAAACCTGCAATTAGCTTTGCTCTCAATCCCCCATCCTGCTGGAGCTTAATGCCAATGACTCACGCTATCGTCAACCTAACTCTGCCGGTTGTAACAGAGAAAATCGACGACATCTTAGCCGCCTATCCGCTATACGAATATCGCCAGATTTTTGCCGTCCCTGAACTGCGACAAAAGTTAACGGCCTACGTGCTGTCTCGGCTGCCGGTGGTCTACGTCACCATGGACAGCAACGCGGCCTGTGGCCTAGAGTCGCCCGGCAAATGCTATTCCGCTGACCAGCACGATCAGATCAATCGGCTCATTCACCAGGGCCTAGATGCCCTGCTGGGTCGGCCTGAGATTTGGCGACATAGCCCCAGCGCTGAGCGGGTCGAAGCCGAGGCCGTTCCCTCTAGCTGGTTTGGCTAGAGGTCTAGCGCGATATATCCGAGGGTATGGCCGGGTTTTCGTTCGGTTCTACCCATAGATCAATCTTCGCCAAAGGCTTAGTCTCGTAATAGCAGCCAGATTGCCTTGCGTGGGCAACCTGCCACCTGTGGCTCCAGGGCCACAGCTAGCCTATTGCAGAGACAGGTAACTCTTTGGTGCAGCCGTTTCTACCCTTAAGCCCCTTGCTCAATGAGCAGCATCTCGTCCCTGGTCCAGGGGCTGGGGTAGCTCATGGGAGCCAGGGGAGTAGCTTAGATTTGCTCGGCGATAGATTGGGTGCTTCGTCCCAGGCCCATCGACAGGCCGAGCAAGAGTGGCTAGGTGGTCTCACCGCCCTAATTAAGCTGCTGGTCGAGCTGCCCCAAGCCGCCGGGGCAGCGGCCGGTTTAGAAATGGCGGGTTCAAAAAGTGCGGGGGTGAGCGATCTGTTTCCCCTGATGGGAGGGGTGCTCTCCGGGCCATTCCCGGTGCTGCCCGATCACCTCATGGGGCAGCGGTTGTCTCACTGGCTGCTGGTGCCCGAACCCCTAGAGCAAATTTTGTCGGTGGCCCGCCCGCTGCTGCCCGGTAAAGGCAAAGGCCATACCCGAGGTGCCACCTGTGACCTGCAGATGGTGCCGCTAGGCGGCAGCGACCCGCTGCTGACAGAGCGATTTTGTCTGCTGCTGACCCGACGTTTTAGCCTGCTGCTGGTGCTTGGGCAAGATCACCAGGGGCGGCCTCAGTTTCAGTTTTCCTTTGATCCAGAGGTGGTCGGCCAGGGCTGGCAGCAGCTGCGCGATCGCATCGTCGCCAGTCGCCCACCGCTGCTGCCAGCGTTAGATCGCCTGATCGACCAGTTTCCCCCAGTGGTGCCCGACTATCGCCTGGTGACCCGCTACAGCCACCTGCTGATGGCCCAGCTGCGCCACGGGCAGGCAGACCTCCATCACGACTCCCAAGACTCTGCCCCAGCCATGCTGGCGCTGCCCGCCCGCCCCACCCTAGCGGCCTTTCAAACCGACACTAGCCCCAGTTTTGAGCCTCGGGTAGCGGCTCGGGTAAAACGAACTCAGACAAACCAGCCCGCTGCCGAGCCAGAACCGTTGCCCCAAGCCAGCCCCGACACCGAGCTGTTGAAGGCGATGGCCCACGAGATTCGCACGCCGCTGACTACCATTCGCACCCTGACGCGATCGCTGCTCAAACGCAAAGACACCAGTGAAGAGGCCGCCAAGCGCCTGCGGCAGATCGACCGCGAATGTACCCAGCAGATCGACCGCTTCAGCCTGATCTTCCGCGCTGTGGAGCTAGAGACTGACCGGACGGCTAGGGCGCGATCGCCCCTGTCGGCCATCTCTCTCAACCAGCTGTTTGACGACGCCATTCCCCGTTGGCAGCAGCAGGCCAGCCGCCGCAACCTGAGTTTGACGGTGAATGTGCCCCCCTGCCTACCCATGGTCAACACCGACCCGGATATGCTCACCCAGGTACTCACCGGGCTAATCGACCGCTTTACCCACAGCCTGCCCCCCTACAGCCACATTGCTCTGGCGGTGACCCTAGCTGGGCACCAGCTCAAGCTGCAATTTCAGTCGCTGCCCCCCGAAGGCAGCGAGGCTCAGTCCCAGGTTGACCCATTCTCTTCGCCCTTTAAGGCGTTGGGGCAGCTGCTGATGTTTCAACCCGAGACCGGCGGTCTCAGCCTTAACCTCAACGCTACCAAAAACCTGTTTCAGGCCCTGGGCGGCAAGCTGATCGTGCGGCAGCGCCCCCAAGCGGGCGAAGTGCTGACGGTGTTTTTGCCGCTGGAAACAAAAACTTTGTAATCTCAAATCCGAGGTGGATATTCGGGTTGATTGCCCCAGAAGCGAAACCGGTTGTCGTTTATCCCAATATCCCAAAATGGCTATCGTGCTGGCCGTCACGCTTCATCCACCCCACTGACAGCCAATCTCAGCCGCTGACCTCTACCCGTCACAGTTTCATTGAACTGGCAGCTCATTGTCCTGGGGCGGAGACCCTCTGCGCAGGGAGTTGTGCGCCAGTCGCAGGGAGTGACTCAGCTGAGGCCGATGTGATGGTGTCTCGCAGTCCTGATGAATCATGCAGGCCTAGAGTTCGCGCTAAACCTTTAGGATAGGCAAAGCAGCGATCGCCCCTACCTACCCCCCCCTACCTAAACCATATACGGGCCGTGCTTTTGCCTTTCTACAAACCTGTCTACAAACCTGCCGCCCTATGACTCAACCCACTGATCGCCTCGATGCTGCGGCCACCGCCCTCAACCAATCAGTCGAGGGGGCCAACCTATCTGAAGAGCAGTATCGCCGCAAAATGCAGCGCCGACAGGAGGTGCAGCAGCAGCGCATCGCCGATCGCAGCGTCGAAAAGGGTCTGGTAATTATCAACACTGGCAACGGCAAGGGCAAGACCACCGCCGCCCTGGGCATGGTGCTGCGCTCCATCGGCCACGGCTACAAGGTCGCCATCGTGCAATTTATCAAAGGCGCGTGGGAACCGGCGGAAAAAGCGGTGATGGAGCGGTTTGGCGATCAGCTCAGCTTCCACGCCATGGGCGAAGGCTTTACTTGGGACACGCAGGATCGTGATCGCGACACCCAAACCGCCCAAGCCGCCTGGGAAACCGCCCTCAGCTACGTTCGCAACCCCGAGTACAAAACTATCCTGCTTGACGAGGTAAATATCGCCCTCAAGCACGGCTTTCTCACCGTTGAGCAGGTGCTGGCGGGGTTGGCTGAAAAGCCCGAGATGACCCACGTCATTCTCACCGGGCGCGGCGCACCCCCAGCGCTGATTGAGCGCGCCGACCTAGTCACCGAGATGACCCTGATCAAGCACCCCTTCCGCGAGCAGGGCGTCAAAGCCCAGCCAGGGATTGAATACTAAAGCGACTTCTGGAAAATAGTTTCCCCCATGGTAGGCCGTGCTAAAAACCCGGTTTCTTCATCGCTGACTAACGGCAAGACTTGCGTTCTAGCTAAGAAACCGGGTTTCTGTACCAGTGTTTTAGGCCTCAGTTCAGCGGCTCACTCATCCACCCACCCACCGACTCCCCCCCCATGGATCGCCACGCCACCCGCCGCCGCATCCAAACCCTCGACCCCGATCGCGACCACCAGCAGATCTGCCACCTGCTGGCGGGTTACGAATTTCCGTGGGATGTCACCCGTGCCCTAGAGGTAGCCCTGCTGCGCACTTTCTGTATCCCCAGCGTGTCAGGGCTGCTCGATCGCACCGGGGAGTTTCGCCACCACGCCCAAAAGCGCTACGACGACACCGGCATTGTGGTGTCTGAGGTGCTCAAGCACGGCTACGACAGCCCTCGCGGCGCGGCCTTTATTCAGCGCATGAACGCGATCCACAACCACTACGTCATTGGCAACCGCGACTTTCTCTACGTGCTCTCGACCTTTATCTACGAACCGATTCGCTGGTGTGATCGCTTTGGCTGGCGGCCCTTCTGCGAGTCAGAGCGGCTGGCGTTTTACTATTTTTGGCGGGCGATCGGCGATCGCATGGGCATTGAGAATATTCCCCCTACCTACGCCGCCTTTGACCAGTTCAACCGCGAGTTTGAGGCCGAGCACTTTGCCTACGCCCCCAGCAACCAGCGGGTCGCCGACGCCACCCGACACCTGCTGCTGTCGTGGTTTCCGGCCCCGACTCGCCCGGTGGTCAACTGGGGCCTGCCCTGTCTGCTCGATCCGCCGCTGCTGACGGCGCTGGGCTGGCAGCCGACTCCGGTGGTCGTGCAGCAGCTGGCCCAAACTGTGCTCAAAGCCCGCAGTCGGTTGTTGCGCCGCCTGCCGCCGCGTACCGAGTCAGATTTCTTTGTCGATCAGCCCATTCGTACCTATCCCGAGGGCTACAGCGTGGAAGATGTGGGGCCAGAGGCGCTGAGAGAGCGGCTGTAGGGATGAATGTCACTGAACTCAGACTGGTGGGCAGTGCCCACCCAGCCCTGTCAAAGACTACGGCCACAACCGCCAGGGAGTTCACTCCCTGGCTCATCGCAAAAGTCTGCGGTCGCAGACTGAGGAACTCGGCTCCCAATCCTCTTCAAAGGATTTCGGTTTTGAGCCTTGGACTAGATTTCCTAGGCTCAGCGGCCAATCCGAGGGATCGCCCTCGAATCTCGTCCCAGAAAAGCACTAGCCAAAACTCAAAACTCAAAATTTATCCGCCTCCACATCTGGGGAGTATCCCCTATGATGGGAGGCCATAACCGCTAGGGATAGCTTATGGCCGCCGACTATCAACCCTCGCTGCTCACCGACGCCGACCTGCGGGCGGCGGATTTGTCCTGGGCCTACAACCGACCGGCGGGGGCGGCGATGGGCGCCGACGAGCTTCAGGGCTGGAAGCAGCGGGTGGCCCAGTTTCAGGCGACGGTGCGATCGGTTCCGGCGGTAGCCCAGGGAACGCTCTTCGACATTGCCGAGGTTTCCCCCGCCGACACCATTGACCCATTCACGCTACCGCCCCAAAATGCCGAGTTCTGGCGCGGCCAGTTTCAAGAGTCGGGCGTCCCTGCCCTCTACTTTGTGGTCGACCACGGGGCCGATCTACTGCTCTACGTGGGCGAAACCGTGAAGTCAAACCAGCGCTGGAAAGGCGTCCACGACTGCAAGCGCTACATTCTCAGCTACATTGAGGCCCACCGCACCCACGCGCTAACCGTGGCGGTAAATATTGGCTTTTGGCCCTATGCAGAATGCGATCGCCAGGCTCGCCAGGCCCTAGAGCAAGATTTGATCAAGCGCTGGCGATCGCCATTCAACAAAGAAAACTGGACCCAGTGGAATACCCCCTTTGTGGGCGGCAAGCTCGACACCCAATAGGCCATTGATATTCAATCCTGCTCACTCCAGCTCCCCCAGCAGGCTCAGCTGCCGCACGTTGGGGTCAGTCTTCGGCGGCTTGGCTTTCCGCTTGCGGGCCTTGGGTGGCAAAACGTTGACGTGGGCTACAAACCAGGTGCGCAGGGCCGCTGCCTGCTCGGGGGAGAGGTCCGCCAGCGCCAGCCCAGCGGGGAACAGTTCACCAACGTCCTCCATAGCCCAGGCCACCTCGCCGCCGTAGAGGTCGCTGCCAAAGGGGGTGACATCCTCGGGCATAGCGGCCAAAAAGGGCACCAGGTTGGGGGTGTTGAGAAACTGGCCCCGCTGGGCCTCCAGCTGCTTGACGCGGCGCTGGCGGGCGGCTTTGTAGTTGAGAATGGGGGCCGGGTAGCCCGACAGGGTGGGCGGGCTGCCCAACTGCGCCGAGGGCACATCGGCCAGCTCGGGCACCCAGCGCTTAATAAACTCGCCCTCGGGGTCGCAGCGGTCTACGGCGGTCTGGCCGGGGTTGTAGATGCGAGTCCAGCTTTTGTCGACGCAGTGGGTCACCCCCGCCTGCATGGCCCACTGGTAATGGTCGATGGGGCAGTCGCCATCGATCAGGTGGCGCATAAAATGCAGCGCTCCGTAGCGCCAGTCAATGCCCCCCAGGTTGCTCAAAAAGCTGGCGTAGATGGCGCGGGTGCGAAAGTTGAGGGCCAGATACCCCCCGGTGGCCTGCAAACAGCGGGCGGCGGCATCGACAATCGGAAAGCCCGTGTGGCCCGTCTGCCAGGCCTGGTAGAGGTCGCCGTCGAAAGCCCAGCCCTCGTCGTCAAAGGGGCGGTAGAGCGATCGCAGCTCTAGCTGGGGCAGGTAGCGAAACCGCTGGGTAAAGCCATTGCCCCAGCGCAGCCGCGAAATCAGCTGCTGGTGGCTGCGGCGCAGCCGGTTGTCGCCGCCGTCGGGGGCCTGGCGAATGGTCTGCACGCACTCCCGCACCGAGATCACCCCAAACTTGATGTGGGGACTCAGTCCCGTGGTGGCTTCGGCGCTGGGGTAAGACAGTTGCCAGTAGTAGCGCTCGGCCTTGTCGGCCAGAAAATCTTGCAGCAGCAGGCGAGCGTGGGCGGTGCTGGCTGGAGGAATGGGCTTGCCGTCGGCCCGGTGCCCCAGGACACCTAGATCGGGCAGCGGATCGCTCGGGATCTCTGGGGGCACTGACACCTGCGGGGGCGTAGACACCAGAGCTTGCCCAATCTCTCGATACCACAGCTCCCGGTACTGGGGGTAGGGCACCAGCTCGGTGGCGGTGGCGGCGGGTTCAAACCAGCGAATTTTCATACTTCGCTGAGCCAGAGCCTGGTTGAGGCGGGCGTCGCGCACCCGACCGTAGATGCGCTCCACATCGGTGTGGGCATAGATGCCGTCGGCCCCGATTTCTCGCACCAGCTCGGGCAGCACCTGCACCGGGTCGCCCGATCGCACAATCAGCCGACCGCCCAGCGCCCGGAGATCGCCATCTAGAGCGTGCAGCGCCGCCAGCAAAAACTCCACCCGCGCCGGCCCGGTTTCGGGGTGCTGCACCAGGGCGCGGTCAAACACAAACACCGGCACCACGAGCCCCCGCTGGGCGGCCCGCAGCAGCGGCTCGTGGTCAGAGACCCGCAGATCGCGCCGAAACCAGACAACGGTTTTGTTCATAACGGGTGAAACAGCCTTAGGGGCCGAGGCCCTAGCAGAGAGCCAAGCTAAAAGAGGAAAAGTGAGGGGGGTTCACAGTCACAGGTGTACGGCTCACGGTCTGCCCGAAACCCGAAACCTGAAACCCCACACCCCAGGTTGTTCCACTCACAATCAGCTTGGTTAAATACCAGGAGCGGCGGTTCTTTTCAAACCGTAACAAAAAACAGCGGGGCACGCGCCTTGTCGAATAGTATTTCTGTACTATACTTGTACTCAGTAATTTCGCCTTCTCTCTGCACTGCCTCTGCCCGTCCCGGCTATCTACCTATGCCAGGGGCGTTGGCCCCTCCACCGAGCAGAGCCGGGAGGCTCTTGATTGATTCAGAACGGTAAATCCAGGCCGGTAAATTCAGGCCGGTAAATTCAGGCCGGTAAATCCAAAACGGTAGATCTCGAACGGTAGACAGCAAAGGTCAACGCCATGGCTCAACGTCCTCCCTATCCAGTTTCATCCTACTACCAGCGACCCCAGTCTCAGCCCGGCCCGGTCCCGATGCCGCCTGGGCCTTCCCAGCCCTACCCAGAGTCGACTAACCGGCCCCAGCCCACCGCCGCCGCCGCCCCGGCCAAGCCCCGCCAGGTGCTGATGGCTGGGGGGTCGGTGCTGGCCCTGGCGGCGCTGCTGATCACCCCCAACCTGGGCAGCGACCCGGTGCAAGAGAGCAGTCCATTCACCTGCGTCAAGCTGGAGCAAACCCAGTCTCTGGTGTCGCGTGATCGCCTCAAGGCCCTGCTAGAAACCGATCTGCAAGCGCCCAAGGCCACCGTGCAAGAGCTGCTCAAAGAACCCTACTGCGTCATGTCGCCGGGCAAAACCGAGGCTGGGCAGCCCGCTGATCGCGAAGCCTACCCCCTGGAGTTTGACCCCCAAACCTGGCTGGTGGTGCTCTACGAGGGCGATCGCTACGTCGGGTACGACTTCCGCTTTCGTTAGGCTACTCTTTGCCTCAGTCTCCTTTCTGAGATGGTGAAGGAACAGATAGCAACGGAAAAGATGGCCCTGGAATAGATAGCCCAGGAACGCTTGGTTTGTTACCGAAGTTCTTTGCTAGAGTGGCAGGGCTAATTTGCCTCGGCCCCCTGGTTTTGACCCTATGGTATTGCCCAACAAGCTGCTGCTGAAGAGGCCTCCGCTGCCGTTGCTCATCACCGCTGCCGTGCTCTTCACCGCCGGTGGGGCGCTCAGCATTTGGGTGGCAACCCGGCGCGGGCAGATGGCCCGCACCCTGCCTGCCGGGTCTAACGCCATCCCCGCCGATGCCCTGGTGGTGCTGGCCCTGAGCAGCGACGAGACCCAGTGGCGCAGGCTGCGACAGTTTGGCACTGAGGCCACCCAGGCGCAGTTTGACCAGCTGCTGGTGCAGTGGCGTGATCGCCTGTTGGCTAACCAAGACCTCAACTTTGCCGAAGATATTCAGCCCTGGGTCGGCCCCGAAATCACCCTGGCGCTGCTGCCCACCGAGGCAGAGACTACCAGCCTGCCCCCCTCTATACCCGCGCCAGAGCTAGCCCTGGGCTCAAACGTGGTGGCGGTGGTGCCGATCGCCGATGCCAACCGCGCCCAAAGCGCTCTGGGCGATCGCCTAGGCGAGGCTGATCTGGCCGAAGCTGACCCCTATCGGGGCATTACCCTTCAGCAGATCGATGGCCAGGGCGAAGCGCCGCTCTACGCCGCCGTTCTGGATGGCTCCACCGCTGTGCTCAGCCCGCAGCTGCCCCTGCTCAAGCGCTCCATAGACGCCTACCGGGGGCAAGACTCCCTAGTCAGCCGCCCCGAGGTGGGCCGAGCCTTTGGGCAACTCACCGAAAACCAGCCCTTAGCACGCTTCTACATAGATATTCCCGCCCTGGCTCAAACCGTGGCCGAGGCCGCTGACCCGCCCATTGACCCGATGCGGCTGCGGGCGTTTCAGACCCAGCGGGGGTTGGTGGGGGCGATCGCCGTCAAAAATCGCGGTGTGGCCCTGCAAGGGGTGAGCTGGCTAGAGCCAGGTTCCGCCACCTTTGCCACCGGCAACCGCGCCGACCAAATGCCCCAGCGCCTGCCCACCGGTGCCCTGGTGGCGCTCTCCGGCGGCGACTTTCAGCAGTTTTGGGAAGATTTTGAAGCCGGGGAACAGTTCTCGGCTCTGCTGCCGCTGGCGGCTGAAGACCTGAGCCTGGGGCTGCAATCGGCCACCGGCCTCAGCCTCGACGAAAACTTTCTGCCCTGGATGGCCGGAGAGTTTGCCCTGGGGGTGTTAACGCCCCCTGACGCCCCCGGTGGCGCTACCGGGGGCGCTACCGATGGGGCCGAGACCCCGCCGTTGCCCAACCCGGCCCTGGTGCTGATGGTCAGAGCCAGTGATCGCGAGGCCGCCACCGCCACCTTTGAGCAGCTCGACGCGGTGATGGCCAGCCGCTACCGCTTTGCCGTCGATGCTGTGGATATCGGCGGTGTGCCCGTCACCCGCTGGACATCCCCCTTCGACTCGCTGGTGATGTCCCACGGCTGGCTGGAGGGCGATATCGCTTTTTTCACCGTTGGCGAAGGCATTGCCGAACTGGTAGCCCCCGCGCCAGGCCGCGCCCTGGGGGGCAATGCTCTGTTTCAGACCACCACCGGCGAGGCCCCTCGGCCCAACAACGGCCATTTCTTTGTCAATCTAGAGGCTCTGACTGATGTAGAAAACAGCCTGCTGCTGCCGCCCCTGCCCCAGGCCGGGTTGTTCAGCGCCGAGGCGATCGAGGCGATTGGGGTAACCGCTACGGTGCTGAGCGATCGCCAGGTGCGCTACGACATCATGGCCGCGCTCAAGCGGGGCAATCGCCCCGGCCCGCTGCCGGCCTCCGACTCAGCTTCACCCTCTCTCCCCGAGCCCGAGCCCGAGGCTGAACCATCCCCCGAGCCAGAGGCCACCCCAGAATAATTATTGTCCCGCCCCAGCCGGTAGCGATGCGCACAACAAAAGTCGGTAGGATAGAAAAGACCCCTCACAGCTACCAAACCTATGGATCTGATTGCGCTTCAGGGTTGGCTCGACAACGCATCCTTTGCGGTGCTGTTTATGGCGATGCTCCTCTACTGGTGCGGCGTCGCATTCCCTAAAGCCCTGGTACTGCCGTCCCTCGGCACCGGGGCCATGGCCGTGGGCAACCTCACCATTGCGGCCCTGCTGGGTGCCCGGTGGCTAGAGGGGGGCTACTTTCCCATGAGCAACCTCTACGAGTCGCTGTTTGCCCTGGCCTGGGGCATTACCGCCATGCACCTGGTGGCCGAGCGCATGAGCCGCAGCGCCCTGGTGGGCGCGGTGACGGCCCCCATCGCCATGGCCATTGCCGCCTTCGCTACCCTGACGCTGCCTGGCACCATGCAGGGCTCTGAGCCACTGGTGCCCGCCCTCAAGTCCAACTGGTTGATGATGCATGTCAGCGTCATGCTGCTGAGCTACGCGGCGCTGCTGGTAGGGTCCCTGCTGGCGATCGCCTTCCTGCTCGTCACCCAGGGCCAGGCGGTAGAGCTAAAGGGCAGTTCCGTTGGTACCGGCGGCTTCCGCAATGTCAAACTGCACCGGGCCGAGATCGAGGCCTCAAATCCCAAAGACTCATCTCAGGTGCTGGCTATGTCCGGCGGCGGCGCGGCCGTCCTGGAGAAAACCACCCCCTCCGTCAAGCTCTCGCCCCAGCGCCTCACCCTAGCCGACACCCTCGACAACATCAGCTACCGCATGATTGGCCTCGGCTTTCCCCTGCTCACCATCGGCATCATCGCCGGGGCCGTATGGGCCAACGAAGCCTGGGGTTCCTACTGGAGCTGGGACCCCAAAGAGACCTGGGCCTTAATTACCTGGCTGGTGTTTGCCGCCTACCTCCACGCCCGCATTACCAAGGGCTGGCAGGGGCGTCGCCCGGCTATTCTGGCCGCCACCGGGTTTGTGGTGGTGTGGGTCTGCTACCTGGGGGTGAATATTCTCGGCAAGGGGCTACATAGCTACGGCTGGTTTTTTTAGTCGTCTGCCAAGGTTAAGGGGGGTCACGGTGCAGGGTATACGGCTCACGGCAGACCTTGAACCGTATACCTTGCACCGTAAACCGTTAACCGGAAAAAAAATCTACAGGCTAAGTCGCTCCATCGATAGATTTAAAAGACTAGCCATTGTTTAGACTGAGCTGGGTAGCTGAGCACCTCAAAATGGTAAAACACCACAGGTCATGTTGCTCTGTGTTGTCGTCGTCATCGCTCTTCCTATGTTTAGTCTCACCCCCCTGCTGACAACTCTAGCCAGCTGTTTTCCCACCAGGGGGCGCAGGTCAAAGACCGGCCCAGGGTCATTGCTGCTGACCCTGCTCCTAGGTGTTTTCCTGGCCCTCGGCTGGGGCTGGGGTACTGGGCCAGCGACAGCTCAAATTGCGAATCCCTTCAGCCCTGGCACTGGCACCCTGCCCCCCTCGGGGGTGCAGCGCGTTGGCCTGCTAGAGGTCACCGTAGTCTCCCTCGACGGCACTCCTCTCTTCGATATTGCCTCCCCAGCGGTGTTCAACCGCAATGAGGGTGGCAGCGAGGTGCCTGTGGAGGTGCGCGCCCGGCAAATTGAGACCAATCTCAACCAGGTGGTCAACCGCACCTTGATTTCAATCTCTGACGGTGAAACCGCAGACAGCTCTTCTCTAAATGTCATCATGGAGCCTGTGGGTGGTCAGCCGGTGCTATTTGCTGTCTGGGCGAGGCTGGTCGAGCCTAGGGTATTGCTCACCATTACCGACACCGATGCCCAGTACAGTGGCCTATCGCAGGCCGATCTAGCCGAACGCTGGGAAGAGGTGCTGCGCGATGCCCTGCGCCGGGCGGTTGACGGTCGTCTGCCCGAGGCTCGCCAGCGGCAAATTCGCCGCACCCTCTGGGTTTTACTGGTCAGTGTCTTGCTCACCCTGGCCCTAACCAGCATTTGGCAAGTGCTGGGCTGGCGCAAAAACACCCTAGAGCAAAAGCAAACCGACCAGGAGAGTCTGCCGATCCCCGCCGGAGAAGATTCACCCCGTCAAGAGCTACAGCAGCTGTTCAGCTACCAAATCACTGTGGCCCAACGGCTCCAGATGGTGGCTTTTTTTCGCTGGCTGATGTTTTGGGGCGTCGCCTTTGTGTGGATCTCGAGCATTGCTGCGGTGCTCTATATCTTTCCCCAAACCCGTGGCTATGCCTTTGGGCTGTTTTCCATTCCGGTGCTGCTGCTGTTGACCTGGTTTTTTGCCGGGCTGCTCAATCGCCTAGCCAACCTGGCCATTGAGCGGGTCGCCCAGGCCTGGGGCAAAAACGAGCTGGGCGACCTCGACGATATCCAGCGCAAGTCAATGCGCCTCTCGACCATTACCGGGGCACTCAAGGGGCTAAAGACCACTATTATCTACGCCCTGGCCACGCTGCTGGTGCTGCAAACCCTCAAAGTAGCTCCGGCCTCGCTGCTGGCCTTTGGGGCGGTGGCTGCCCTGGCGGTTTCCTTTGCGGCCCAAAGCCTGGTCAAAGACCTAGTCAACGGCTTTCTAATTTTGCTCGAAGACCAGTACGCCATTGGCGACCTGGTGACCACGGGTACCACCACCGGCATTGTTGAAAATCTCAACCTGCGAATTACTCAAATACGCGGCGAAGATGGCCGACTGGTGACCCTGCCCAACAGCCTCATCGCCCAGGTCGAAAACCTCAGCCGCACCTGGTCGCGGGCCAACCTCCTGATTGACGTGGCTTACGGCACCAATGTCGACGAGGCTCTGTGGGTGGTACACGAAACCGCCCACGCCATGGCCAATGACCCCGAATGGCGCTATGCCATTCTCAACCCGGTGGAGATGCTGGGAGTCGA
>DAIPYU010000102.1:0-2978 GCA_036782635.1 Nodosilinea sp. CTOTU7353
TTTGGGTTGCTGGAGTACCTGTTTCAGCAAGGCATGGTGGCAGGCCGACTGCTAAATTTGGTCTTGTCGTTGGGCATTGTGATCACCATCGGCTGGCCCAGCAGGGACAAGGGCGGGCGAGCACTGCTATGTCTGCTGGGGCTATTTTTGTGCCCCTACTTTCTCTTTCTCAGCGGCCGCCTTTACACCGAGATGATCGCCTGCACCTGGGTACTGTTGGGGTTTGTTACCTACCTGCGTGATCGCCACTGGCTAAGCTGTCTAGCCTTTGTGCTGGCGATTTCCTCACGGCAGTATATGCTGGCTTTTCCGATGGCGATCGCCACTTACGAGTTTTTAGCGATCACTAACCAGTACCGCCAGGGGCAGGCGGTGAGCCTGCACCAGCACCAGCGCTGGATTGCCCCGGCCCTGGCCAGTCTATCGTTTTTAGGATGGGTAGCGCTGTTTGGCGGGTTGGCTCCCGCCGATGCGATCGCCTCCAAATCCCCCGATGTGCAAAAAAGCACCCTGGCCCTCACCCCCGGCGGAGCGATCAACTTTCTCGCCTTTACCGGGGCCTACATCGTGATCCCAGAATTCTTGCTGTTTCGCCCCACTGCACCCTTACAAGCCCTGCGTCACCACTGGCAAAAATGGCTGCTGATTGCGGCAGGTCTACTTGTGGTCTGCCTGATTTTTCCACCCCTGGACACTCCTTACGGGAATATGAGCAAGGTAGCCGATTTGCTGCCGTATGGGTTGGTGATGGCGATGTACTACGGTCTGGCCCTGCTGACCTGCCTGCGGTTTTCTAAGCCCAATTTGCTGTTCTGGATAATTGTGTTTAACGCCTTGATCATGATGAAAGCCATCCCCTGGGATCGCTACGTGCTGCCCCTGGCAGTAGCTTTCTGGTATCTCAAATCAATCCGCTATCCCGACACCGACACCCAGCCCCAGACGGCCTCTGATACCCTGACAACCTAGTCCGCTGCCCATAGAACGCATATACCCTCGACCAGGGCAAGAGCTGGTCGAGGGTAGGTACCGGGCGGCGATGGCTATAGCTCTGCCCTAAAGTGCCCCTAGGTTAGCTAGGCCCAGAATAACGCCAGCCCCGATTAGATGGCCAAAGCTGGTGGTAGCCAGCACAGCGGGCAACCCAAAACCACCAAATAGATTGGGGGAGGGCATTGCGGGCGGTGAACTCGGGTATTTAATGGTGAACTTGCCAATGGCAATGGCCAGAATGTTGCAAACAATCATCACCGCCGCCACCTTAGGGCTCCAGTTAAGAGTGTTGGGAACCGCAGCCAAAAGAGGTAGAAATGCCAATGTACCAGCCTCCATAAAATAAATTAGGTCGGCAGAGCACCTGCCTAGGCTTACTTTTCCACGGGGGAGCGAATTTCCGCTGCCTGCCGTAGCAAGTCTTTACATTTTACTAGGGGCATTCTGCCCGGCAGATTAGGGATCTCTGCCTGGGCAGCCTAGGGATTAGGATACAAGGTATGCCCCAGCCCCAGTCGGGTACTCAACATCACTTCTGGATCCCCTGCACCCCCTGCACCTATGGAACGAGGACTACTCTGGCTGCCCCTGCTGGCGGTGTTTATTGGCCTAGCCTGGGCCGGCTGGCACGAATTTCAAAAGGTGCAGGCCTACGAAGCCTGGGCTACCGGGTTTGATCGCAGTAAATACGACATTAAATCTATGCTGGGCCAGCGGGGCGACGACCTCACCTGGGGGCGGCCCACCCGCCAAGGCCCCATCAACCTCACCACCCTGTCCCTGGGTCAGGTTGCCACCCTACAGCTACAGATCGACGGCCAAAAGATCAACAGTCAGACGGTCGCCGCCGAGCTGCTGCCCACCAAAGGAAAAATTGAGCTCGCCCTGGCTACCAACAGCGGTGAAACCTACTGCATTCCCTTTACTGACGCCAATTTGGCCCACCGCTGGGAAAAAGCGTTGCATCAATCTCTTCAGGCGCTAAAATCGGCATCAGCCTAAAGGCGGCCCAGGGTTATCAGGGTCTTACCCCCTTAACCCCTGCGGTCTGCGTTTTGTGGCAGTTCCTCTGCCTGGGCCTTGCTGGCCCTACTTCACTGATGCCATGACCCGCGTTTCTCATCTTTCTCGCGACGAGCTTAACCATCGGCGGCAAACCCTGAGACGGCGGCGGCGCATTTCCATTAGCCAAGCGCTGTGGCGGTTTTGGGCTCTCTCTGGCCTGACCGCCGCCGTGTTTTGGGGCACCACCCGTCCCACCTGGTTGATCTACAGCCCGGCTCAGATCAACGTCAGCGGCAACCACCTGCTCAGCGACGAGGCGGTACAAAACCTGGTGCCGCTAGACTATCCGCAGCCGCTGATGAAGGTGGAACCTGAAATTTTGGCGAGGCAGCTGCGCGATCGCGGCCCCCTAGTCTCAGCCGAAGTCACCCGGCAGCTGCTGCCGCCCCGCCTCAACCTGCGGGTGCAGGAGCGAGTGCCCGTCGCGGTAGTGCTGCCCGTGGGCAGCGCCGACCGCACCAGCGACACCCAGTATCTCCAGGCCGGGTTTCTCGACGCCCACGGGGCCTGGATGCCCCTGTCCAGCTTTGGTATCGGTACCGCCTCCCCGCAGCTGCCCTCTCTCCAGCTGCGGGGCATTCAGCCTCAGTATCAGCGCTACTGGCCGCAGATTTACGAGACCATCACCAGCAGCCCGGTAGCCATCACCGAGATTGACTGGCAAGACCCCAACAACCTGGTGCTAGAGACCGCCCTCGGCACCGTCTACCTTGGCCCTTACTCCCCAGAGCTAGAGCAGCAGCTGGCCACCCTCGACAAAATGCGCAACCTGCCCGACCAGCTCACCGAATCTGAGGTCGCCCGCATTGACCTGAGCAACCCCGATGCCCCCTCTGTGGCAGTAGTAGAGAGGCCCGCCAACACCGAACCCTGAGACTGGCCCTTGAGACTGGCCCTTGAGACTGGCCCTTGAGACTGGC
>DAIPYU010000102.1:3078-18273 GCA_036782635.1 Nodosilinea sp. CTOTU7353
GAACCCTGAGACTGGCCCTTGAGACTGGCCCTTGAGACTGGCCCTTGAGACTGGCAAGCCTCTCCAGAAAAATAGTTTCAACCGCTTGCACTCCCCGTCCAGAAGAGCATTCATGGTCAATCTTTGGCATCCAATAGCTGCTCCATATCTCTTTGCCAGGGGGATGATTTTTCTAATTTCAGTGGTTAAATCAGGTAGCCTAAAGCTTGCCTAAGGAATTTGTTTTTTTTCGGCGAAGTACTCTATAGTTGTCTAGAATCAGCCGGGGTTTAGATTCTAGGGCTTAGATGTTATCTTCGGTTATCTACTATGGGTAATTAATATAGTGTCTACAGCCTCAAATTCTATGCTCCCCGACGATCATCAGGGCAACGGCGCTGACCACAGCGACACTGGCTACGAGGCTTACTCGCTTCTTCAAGCCGAGGCTGTTACCTCTGACCCGCGTCCGTCAGCTGAGGCTGTGACCGCCTTTGCTGGCCCGTCTAACCCCTTTAGCCACGGCGAGTCCAAACCCAGTCAACCCCACAATGCCAGAGCTATGCCCGGAGAAACGTACACGAACAACACGGCTTTGCCCAGCAGCGTCGCCCGCATTAAGGTAATCGGGGTAGGCGGCGGCGGCTGCAATGCCGTCAATCGGATGATTAGCAGCGGTCTGTCGGGAATTGAGTTCTGGTCCATCAACACCGACGCCCAGGCCCTCGACAACAACACTCAAACCAATAGCCTGCACATTGGCCAAAAGCTGACCCGGGGGCTAGGGGCAGGGGGTAACCCCGCCATTGGCCAAAAGGCCGCTGAAGAGTCGCGAGAAGAAATCGCCGCCGCCCTCGAAGAGTCTGACCTAGTATTTATCACCGCCGGCATGGGCGGCGGCACGGGCACGGGCGCGGCCCCGATTGTGGCTGAGGTTGCTAAGGAAGCCGGGGCGCTCACGGTGGGCGTTGTCACCCGCCCCTTTACCTTTGAAGGTCGTCGCCGCATGAACCAAGCCGATGAGGGCATTGCAGCTCTTCAGGGCCGAGTCGATACCCTAATCATCATTCCCAACGACAAGCTGCTGTCGGTGATCTCAGAGCAAACCCCGGTGCAGGAGGCATTCCGCACCGCCGACGATATTTTGCGCCAGGGGGTGCAGGGCATCTCTGACATCATTACCATCCCCGGTCTGGTCAACGTTGACTTTGCCGACGTGCGCGCCATCATGGCCGACGCGGGCACCGCCCTGATGGGCATTGGCATGGGGTCGGGCAAGTCGCGGGCACGGGAGGCGGCGATCGCCGCCATCTCATCTCCGCTGCTAGAGTCTTCCATCGACGGCGCGTCTGGGGCGGTGTTTAACGTCACCGGTGGGTCTGATCTCACCCTCCACGAAGTCAACGCCGCCGCCGAGATCATCTACGAAGGGGTTGACCCCAACGCCAACATTATCTTTGGCGCGGTGATCGACGAGCGTATGCAGGGCGAGGTGTGCATCACTGTGATTGCCACCGGCTTTAACACCCGCGCCGGGGCGCAGCCCGAGCTAGATATAGCTCGCGTTACCCCCTTTAAGCGCACTCTGGCAAACCCGCCCATCACCCCACCCGCCAGCGGCGGTGCCGGTGGTTTGGGGGCAGGGCTAGACATTCCCGAATTTTTGCAGCGGCGGCGACCAAACAATAACCGCTAGCTATGACCCTGTCCTCTTCCTGGCCTGCGGCCCTCACCATTGCTGGCTCCGACAGCGGCGGCGGGGCAGGCATTCAGGCCGATCTGCGCACCTTTGCTTTCCACTGCATCCACGGCACCAGCGCCCTCACCTGCGTCACGGCTCAAAATACCCTGGGGGTAACGCGGGTCGATGCTCTGTCACCTGAGGCTGTAATCGCTCAAATTGAAGCGATTACCAGCGATATTCCGGTGCAGGGGGTGAAAACCGGTATGCTGCTCAACCAGGGCATTATTCAGGCGGTGGCTGAGGCGCTAGATGCCCTATCTGAGAGCATTTCGCTAGTGGTCGATCCGGTTATGGTGTCGCGCACGGGGGCACAGCTGATTGACGATGACGCGATCGCCACCCTCACCCAAAGACTGATGCCCCAGGCCCGCATTGTCACCCCCAACCGCTACGAGGCCCAGCTGCTCAGCGGGCTAGACATTTTGACCCTGGCCGACATGGAGGCCGCCGCCCGCCAGATCTATCAGCTTGGCCCCCAGGCCGTACTGGTCAAAGGCGGCGGCATGGCAGACCGCCTGCGCAGCACCGATGTCTGGTTTGACGGGGGCGAGGTAACCGTACTCGAAGCCGAGATCGTAGAGACCCAAAACACCCACGGCACGGGCTGTACGCTGTCGGCGGCGATCGCCGCCAATCTGGCCCTGGGCAAAGCTCCCCTACCGGCGGTCAAAGCCGCCAAAGACTACGTTACCAATGCCCTCAGGCACGCCCTGGCGATCGGCCAGGGTCAAGGCCCCGTCGGCCATTTCTTCCCTTTACTAAAATAAAAGGCGCGGGTTGGTTAGCCAACCCGCGCCTTTTACTTTGTCAGTCACTATTACTCTTTGGACTGCTGCGGCCAGACCGATTCCCAGTCGGGGCAGTGGCGTTCTTCTTCGGGGCCGAAGGGGTGCATAGCGCACACCAGCGTATTGCCCCCGTAAGACTGACCGCAAAAATTGCGACAGCCCACGCAGGCCGGATAATTTTGCAGCAGCGGCTCCACCGTGCTGTTGAGGGGGCCAGAGACCTCTTCAAACCACTGGTCAAGGCCGGCTAGCCCCGTCACCAGCGGCGCTAAAATTTCGTTCAGCTCGTCGGCGACGTAGTCAACTTCGGCATTGATCGTCACCCGGAACGGCTCTACCACGTGGTTTAGCTCACCGACAATGCGATCTATTTCAGGATCAATCGCGTCCTGCACCTGCTCAGCCCACTGATCGGTGGTCTGCACCAGGGCATCTGAGGCGCTGGCCAACTGCTCAGTCAGAGTATCAAACCAACGTTCTGTATCGTCAGAGAGCTGTTGGGTAAAATCCTCCACGGCATTGCCAAAGGCATCAAACCATTGCTTCGACCAGTCATCCATGGGCTAGTTACTCGACTTTTGCTTGAGGGTGTCCAATTCTTGTCGGAGGGCCGCCACCTGCTCCCGCAGGGCCGCCGTTTGGGCGTCGGTAGGATTAACGACTATAGCGGCATCGTCGTCCAAAATTTCAATGGGCCGGGGCTGTGGCAGGTTTTCACCAGCGCTAGCGGCCGTGTCTTGAGCACGGTTGACCATCTCGTTGACCAGGCGCTGGGCCTCTTCGGCGGTAATCTCGCCCCGTGCCACCAGCTCATTGACAATGCCCTGGGTCTGCTCACGAAAATCTTTGAGGGTATCACCCGCCTTCTCGCCTGCGTAGGAGGCGACCCCCACCCCCAGGTAAAACGCTTTCTTAACCAAATCTCCAAACCCGGCCATGGTTATTAGCCTCTCCATTGATCTGTACACAGTGCCAGCTTAGAAAAGATGCTGGCCCACTGACCAGGGGCAATGGTACGCCTCCCAAGGCGGAAAACCCCACCCCCTCACCTCAGGCTAAGCAAAACTAGCAAAATTGAGCCTGCTCAGAAATCTTACGTTACCCTAGCGCCTGAAACGGTGTAGCGAAGTCCATTCAGTTCAATTGCTAATGCAGGCCAATAACTAAAAGACCCGGAGTCCACGCCTGTCACAAGCATCCCGTAATGCTGCTACCTTCCGGTTCTGACATGATTTGGGCGTTGTGACCGCATGGGTCCGAGTCATCTCTACTATAACACTTGCCCCCCATGACCAACCAACGGCTCCAGCAACAAATTGCCTTCGTCATCGAGATCGACCGCCTCAAGCAGGTTTTAAGGCAAACCCAGCTGATCGATGCCTCCCGCCGAGAGAATAGCGCCGAGCACTCCTGGCACCTGGCGATGATGGTGCTGGTGCTGGCCGAGTACGCCCCCGCCGGGGTAGATGTGCAGCGGGCCATCCACCAGGTGCTGATCCACGACCTGGTGGAGATCGACGCCGGCGATACCTTTTGCTATGACGCTGCGGCGCATGACGATAAAGCCGAGAGAGAACAGCAGGCCGCCGAACGCATCTTTGGCCTGCTGCCTGCGCCCATCGACCAAGAACTGCGCCAGCTGTGGGATGAGTTTGAGGCCCAGGCGACCCCCACCGCCCGGTTTGCCGCCTCGCTAGATCGCATTCAGCCGCTGCTGCACAACTGGCAGACCCAGGGCGGCACCTGGAAGCAGCACCACATCAGCCGCGCCCAGGTCATGCAGCGCATGGCCCCGGTAGAAACCGGCGCACCAGAGCTGTGGCCCTTCGTACTGGAGGTAATTGACGAGTCTGTCGAAGCGGGATACTTAAAGGCATAAAACTTTTCGGTCTTGAGGCTGAAATGCTTGCGGCGAATCGATGATCTCACTCAGTCAAGCAGACAGCGTGATTGAGCTGAGGTATAAAAAAACACCCCTACGAGGAGCTAAGTAAGCGGTAAGATTGGTGGGTTACCAATGAATGCCTCTGTGGCTGGCGTCAATGCCTGTTCCTCAAATTGTAATTGACACAAATGTCGTAGTTGCCGGGCTACGTTCTAGAAACGGGAGTGCTTTTCGTCTGTTGGGGCTGGTTGGTAGCGAGCAGTTTGAGGTCAATCTTTCTGTACCTCTAGTTTTGGAGTATGAAGCGGTCTTATGGCGAGAACTGCCAAATCTGGCCATTGATGCCTCAGATGTGCAAGATTTTCTTGATTTTCACTGTGCTGTTGCGACCCATCACCAAATTTTCTTTCTTTGGCGATCTTTCTTGCCCGATCCAAAAGATGACATGGTACTAGAACTGGCTGTTAAAGCAGGGTGTGATAGCGTAGTGACATACAACATTCGCGACTTTGTAGGCATTGAGCAATTTGGAGTTAGCGCCGTTACACCGGCAAAGTTCCTAGAGTCTATTGGAGCACTGTCATGAGCACGTTGAGCATCCAGCTACCTGACTCCTTGTATAAAAGCTTGCGGAGACTTGCAGAGAAAGATGGGGTTTCGTTAGATCAGTTTATTGCGCTGGCAGTTGCTGAAAAAATTTCAGCGTTAACAACTGAGGAGTATTTGCAAGAGCGAGCAAGCCGTGGTGATCAAACGAAATATGAGGCTGTGTTAGCCAAAGTCGCTGATGTTGAGCCAGAACTGCATGATCAGTTGCCGCTAGCATAATAGGTCGCCGCACCGGAACTCCTTGAGTTGGTTGGTTGAATCGCAAGGATTATCTGCGTCCGATGAGCTTGGTCATTAGAACTATGGGTAAATTTGATATAAAGGCCCAATACAAAGACGACGTTCCAAGATAAGTTGAAACGCCGCCTTTGTGTTGGGCTATGACGCCGGTACAGAACCCGGTTTCTTGACCAGAATGCCGGTCATGCCATTAGAGCAGCGACAAAGAAACCGGGTTTTTAGCCCTACTGGATCGACGTTCTAGAATTACTGATCCGAGGCTTAGAAACCTCGGGCAGAGCTGGTCGCCTGAACTGATTTAAGGTCATAGCGATCTAGGTTCATCACCTTGTCCCACGCGGCCACAAAGTCTTGCACAAACTTAGGCTGCGAGTCTGCGGCTCCGTAGACTTCTGCCAGGGCGCGGAGCTGCGAGTTAGAGCCAAAGATCAGGTCAACTCGCGTAGCGGTCCACTTTTGGGCGCCGGTTTTGCGATCGCTGCCCTCAAACTCATCCTCATCCTCAGAGGTCGCCTTCCAGGTCGTGCCCAGGTCGAGCAGGTTGACAAAGAAGTCGTTGGTCAGGCTCTCGGGGCGATCGGTGAAGACGCCATGCTTATATTCACCGAAGTTGGCCCCTAAAACGCGCAGGCCACCCACCAGCGCCGTCATCTGCGGGGCCGACAGAGACAACAACTGCGCCCGGTCAATCAGCAGCTCTTCCAGCGATTCGCTGTGCTTGCCGCTGGTGTAGTTGCGGAACCCGTCGGCCTTTGGCTCTAGGGCTTCGAAGGCTTCCACATCGGTTTTCTCTTGGGTGGCATCGGTGCGCCCCGGCGTGAAGGGCACTGTCACGTCGTGACCCGCGTTTTTCGCCGCCTGCTCAACGCCCGCGCAGCCACCTAGCACGATCAGGTCGGCCAGCGAAACCCGCTTGTTGCCCGCCTGCGAGCTGTTGAACTCCTGCTGGATGCCCTCTAGGGTTTGCAGAACCGTGGCCAGCTGCTCGGGCTGGTTGACCTCCCAATCCTTCTGGGGGGCGAGACGAATGCGTGCCCCGTTTGCCCCGCCGCGCATGTCGGAGCAGCGGAAGGTAGAGGCCGACGCCCAAGCAGTTGTGACCAGTTGGGAAACCGACAGCCCCGCAGCCAGAATTTTGCCTTTAAGGGCGGCCATATCCTGCTCATCGATCAGGTCATGGTCGACGGCGGGGACAGGATCTTGCCAGAGGAACTCTTCCTGGGGAACTTCGGGGCCAAGGTAGCGCGATCGCGGCCCCATGTCGCGGTGGGTCAGCTTAAACCAGGCCTTGGCAAACTGCTCGGCCAGCTCATCCGGGTTGTCGTGGTAGCGGCGCGCGATCGGGTTGTAGATCGGGTCCATCTTCATCGACATATCCGCCGTGGTCATCATCGGGGCGTGCCGTTTCGACGGATCGTGAGCATCTGGTACGGTGCCCGCCCCTGCGTCACCCTTGGGCTTCCACTGCCAAGCACCCGCCGGGCTCTTGGTCAGCTCCCAGTCATACTTAAATAGGGTTTCGAGGTAGGTGTTGTCCCACTGGGTGGGCGTAGGCGTCCAGGCTCCTTCGATGCCGCTGGTGATGGCATCAACGCCGACCCCCGTGTTGAAGCTGCTCTTCCAGCCCAGGCCCTGATCGACAACGGTGGCCCCCCCCGGCGACTCCCCGAGGTGGGTCTCCTCGCCCGCCCCGTGACATTTGCCAAAGGTATGTCCGCCAGCGGTGAGAGCGACAGTTTCCTCGTCGTTCATCGCCATCCGCTTAAAGGTCTCGCGAATATCGCGGCCCGAGCCCAGGGGGTCAGGCTCGCCGTCTGGCCCCTGGGGGTTGACGTAGATCAGGCCCATCTGCACGGCGGCAAGGGGATTGTGCAGCACGCGATCGCCTTCGTAGCGCTCATTGCCGAGCCATTCTTTTTCATTACCCCAATAGATGTCTACCTCTGGCTCCCAGACATCGACGCGCCCCCCGGCAAAGCCCAGGGTCTTGAAACCCATGGACTCCAGAGCGCAGTTGCCCGCGAAGATCATCAGGTCGGCCCAGGAGATTTTGTTGCCGTATTTCTGCTTGACGGGCCACAGCAACATCCGCGCCTTGTCGAGGTTGGCGTTGTCGGGCCAACTGTTGAGCGGCTCAAATCGCTGACTGCCCGAGCCTGCGCCGCCGCGACCGTCACCGATGCGGTAGGTGCCAGCGCTGTGCCACGCCATGCGAATGAAGAGCGGCCCATAGTGGCCATAGTCGGCGGGCCACCAGTCCTGCGACGTGGTCATCAGCTCGAAAACATCGGCCCGCAGGGCCGCTAAATCAAGGCTTTTAAATTCCTCAGCATAGTTAAACGACTCATCCATAGGGTTGGCCATAGATGAGTGCTGATGGAGCATGTTGAGTTTTAAAGACTTCGGCCACCAGTCTCGGTTCGCAGTCCCAATCCGAGTCTGAGGGCCAGCCAACACGGGGCATCTGCTAGTGCTACTGACTCCATTTGCTGTCGTGGACTGTAGCGTAGATTGTGGCGTGCCGGTTTCCATCGGTTCCGCGCTGCTAGATCCTAAGACAGATGATATGGCCCGCCAGATTTCCATTAGCTTCCCACTCATGGGGAACGGACATTTCATTTGGCTACTTGTCATAGTTTCTTTCCTGTTTTGATTTTGGTAATTGTGGTTTGAGTGTGTGTGTTTCTTTTCTGCGTGACGTTTTTCCTTAGACAGAAAGCAGCGCCCGCCACATCTGCATCTGCACAGCGGTCTGCTCGGGTCGCTGGGCCTCGGGGTTGATGTAGCTCAGCATAGTCTCGGCATTAGAAACCACCGGTATGGCTTCAAACCCCTCAGGTTCTACAAACATTTTTTCAATCACGCTGTCTTTCACCAGCATGGAATAGCGCCGAGAGCGGTACCCCATGCCTTTGTCAGAAAGGTTTACCAGCATCCCCAGGTTGCGGGTAAAGTCACCCGTCACATCGGGGATAAAGCGCACCTGATCGGCCCCTTCGTCTTGGGCCCAGGTCACCAGCGAAAACGGATCGTTGACCGAAATACAGAGAATTTCATCAACTCCGTTGGTTCGAAATACCTCGGCATACTCGTTGTAGCCTAACAGTTGAAGCGGAGAATGTGGGCAGGTAAAGGCTCCCGGCACCGCAAACGCCACCACCGTTTTATGTTCAAAGAGATCGGCCGTCGAAAGATCGCACCAACCCGCCTTTGAAAACATCCGAAACGTTACAGGAGGGACGCGCTGCCCCCCAGAATAGAACAGCATTGGTTTAGCTCCTTACTCGACTTCAACATCGGTTAGACGCTTCCTCACTACAGGTTTCTAATTACGAGATTGATGAGTAGAGACTCTACTTCTAGCTTAGGGATCTGGCCCCACCCCTTCTAGGCAAGCTACAAAAATCATTAACTTTCTATAGCTTGCGCCATAGTCAGACCTATACTTCGAGCCACCTCAGCAAGTCTAGGAGGCACCAAACATTGATCGTTGAGTTCAAATACTTAGGCATTTGCATCGACATGAAGCCGTACTCATTACGGGTTTACATATGGTCAGCCTAATCAATCAACTCTGTTACTGGTAGCCAAAAATGAGATTGTTTTGCAATACTTAATATCTCTACAAAATGAAATGAGGCCGCTAAATCAATATTCTTGGGGTTGTGACACCGTAGCCCCACTTGCGGCTTAAGTTCTGCGTTACCAAGTAGGTAGCCCTAATTAAATGTCGTTTTAGGGTCGGTTGTGGCGACAGCCCAACCCACCGCCGTGGTTAGCTTCGGTGCGTCACCTATAGCAATGACGCACCCTACGAATCATTGTGATTACCTACTTACCTTAGACAAAGCCACTGCGTGCATCGGGAACACTTTCAAGAGCTTCTTGTCCATTGATACCAAAGTGGTGTCGAGTATGATGGCTAAAGCAATAAACTCGCAGCCATAGGCAGAGCAATCGCTGTCGCGCACGAGTTCCAATACTGATCGCGAATCAATTTCAAATTCGCCCCCCTGCAACAGCGCCTCGGCCTCAGCCTGTAAGTCATTCGCCTGCTCAAAGGTAATAATCTTTCGTCTTAGGTACCCAGCCAAAATATTACGGAACTCGCTGCGCCAAAGAATCGGTGCAACCTATTCAGGATCACGTTCTAGAAGTTGCTCGGCAGCGGCTGTGTACTCACAGGGCAAATACAGGTAAGTCAGCACGTTCGAGTCAACAACGATCATGGTCGGTCTAGCCTCTTAGCCACATCAATATCTTCGGCCCGAAACTCGTTCTGCGGTAATGCCGCCCGTAGGGCGCGGGCACGGGCTAACCGTTCGTTGGGAGAAATTTTGCTAGGCAGCAGCACAGATTCTAGGCACACAATTGCCTCACGGTTTAAGCTTCGACGATGCCGTTCGGCGGAGGCCTTCAAGCGCTCATACACTGCGTCTGGAATATTCTTCAAGGTAAAGTTGACGGTCACGAGTGAATGAAGGCTAACTGACGGTTCACTCCCCTTGAGTTTATGCCTACCCCCGAATCTGCACGGGCATGACCAGGTAAGTAATCTTGGTTTCCCCCAGGGGCACAAACACTGCCGGGCTGGTGGCCGCATTGCATTGCATTTGCACCTCGGTGGTGTCAAACGCCTTCAGCCCGTCCAGCAGGTAGCGCACGTTGAAGGCAATATCTAGCTCATCGCCAGTGATCTGGGCGGGCAGTTCTTCGCGGCCGCTGCCCACCTCCTGGGCTTCGACCGAGAGGGCAATGCTCTGCTCGCCGGGGTTGAGGGTAATTTTGATGATGTCGTTTTTCTGGCTGGCCAGCACGGCGATGCGCTCTAGGCTCGACATGAGTAGGCGGCGATCGACCGTCACCTGGCGGGCAAACTGCTTGGGCAGCAGCTGCCGGTAGTTGGGGTACTGCCCTTCGAGCAGGCGGGTGGTGAGGCGCTGGGCACCGAGGTCAAACAGCACCTGGGTTTCGTCGAGCCGCAGAGCCACCGGTTGGTTAGAGCTGTAGCCCTGAATCATGCGCTCTAGCTCGCGTAGGGCCTTGGCGGGCACGGTGACATCCATGGCGGGGGTGTCGGTGGCCGACTCGTCGATGGTTTGCACCACGGCCAGGCGGTGACCGTCGGTGGCGGCAAACTCTAGGGCGTCGGTTTCAGAGAGTAGATGCACGCCGGTGAGCACCTGTTTGGTTTCGTCGCCGCTGGTGGCAAAGAGCGAGCCGCGCAGACCGTTCAGCAACCCTTCAGCCGAAAGCGAAATCGCCTCGCCATCTTCTACTGTGGGCAGGGAGGGGTAGTCTTCGGCGCTCAGCCCCCGCACCTCGTAGCGCCCCGAGGATGAGGTCAGGGTGACAGTGGTGCTGTCGCCCTCAGACTCTAGGGTGATGTCTTCGTTGGCCAGGCGCGAGACGATGTCGCCCCACAGCTTAGAGGGCAGGGTGAGGGTGCCGGGCTCTTCGACCTGGGCGGCAAATCGGGTTTCGATGCCAAGCACTTCGTCAAAGCCCACTAGGGTGACCGACTGGCTCTCGATATCGGCTTTGACCAAAATGTTGGCCAGCACGGGCCGACTGGGGCGCGACGACACGGCGCGGCTGACCGACGACAGTTGGGCACTCAGCTCGTTCTGGGGGCAGATAAACTTCATGGCAACGGAGAAAAAGAAACGCAATTGACCCGGAATACCAGCACCGTACCCCCGTCTGTGGGGGTTGGCTGATGCCGTATTAGCAGTATCTCACCTTTGCCATAGTTTCCCGGTTAAAGCGCTCTTTTGGCAGGATTTTGAAAGGCTGGATCCTTTGCTACAAGAGTCTCTTGGCGTTTCCAAAAGAAGTTACTTTTCGATTGGGCGTTCATCCTATCACTCTTCTCTGGCCCTACCCACGCTGCCCCTGTTAAGTCAGGCCGGTCTTCCGGAAAGAGAAAAATTTTAAAGATCGTAGTAGTAGAAGGGCCTGTGAAAACTGGGGAGAACCGCTGAATCATTGGCTAGATATAGGCTGTACTGCTAACGCCGGTGGGGAAAACACATGGAGAACCGTCTTCAGTTTCCACACCCGTGGAAGCGACTAAGGCAACTTCTTCCCTCAAGGGGGAGGTTATCCCCTTTAAAGCAGGGGTTTTCCCGCTGTTTTCCCCAAGGATGCTTGAAGAAAAGATCACAAATTGTTACATCCCCTTGCGGCTTCCGGGTTCTTCGGATCCTATTTGGGCTCATGCAGGTGATTTTTCCGAGAGTCTTTAGTCATACCAAATCCGAATCGTATAACCCCGATTCCAAACAGGCGGCTTGCGTAGGGGCAAACGGTGTTTGCCCAGCCCAACCGGGGCTAGCCAAGGCGGATTCAGTATCAGACGGTGTTTATGGGGACTTGTTTTGGGCGGATAGAATCTCTGCTCAAAGAAATGCAGTCTTGCCCATGGAGACTGTCGAGCAGTTATGGACCTGATCGAGTCTGCCTCCTGAAGCAGGAATTCTCCAGGAGGCAGGCGCAGTGCTATTCAAAAATCCAGCATCGCAGGTCTAAAGATGCCTATCCGACGACTCCGGCGACTTCAGGAATTTTGGTGGCTTCAAGCGCCTCTGCTTTCATCACCAGTACCGAGCAGGGGGCTTTGTGCATAACATCGTTGCTGACGCTGCCCAGCACCAGTTCGGCCAGCCCTTTGCGGCCTCGACTGCCAATGAGAATCAGATCCGCGTCCCAGGCTTGGGCGGCTTTGCAGATGGCGGTACCGGGGCTGCCGACCAGCTGTCTAAATTCGGTGGTGACTCCGGCGGTGTTGGCCGTGGCCGCAAAGCCGCGCAGTCGATCCAAGTTCTCGGTTTCGTAGCGCACCCACTCTTGCCGCCAGGCTTCGAGGTCAAGCTCGGTACCCGGTGCCCAGTAAATGCTGTCGAGCGTGGCCGACATGGGCAGGGGGCTGCTTTCTTCCTGGTTTGACAGGCTATGGACCAGCAATAGGGCGGCTTCGGTGGCCTGGGCTAGCTCTAGGGCTTGGGCAAATAGGGCATCGCTGGTGGGGCTGTTGTCTAGGGCGACGAGAATTTTCTGATACATGGGTGTCCTCCCGGGAACTGTAGCGGACTGAGCCAGGCGGCGGTCTAGGGGTGCTGATGGCTGTGGTGCTCTAGGCGGGGTGCCAGCCAGCAGAGGAACAGCACCAGCACCAGGGCACCAAGCTCGGTCGCGAGATAGAGCGTGTCGTGGTAAGTCAAAATAAGGGGCAGCATAGCGATATCCTCCCTGCGTAGGGCACCTCTCGGGCAGTCTAGGGATGGTTGGTTCTTTGCAACTGTCCTTTGCAACTAGCTTGCACCGCAACCGTTTCCCTTATCTCTATTGTCTTGCGGACTGCGGGGGGCGGCAGGGGAATGCAATGAAGCGTGATGTGCGATCGCACTTAATAACCTTTCGCCAAAAAAAATGTGGGGGTGGATGCGGTGGAGAGAAAATGGGGCGCGTAGGGCTCCACCGTCTGCCCAGGCCGTCCTCAAGGGAAATGCTGTGACTCACGGCATGGGGTCTGCAAATGAATGCCGCCCCCTGCTGATCGATCAGCAGGGGGCGGCATTGGCCTGCGCGATCGCTCAACGGCTCTAAACTAGCCGCAAAATTAAGGGATAGCGGAAGGCGAGATTTGGCTTGGTGATGCTGTGGATGATCGCCCAGACCGGCATGATGAAGTTCACAATGCCTAAAACAAATAGCAGAGGAATGCCGACCAGCAGCCAAACTAAGATGCCGGCGACGGTCCACCAAAACCACATGTTGATGTGAAAGTTGATGGCCTCTTTGGCACTTTCCTTGATTACTGCATCTTTCGAAATCAGCAGAATGGCAATGGGGATGCCGATCGCCAGCACCAGGGTATTGAAAAAGATCGAGCCGTGGCTGACGGCGGAGAGGATTTTGCGGGTGCCGGTGTCTTCAGTGGATTGCATGGGGGTGATCTCCTAGGAATATTGTGGATTTGTGATTTTGGACGTCCCCTCCAGGAAGGGGTGGGTGCTCCCCTGGGGAGTTTCTGGCGGGAAAGCTTTAATCGGCCTGTTCGCGGAGTTCGGCGGTCTTGACCTGCACGGTCAAGGGGCGATCGCCCCGCTGAACACTTAGCTCTAGGGTGTCGCCGATCTTGGTATTTTCAACCTTGATTTGCAGCTCATCGGCGCTGCGAATAGAGCTACCCTCTACCTGCAAAATCACGTCGCCCCGGCGCAGGCCCGCCTCGGCGGCGGGGGTGCCCTCCAGCACGCGAATTACCAGTACCCCATCGACCTCGGGCAAAACTAAACCAGAGTTGATGTCTGCGTTGTTGCGCCGGGCCTGCTCAGGGGTGAGGTTGGCGATCTGCACACCGATGTAGGGGTGGACAACGGTTTCGCCCCGAGACAGCATGTCTTTGACCTCTTTGGCCTTGTTGATCGGGATGGCAAAGCCAATGCCCATCGCGTCGGCGCGAATGGCGGTGTTGATGCCGATCACCTCGCCCCGCTGGTTAACCAGCGGCCCGCCAGAGTTGCCGGGGTTGATGGCGGCGTCGGTCTGAATGAACTCAAGCCGCTTGCCGGGGATGCCCACGGCGCTGCTGGTACGCTTCAGGGTGCTGACGATGCCCAGGGTGACGGTGTTGTCTAGGCCCAGGGGGTTGCCGACGGCGATCGCCCAGTCGCCCACCTCTACCGCGTCAGAGTCGCCCAGGCTGGCCACGGGCAGCAAATCATCCTCACCATCGTCAATTTTGACCACGGCCAGGTCGGTGACTTCGTCCACCCCTTCGACGATCGCATCAAAGCTGCGGCCATCTTTAAGGGTGACCACCACCCGGTCGGCGCCGTTGATCACGTGGGCATTGGTGAGAATATTGCCGGTGTCGTCAATGATGAACCCAGACCCCTGGCCCCGCAGCAGTTCTTCCTGGGGCTGGCGAGGAAAGCCGCCCCCAAAGAAATCGCGCAGGAAAGGGTCTTCGTAGAGCGGATCTCGCGCCTGGCGAGTGATCGTCTTCTCGGTGTCGATGCGCACCACTGCGGGGCCAACCTGGCGCACGGCGGCGGCAACGAAGCTCTCGCCGCCAATGGCCGCAGCGGCCGGGGTTTGGGCATAGGCCGGAGGGGCGATCGCCCCTGCAAACATCAGCATCGCCGTCAGCACCGTCACCAGTAGCCGTTTCAGGGGTATCCAAAATCCTTTCAAGGGAGCAAGCCTCATAAACGCAATTATCTGGGCGCAACAGCAGGGGGGAGTACCCCGTCAATTATTCAAAATTGTTCCACAAGAACCCACTCACCGGGAGAGGGGGATACCGAACTTCTGGGTGGTTAAGGCCGAAGGCTCGCGTTTAACGGCCAGGTGATTGATTAAGATTGTAAGGAACTGAAAATAGCTAGTGACCAGCAACTAGCTAGGGTTCACTATTGATTAAGGTTAAAGCCACAATAGTTATAACAACAGCTCCTTCAGAGGCCTTCTACGATGGACGTTTCCCTGAAGCCTGAACAGGCTGAATTTATTCAAGCTCAAATTACCAACGGCCGCTACGGCAACCCAGAAGAAGTCATTGACCGCGCCCTATCGCTTTTGGTGGAATGGGAAAAAAGCTACGATCAGTGGCTCCAAGAGAACCGCCAAAAAGTAGATGAAGGGCTAAGACAGATTGAGCGGGGAGATGTTGTCGATGGCGAAGTAGTAATGACTCAGCTAAGGGATAAGATTCGAAAGGCACAGGAAGAAGCCTGATGCAGCGCTACGTTATCACCCTCGAAGCCAGTCGGGATTTACAAGAAATTGTCGACTATTTTCTTAAAAGAAGCATTGACGCAGGCGAGAGGTTTGTCGAAGAGTTTAATCAGAAGTGTGAACGGCTGCTGCAATTCCCTAAAATGGGGAAACTTTATGCAGATATCAGTCCAGATTTATGTGGCATTCTCGTGATGAACTACGTC
>DAIPYU010000103.1:0-8678 GCA_036782635.1 Nodosilinea sp. CTOTU7353
GCTTAGGGTTCAGGGTCCAAGGTGTACGGTTTAAGGCAGATCGTGAACCGTACACCGTGCACCGTGAACCCCCACTAACCCGTCACCTTTAGCCCGGCAGACCACTAGCTATTTGGAACCGGGGCTAGATGCCTAGTCATTTTCCCAGTCTTCGCGGCCCATCAGGTCGCCGACGCGATCGCGCAGCAAAAACCCCGAGGCCTCTAGCTCACCTTCTACCACGGCCCACTCTCGGGCAGGGATATGGCGGCAGAGCGTATAGATGGGCTGCTGACGGCTGACAACACCCTTTTGAATCAGCTGTCGAGCTTCGTCACGGATGATATCGATGGAGTAATGGAGGGACTGTAGCATGCCTAAAACCCAGTAACGACGAGGAGCTGCAGAAGACAATGATGTCAAACAAGCCAGACAAGAATCTTTAGATTCCGTATCCTAGTTTACTGATAGCTTTTAGAGTTTGGCTAGCAGCTCTCACTTATTCTCGCCTTAATCTTGGGGTGATGCCGTTAACAAATGCTGTAATTTCATGGAGCAGCACTCGCCAAACTGTTGCGGGGGCTACACACTGACAAGCGAGACTCCGGCCACAACCACCAGGGAGTGAACTCCCTGGCTCACAGCAAAAATCTGCTAAAGCAGACTAAGGAACTCGGCTGCCCATCCTCTTCAGAGGATTTCGGCTTTGAGCCTAGGACTTCTAGTCCAAGGCTCAGCGGCCAATCCGAGGGATCATCCCCTAAATCTGCCCCACCCTGACAGGTCTGCCTCTGGGGTAACCGTGGCCCTGGCGAAACGTTTGAGCCTGTCTCAGGCCTATCTTGGCTTAGAAGTCTTGGCTTAGAAGGCCTTTGCCTACGACCTATCGGGCTTGTCCTAAAATACAAAGGTGACTGTTATGAACTTTGAGGGCATAGGTTTATTTTGTAGAACAGTGCCCTTATCAAAGCCATGAAAGCCAAAGTCACGAAAGTGTTCATAGCAGTTCTCGATTTAGCCTAGCTCTCTACCCACTCCCCCCATGCCCTCTATTCAAGACATCGCCGCCTACGCCGAGTCGAGCGCCAAGCAGCTCGGCATTTCCAAATACGACCTGTACGGGTCTTCTGTAGATGAGACCAGCGTGCAGGTCGATAAGGGCGACCCCAAGCAGGTCAAGGCCTCGAACCGCTCTAGCGTGATCGTGCGAGTGTGGAACCCCGACGGCAAGGTGGGGGTGACCTCCACCAGCGATGTCGATCCGCTGGGGATGGATCTGGCGCTGCAAACCGCCCGGGAGGCCAGCGCCTTCGGCGTCAGCGACAACATCCCCGACTTTAGCCCTGAGGCGGTGGCACCCACCGCCGATGTGGCGGTAGAGACGGTGCCAGCGGCCCCGGTGGGCGACTTGATCAGCACCCTGGTGGCGGTGGAGAAGCAGCTGCTGGAAGCGCATCCGGCGATCGCCAGCGTGCCCTACAACGGCCTGGCCCAGCGCAGCATTGATCGGTTTTACCTCAATAGCGCTGGCGCACTGCGCCAGGAGGCCCGCTCCTACACCTCGCTCTACCTCTACAGCAAGACCGAGCAAGAGGGCCGCAAACCACGCTCCGCCGGGGCCATGCGGGTAAACCGAGGGCTGCCGATGTTAGATGTCGAAGGCTGCCTCAAAGAAGCCACCGAAAAAACCATTAGCCACCTCGACTATGAAAAAGTGGCCTCGGGCAAGTACCGGGTGGTGTTTTCGGGGGAGGCGTTTTTGAGCCTGCTGGGGGCCTTCTCCAATATGTACAACGCCCAGAGCGTGCTCGATAACCGCAGCCTGTCGACGGTGGAGTCGCTCGGTACGGTGGTGGCCTCGCCGCTGCTGTCGGTCTACGACGATGCCCTGCACCCCGAAAACGTCAGCGCCGAAACCTTTGACGGCGAGGGCACCCCCACCCGCCGGGTGCCGATTATTGAAAAAGGCGTGCTCACCCGGTTTCTCCACAGCGCCGGCACGGCCAAGCGCATGGGGGCCACACCTACAGGCCACGCCAGCATTGGGGCCAAGATCTCCATCAGCCCCAGCTACTACGAGGTGCTGCCGGGGGCCGAAGCCAGCGGTGAGTTTTCGTTAGAGACCGCTGAGAACGTGATCTTGATTGACGATGTTCAGGCGCTGCACGCCGGGGTAAATGCCCTTCAGGGTTCATTTTCGCTGCCCTTCGACGGCTGGCTGGTAAACCAGGGCGATCGCACCAGCATTGAGTCGGCCACCGTAGCGGGCGACTTTAGAGACTTGCTGAAGGCGATCGTCCACGTCGAACCCGAGGCCGAAATTACCCCCGGCGGCCTCTGCCCCCGCATCTGGGTCGATTCGTTATCGATCACTGGCGAAGGGTAATTAAGGAGGGGTATTGGATTTCGGGTTTGCGGTTCACGGTTCACGGTTCACGGTTCACGGCCTTGCCTTGCACCGCACACCGTATACCCAAAACCCGACATCCAACCCCCAACCCCCAACCCCCGCTAAGCCGCCACCCAATTCTGCACCCCCGTTTGCACCAGACCGATGGCAATTTGCACCAGGGTAAAACCAGCTCCGGCCATCAGGATCGCCTTAGCCAAGCTGATATTTAGCCCCGCGCGCACGGCGGCGATCGCCCCCAGCAGCGTCCACCCCGCCAGCGCCAGGGTAATCGGTCGGCCAAACAGTGGTATCACTGTCAGCAGGTTGAGAATCTGGGGCGTGTAGGCAAACCCCACCGGAATCAGCAGCTCTCGGTAGGGGGGCACGGGTGGGTTGACGTAGGTGTCGAGCTTCCAGATGGCGTAGGTCCACAGGTAGTAGCCGGCGATCACGCTGGCAATGTTGATCAATACCCCCAGCCCCAGCATAAAGAGCGAGGGCTGGTAGAGCAGCAAGATCAGAGCGCTGCCTAGCCCGTGGGAGACGGCCGCCAGCGCCACAATCCCCTGGGCATAGCCCTTGGCGGCGGGGTAGCGGTGGCTGTGCTCATAGAAATCTTGGTTGAGAGTGAGGGCATCTAGCAAAACCTGCCTCAACCACCTGATAGAATGCCGCTGAGCCATGGGATGTAATCTAAATCACCTGGCCCAGTCTACCCCTGGGGCGGTCAACCATGAAATCTCTCTTCTCAAACCTGGCCACGCGAGCAGCGGGAGATACCAGTAAACTGCTCACCGCCCTGGGGCTATTCTTTTTGGCCTGGGGGACGATCGCCCCCATCAGCACCCTGTCGTGGTGGTTGCGAGATGGCAATGGCCTGGCCACCGAGCGGCCTGAGCTGCCCGATGATGCCGTCGCCCAAGGCCAAGGCCCTTCCTGCTATCTGGTGTTTTTGACCGGCGTGGGCGATGTGTCAAACGAGGCCCTGGCCGACGGCGAAGCCGCCTTTTTAGATGCCATGGAGACCGCTATTCCCAACTGTGTGGTGGTGCGAGATGTATTCCCCTACTCCGCTACTAGCGACGATGTGGGCGGTCAGCCCTTTTTTCGCTGGCTGTGGGAGGTTAGCGAGAGTCTTGGGGGCGACGATAACCCAGCCCGCATGGTGCTCCAGGCGAGAAACCTCTGGCGAATAGCGTTGTCGGCCGACAACCGCTACGGCCAGGCCTACAACCGGGGCACAGCGGCCACGATCGCAGAGCGCATGGCCGCCGCTGCCGCCCTCAATCTAGAGGCCGATCCGCCCATTCAGCTAGTGATGGCGGGCACCAGCGGCGGTGCCCAGGTGGCCCTGGGGGCAGCCCCCTACCTGAAGCAGTGGCTGCCGGTGGAGATCACGGTCATCTCGATAGGGGGAGTGTTTGATGGCCAGGAGGGGTTTGACGCCGCTGAGCAGGTCTATCACTTCCACGGGAAAGGCGACTGGGTAGACAATGTGGGGTCAGCGCTGTTTCCGTCTCGGTGGCGGTGGACCTGGGGGTCGCCCTTTAACCAGGCGCGGCGATCTGGGCGGTATCTGCCAATCGCCAGCGGCCCTCACGAACACGACGGCGATCGCGGCTATTTTGGCCAAGATCCAGTAGAAGGTGAAAACTCTGAGAATATGACCTATTTAGATATCACCTTAGAGCGGGTTCAGGCTCTACCCATCTGGAATGACTTTTAGCCTCGATATACTCAGGGTTTTGCCAGATCAAGACCAATGAGATCCCAGAAATTGCTGTTCGCCAGGGTAGGAAAAGCAATCCATTACCAACAGTAACGTCAACACTTCACTATCACTGAAGGCCGATTGCAACACCGGCAAGGCCAAGACCGGGAGGGCTGGCTGTTTGCCCCGGTCTTAGTACCAATCATCGACCAGCACGTAAATCACCGTCAGTACCGTTAGGGTATACATCATGGTCATCAGAAAATTTCAAGAGTTGGTGTAATTATTTCTATCTTGATATCTCCTTTCCTGTTTGCGACCTGGCACTTCACATAGGCCGTATAGCTCTATTTCTGCAGGAGAGAGGTTTATTGATCAGCCTTGACAAGTCTTTAAGTGCCTACGAAGGGGAAGCTAGAAACCGGGTTTCTGGGTCGATGGATATTAGCCTTATGTAGCGCAAAGAAGAAACCCGGTTTCTGGGGCCGCGCCTATCGCTAGAGCACCAGACCTACCAGGGGCAGCAGTTTGGTGCCGTGCTCGCCCAGCCAGCCAGCGGCGTTTTGCACGGGGGGGCGCAGCTTATCGATGGCCTCGGCAAAGCCCTGGAGGTTGCGGGCGTAGGTCAGCCCGGTCTCTAGGGTGGTGGCGACGACGCTTTTGTCGGGCACGGGCTTGGCGGCTTCGGCGTCGAGCTTGGCGGCAATGCCGGTGGTGACGGGGTCGTTGAGGCCCGCAAGAATGGCTTGCAGAGCCGCTAGCTCGGCCTGGATGTTGATGCGATCGGGCGGAGGCAGGGTGACCTGCTGAAACTCGATGGATGCGGTGTTGTCTTGCCCCCCAGCTTGAAAGACGTTGCCGGTGGCATTGTCGCCCATGGATATCTTTTGGCTGTTGTCGTTACCTTGCATGGCTTTGCTCTCTGCGGTAGCTTTGACATCTACATTAATCGGTCGCTGGGCCAGCAGCTTGACCACTTCTTGCATGTTGGCGCTCTGCTGGCGATAGTCGGCAATTTGGTCGTCTTTGGCGTCGAGCTGAGCTTTGTAGCGGGCCTCGGCTTCTTGCAAGGCCAGTTGATAGATTTCGGTGAACGATTGGTGAATAGAGGGTTTGTCGGCATCTGGGGCGGCGTGGAGCTTGACGACAACAACGCCATCGCCTTTGTTTTCGATGGCCTGTACACCTAAATCAGCGTTGTCATACTGTCCCTGGACATCGTTGAAGGTGCGCACAAAGGCTTTCCAATCGACGCCGTTTTGAAAGATGAGGTCGATGGTGTCGAGCACTTCCTGAAAGAGTTTGGTGAAGTCGCCAGGGGCAAAATTACCACTGTTAGGGCGACGCTCTCGTTGGTTGCGCAACAGATAAACGTAATCGCAGTGAACATTATCTAAGCAGGTGGAGCTTTCTATATTCCAGGCTTCTAAGGTGGCTCCGGTAAAGTGAGAACTGCTAAAGTCGGTGCCAATGCAACTGGCCTCAGTCAAGTCAGCATTTTGCAGATCGGCTTCGCTAAGCACCGCTTCGCTGAGAATAGTACCAGTAAAGTTGGCCCCCATTAATTTTGCACCTGCCAAGTTTGCTCCTCGCAGATTAGTGCTGGAATAATTCTGCTCTGCTCCGGTTAGCGTTACTACTAACTCACGCACCTGAGGGTTTTGCAGAATGGAACTGCCTAATCTCGCACGATCAAGCTTTTTGGCGTCTTTCCAACGCACGTTAGTCAAAATCGTTGAACGCTGGCGCGAGTCGGCAAAGTTGGTGTTTTTGAGGGTGGCCTGGGCAAAGTAGGCCCCGGTCAAATCGGCTCCGGCAAAGGAGGTACCGCCCACAGCGCCCACAGCCAGGGCAAACACGCGCACCACCGCAAACTTGTCATCGCCCTTGAGGGCGCGCCAGGCCACGTAGCTAATCAAGGCTGCAACTGTGGCTGAGACTGCACTGGCGACTATGACAGCGCCAACGACTACGCCAACGCCAGCACCTGGTATTGTGCTGGCAGCTGAGACTGCGACTGCAATTGCACTTACTATTGCAGCAGCGACGGCAACCACAATTGTGATTGTGACTGCACCTACCCCTGCGACGGCCGCAACGGCAGCAGTGGCAACGGCAGCGGCAACGACAGTGGCAACAGTCAGGGTGGCAGCGACAGCAACCATGGCAGCTAATGAGTTCGTGCCTATACCTGCACTCATGCCCGCGACTGTGCCTGCGCTCGCGAATAGAACCAGAATTGTATTCAACGCTTTAAACGTCACCCCTTGGCGAGCAACGGCAATCAGCATGCCCAGCAACATTAAGAACATCAATACACCGGGAAGCAGCGTCAACTTTTCAACCGAATCTGAAGTCCTGAAGAAGACAGAAATTGCAGCGCTGACCATAGCGCCAAACAATATTCCGATATGGTTTAGCAATGTTGCCAGGGGCACAGTCAACACCAGTTGCCCCAGCAGCCACCGCTGTTGCAGCCCTGCTCTGGCCTGGGTGAATCGGGTTTTTTGCAAAGTTGCGTCCACAAACTGGCTACTGCGTATGTCGGTGCGGCTGAGGTCGGCCCCGCTGAGGTCAATGCCCTTCAAATTCATGCCGCGCAGCGATTCGTCGCTGAGATTTACCCCGGCAAAGTTGCGCTCTCCGGCGCGGTAGCGGCGCTGTAGGTCTTTGGCGGTCAGCTTATCCATTGTGGATGGCAATTTTGGATTGGGGCGGTCTGGGGGCGGCTGGGGCAGGTGCGTTTACCCACGAAAGACAAGGGCGGAAGGCATCACTTAGGTAAGCCTACAAGCCCTCAGCCGAGATTTCGGTAATGTTTCGGCAAAATCAAGGTTTAGAAACCGGGTTTCTGCTGTGGGCAGGCGTAGGGCTAGCGCCACCAGCCCAGAAACCCGGTTTCTGCGGCAGGTAGTTGCTCGATGTCAGGAGAGATCCCAGGGTTCTTGGGGACTGGCATGAATCTGCGGTAAAACGCAGAAGAACCCTGGGATCTAGGTTGTGTCGGGTAGGGATGCCTTCCCACTCACCCAAAAATCGCTGCCGCCGTCAGCCTAAACCCTTGCACCACCGTGGATTGCAGCGGTTCTGAGCTGCTATAAATCCGGTCTTCGTATTGCCCATTTACCCATAGGCACAGCGTCACCTGCCGGGTTTCTGGATCGACAATCCAATATTCCGCAATGCCGCGCGCTGCATATTCGGTGTGTTTATAGCGGTAGTCTCGCTCTCGATTGACCTGACCGGGGCTGACCACCTCCACCACCAGGGCCGGGGGCGGCATATCGCGGGTAATGGTGGCGCGGGTCGCTCCGGCCACAGCGGCCTTCGAGGCTTCAGTATGCACCAGCAAATCGGGAATTCTGCCGGTGGCGCGGCGTCCGGTGACTTCAATTTCTGTATCTTTGTGGGCTAAGAGAGCAATGGGCACATGCTTTGCCAGTTCAAACAGCAGCTTTCGGGCAATGTCGTTGTTTTCTTCCGATTCTGGAGGCATTTCCACCAGCACTCCATTCACTAATTCGTAGCGGGTATCGGTGCCGTCGTCATGGCGCAGATAGTCCTCAAAGGTCAAAGGCTGGGTTCCCGTCGAGAGGGCTTGGCTCATCGGTACAGTTCTCCGCTCACTCAAGGCCGTAAAACCCATTCTAAGGAATTCTGGAACCATGCCTAAAACCACCGCCAAATCTACCTTTACCCGCAGCAGAAACTGGGCTGCTGCTGCCCATGACCTATCCTACGGAGCGAATGAGCCACAGCAGGGCTAAATGGGCGGGGTAAAAAGCGTAGAACCACCGCGCCTTTGGCCCCCGATCGCCGTTGGCAAACCAAAAGATCAGCAGCACTGCGATCGCCGGCAGTTGAAATGGCCCATCCACCCAGGCCCAGAGCCAGTGAAATCCCACCCACAGCAGCGCCCACCGCCAATCGCGGCGAAAGTAGCGGGTGAGAACGAGCAGCCCAAGGCCGTAGCTGCCATAGCCCAGACCCAGCCCTATGCTCAGCCCCACCGCCCCCAACCAAATGAGAATCTCAAACCGAGGAAAATTGCGGGCTAGGCGCAGACAAGCCAGGCCCAGCAGTAGCTCAAACAAAATGTTGGGCCGGGCCGTGCCAAAGGTGAGCTGGTAGATCGGCTGGCTCACCACCCCCAAGACCCCCAGCCGCAGGCCGTAGCGCCAAATGTCGCGGGTGTGAGCCTCGCCCTGCACCAGCAGCCAAATAAACAGCGGAAAGCTCAGCCGCCCCACAATGCGCCATGCGATCGCATCGGGGAAAAAGACCACGCCGATGTGGTCGATCAGCATAGTCACTGCGGCCAGCAGCTTGATGGCGTAGTTCGTCACAATCATCGCCCTGAATGACGTTGCGGCGGCTGAGTTCTCTAGGGCGATCGTCTGCCTGCCAATGCGCCAGCCTGACCTCCGATGTCGTCAATCTGCAATGCTATTCACAGCCGTCGACAGGTTTACCCCACTGTGGCCCAGCACCGGCCTAGTACTCTGCGGCATAAGCCGGTCAACTGTTCCCAACACCCAACACCCAACACCCAACACCCAACACCCAACACCCTCAGCAAGGCCTGCCCTATTTCTG
>DAIPYU010000103.1:8778-18255 GCA_036782635.1 Nodosilinea sp. CTOTU7353
CCCAACACCCAACACCCAACACCCAACACCCTCAGCAAGGCCTGCCCTATTTCTGCCCGGCGGTACTAGTAAGGCCCAAACATGCTGTTAGCTGGGTTGTCGGCCTCGTCGCTACAGCAAAACGCGCTGAAGTGCTGCAAAAACTCGGCCTTGGTGAGACAGCCATCCCGGTCGCCATCGAGCGGCGGAAACACCAGGGGTGCATAGACCGGCGACTCGTTAAAGGTCGCCAGCAGCTGCCCCCATTCGGCCTGGTTCACTTTGCCATCTTCATCCTGGTCAAAGACATCGAAGATGGTCTCCATCAAAGTAACAATTTCCGCTGCGTGCAGCTCGGTATCAGATAAGCCGTCATCGTAGTAGGCCAGCCATTCTGATCGAGAAACTTGATGGTTGTGGGCGGTGTCGGCTTTGTTTTCTAGCCCCTGCCACTTGCGCATCAGCTTGTCTTGCAGCACCAGGCAACGGGGCGATCGCAGTGACCAGTTGCGCAGGGTAGACAGCTTTTTAAACATCAGCTCAAAGTCTTTTTTGACCAACACCCCGGTGTAGTCAGAGTCGTACATGCTGAATAGCTTGGTCAATTTACGCTGTTGCAAGTCAGTTAACATGGCCCGTACTCCCCTCTGTCCCAGCAGTTGTCGTGACAGTCATAGCCTATAGCACTTTCAGGTGGCCTGTGGGTGGGATAGATCCCAGGGTTCTTCTGGGCGTTGCCATAGGTCTAGGCAACACCGCAGAACCCTGGGATCTGGGCTAAAGCTACAACTCGAAAATTCTGGCACAGGAGTTTTCTGGCGGGACGGTGTCTGTGGCTACCCTGGGGTTAGCTTTGCCCACCGATTTGTCCGCTGAGGAAACCTGCCGTGAAACGCGCCCTTGCGATCGCCCTTGCCCCCCTTTGCTTTGGCCTGATCACCACGCTGCCGCTGCCGGGGCTAGAGGGCTGCTCGATGGTGGCCTGGGCGCAGTCTGTGCGCGTTTACGGCAGCCAGGGCAGCAATGGCCGCACGGGCAGATCGGGGCGCGACGGCACGGCGGGGCAGAGCCAGAGTATCGTGGCTGACGGCACCCCGGCCCGCCTGTCGCTCTCGGGCAGCGATGGCGAAGACGGCGAGAATGGCGAAAACGGCTACCGGCCCCGCTGCGGCGGGCAGCCGCGCAACGTGACCTACGACCTGCGCGCCCCCGATGGTGGCTCGGGGGGCAGCGGCGGCAGCGGCGGTAACGGCGGCAGCGGCGGCGATCTATTGGTGTACTACGGCGATCGCGCGGCGCTGCAACAGCTCTCAGTCGAGGCCCAGGGCGGGCGATCGGGCCGGGGCGGGCGCGGCGGCGGCGGGGCCCTGGGCTGTCGCTGCGATATTCGCCAGTGGACGGTGCAGACCTGCACGGGCACCCCCGGCCAACCCGACCACCGCTGCCAAAACACCCGCTACACCTGCCGCGATGGCCGCAGCGGCAGCAACGGAGCCTTTGGCCGCGACGGCACTCCCGGCGCAGACGGGCAGCTGTCGCTGGTCAACCAGCTAGAGCCGCTGCCCGCCGAAAACCCAGCTATTTCTGTGGGGCTGACCACCTTGGTCAACCAGCCGACGCGGCTCTCCCGCAACCTGTGGACCGAGCGGGCGGGGGCCAAGGCCCTGCTGGCCCCTGGCTCACGGGTCAGAGACACCTACCGCGAATACACTGGCCAGGTGGAGGGCGATGTCAGTCTCGACTGGCAGGCTCCGCGACCCATTGGGGTGTTTGCGGGCGGCAACCTGCGGGCCGAGATTCAGCCCGATGGATCACTGACGGCGGTGTTTCCAGACCACCTCTGGGCCGACTACACCACCAGCCGCGAGGGCGACCAGCTCACCATTACCGTCAACAGTGCGGTGCGGGCCAGCGACGTCACCCGCCTGGCCTGGGGCGGGGTGCAGGGCAGCGGCGCAAACCTGAGCGCAGCGGTGCTCGATCTAGCAGCCGAGTCGGCCTACCTCAACACCCAGTTTCGCGTCACCCTGCGCACCACCGCTGACGACCCCAGAGATAGCCGCCGCCCCCGCTACGTCACGGTCTACGACGATGTGATACCAGCGGAGCTGGTGACCCTGGCGGGCAATCGCTTTGAGCTGGCCCTGGGGCGACTGCCCATTGACCGGGGGCCGTTTAGTCGCGGCACCTACGCCCAGGTTGAGATCACGGCGGTGCGATCGCTCGGCAAGAACAGCGCTGAGCAGGGGATTTCGTGGCAGGGGCAGTTGTAGGGGGGAGTGGGGGAGTGGGTAGGTGGATGGGTGGATGGGTGGATGGGTTGGGGAAGGTTGGGATTGAAGGTAAGTTGCAGAAATCTGAATAGAGGAGCCGGGGGCTAGGCAGGGTTTAGTATGACTGCCTGGATTGGGCGTGATGGTTAGTTCTCCGAGAGAGGGGCTTCAGAGAGTGCAGCTTTAGGGGAAGGGGCGGCTGGGGTTCGGTTGAGCTTGGTCAGAATGGTTTGCACAATGGCGGCGGGGGTTTGATCGACATCGACGACCAGGCTGTCGGCGGGGGCTTCGAGGGCTTCGAGCTGGCTGGCTAGCAGCTCGGCGGTCATAAAGTGATTTTGGCGCTGGCGGAGCCGCTGCCGAATGAGATCGGCGGAGCCTGTCAGCAGCACAAAGCTGACGCGATCGCCGCCATGGCCGAGCTGCTGGCGATAGGTGGCCCTGAGGGCTGAGCAGGCGATTACCGCTCCCTGGTCTTTGGCCAACAGGGTTTGAATCAGCTGCTGTAAAGACTCTAGCCAGGGGGTGCGATCATCCTCATCTAGCGGTTCGCCGCGCTGCATTTTCGCTATATTTGCGGGCGAATGAAAATCGTCGCCATCTAAAAAGTCAATGTCTAGCCGCTGGGCCAGTCGCTGACCAACGGTAGTCTTGCCCACCCCTGAAACTCCCATCAAGATTATGATCGTGCTGGTCATAGACTTTATTGATGCGCTGCTGTTACGAACGATGGCTACCGCGCCCACCGTCCTTGCCCTAGTTCCCCCATTGTTCCACCAGGACAGATATCGGTCTAGCCCAACCCCTGGGCCACGGCGTTATCCCATGAATTTGCCTATATGACTATTTCCATATGACTATTTCCTTTGGCCGTCATCTGTGCGGCGAAGAGGCCATGGCCACCCAGCAAGAATGGCTAGTCACCAACGGCATTGGCGGCTATGGCTGTGGCACCGTGGCCGGGGTGCTCACCCGCCACTACCACGGCCTGCTGGTGGCGGCCCTCAAACCGCCCCTAGAGCGCACTCTGCTGGTGACCAAGGTCGATGAAACGGCCAGCTATTTGGGAGAAACCTACGAACTTTACTGCGATCGCTGGGCCGATGGGGCGCAGCATCCCCAGGGCTACCTGCACCTAGAGTCGTTTCGACTAGAGGGCACCATTCCGATCTGGGTCTATGCGATCGCCGATGCCCGCCTCGAAAAGCGCGTCTGGATGGAGCCAGGAGCCAACACCACCTACATTCGCTACACCCTCAGCCGCGCCAGCGCTGCGATCGCGCTCAATCTCAAAGTGCTGATCAACCACCGCGACCACCACCACAGCACCCAGGGCGCAGGCTGGCAGATGTCCCTGACCGAATGCCCCCAGGGGTTGCGCATCCAGGCCAAAGCCGATGTTCAGCCCTTCTATATTCTCAGCGAAGCCGCCCCGGCCCAGCCCGCCCACACCTGGCACCAGGGCTACGCCCTGGCGGTCGAAGCCTACCGGGGCATTCACCCCTACGATGACCACCTGCACGCCGCCACCTTTGCCCCCACCCTGGGCCAGGGCCAGTCGTTTACCCTGGTGGCCACCACCGAGGCCGAGGCCGATCGCTCGGGTCAAAGCGCCCTGCTGCGCCGCCGCGCCTACGAGCAGCACCTGATCGCCCAGGGTAAAGCCGCCCAGCTGGCTTACCCAGCGCCCGCCTGGGTAAGCCAGCTGGTGCTGGCGGCCGATCAGTTTGTGGTCAATCGGGCGGTGGAAGATTCTGCTATTGCAAACATTGACCGCCAAGATTCTGGACTTGAATTTGGGCTTAATTCTGGGCCTGACGGCGATTCTGCCAGCGCCATCCCTCCCCCTGCGTCTGTGGGCAAAAGCATCATCGCGGGCTACCCCTGGTTTGGCGACTGGGGTCGCGACACCATGATTGCCCTACCGGGGCTGACCCTGGACACCGGACGACCCGCCCTGGCCCGGCTGATCTTGCAGACCTTTGCCCGCTACCTTGACCAGGGCATGCTGCCCAACAACTTTCCCGAAAGTGGCGCAGCCCCCCACTACAATACCGTAGACGCCACCCTCTGGTACTTCGAGGCCCTGCGCGCCTACCACGCCGCCACCGGCGACAGGGCCTTGATAGAAGAGCTGTATCCTCAGCTGCAAGAAATCATCACCTGGCACTGCAAAGGCACCCGCCACCGCATTCAGGTAGACCCCGCCGACGGCCTGCTCTACGCCGGGGAACCGGCAGTGCAGCTCACCTGGATGGACGCCAAAGTCGGCGACTGGGTCGTCACCCCCCGCACCGGCAAACCGGTCGAAGTCAACGCCCTGTGGTACAACGCCCTGCTGGTGATGGCCGACTTTGCGGCGATTTTGGGCCAGCCCGTCGGGCAGTTTCAAGAATTGGCGACCCAGACTCGCCAGGGCTTTCAGCGATTTTGGAGCGACGACCTGGGCCACTGCTACGACCTGATCGATGGCCCCGACGGCGCTGACCCCGCCCTGCGGCCCAACCAAATTTTTGCGGTTTCTCTGCCCCACACCACCCTGGGCGAACCCTGTCTCACCGCCGACCAGCAGCGGGCGGTGGTGGATGTGGTGGCCCAGCGGCTGCTGACCTCCCACGGGCTGCGATCGCTCGACCCGGCCCACCCCAGCTACCAGGGCCACTACGGCGGCGACCTGGTGCAGCGCGACGGCGCCTACCACCAGGGCACCGTGTGGAGCTGGCTGCTCGGCCCCTTTGTGCAGGCCCACTGGCGGGTCTACCAAGACGCCGACCTGGCCCATAGCTTTCTCGACCCGCTGATTCACCATCTATCGGACGGCTGCCTGGGCACGATCAGCGAGATCTTTGACGGCGATGCCCCCATGGCCCCGCGCGGAGCCTTTGCCCAGGCCTGGTCGGTGGCCGAGGTGCTGCGGATCAGCGCCCTGCTGCGGCCGCTGCTGCAAGAATAGGGACATTTCCAGGAAAGGGTTACCCCTGTGTAGGGTGGGCAAAGGGCATTGCCCGTGCCCATCGTTCGGCATTCGTTGCGATGGGCACGCAAGCTTTGCCCATCCTACGCGGGTATATTCTTATCGAAAAATCACCTAGGTACCTACCCTAGCGCTTCTAGCAACTGCTGCTGAGCGCTGGCCAGCGCCTCGGGCAGTTTAGCCGCGTCGCGCCCGCCCGCCTGGGCCAGGTTGGGCCTGCCGCCGCCGCCGCCGCCCGTGAGCTTGGCGATGCCGCCGATAAACTTGCCCGCTTGCAGCTTTTGCTCGATCACTTCGGGGCTAAAGGCCGCCACTAAGCTCACTTTCTCAGGTTCGGGTACCGAACCCAGCACCACGGCTCCGGCCCCCAGCTTTTGCAGCAGGCGCTCGGCGGCGGTCTTGAGGGCTTCGGCGCTGACCCCTTCCAGCTCAGCCACGATAATTTTGACGGTGCCGACGGCTTCGGCCTGTTCTAGCAGCTGGTCAGACTTGAGCACCGCCAGTTCAGACTTCAGTGACTCCAGCTCTTTTTGGGCAGTCTTAAGGTCGAGTTGCAGGGTAGTGACGCGATCGCACAACTCCTCCGGCTTGGCCTTAAAGCGGTCTGAAAGATCCCGCACCACGGCATCGCGCACGTTCAAATACTCCAGCACGGCGGGGCCAGCCACGGCCTCAATCCGGCGGGTGCCCGAGGCCACCCCGGCCTCGGCGATGATCTTAAACAGACCAATCTCTGCCGTGTTGCTGACGTGGGTGCCGCCGCACAGCTCCATCGACAAGCCGGGGAAGTCGATCACCCGCACCTCGTTGCTATATTTTTCGCCAAACATGGCGATCGCACCCTTGGCCTTGGCTTCCTCCAGCGCCATTACGGTGACATCGCCCTGGTGCCCCTCGGCGATCCAGGTGTTCACCTGCTCTTCCACCTGCTGCACTTCGGCAGGCGTCAGGGCGCGGGGACAGTTAAAGTCAAACCGCAGGCGGTCAAAGGCCACCAGGGAACCGGCCTGGGAAATATCGGGGTCCACCAGCTTCTTCAGTGCCGCTTGCAGCAAGTGGGTGGCGGTGTGGTTGGCCTGGGCGCGGCGGCGGCAGGCGCGGTCGATCTGCGCCGTCACCTGATCGCCGACCTTTAGGGAACCCCGCTCGACTTTGCCAAAGTGGACGAAGAAATCGCCGTCTTTTTTGACATCGTGAACGCGAATCAGCAGGTCATCGCCGGAGAGGTAGCCGCGATCGCCCACCTGACCACCCGACTCGGCGTAGAACGGGGTCTGGTTGAGCACCACCTGGGCCTCTTGGCCCGCCTCAATGACATCCACCGACTGGCCGCCCAGCAGCAGCGCCTCGACTTGGCTGGTGCTGCTGGTGTCTTTGTAGCCTAGGAACTCCGTGGAGTGAATCCGCTCAGCTAAGGAATCCAGGCTGCCCTGCACGGTGAGGTCAATGGTTTCGTGGGCGTCTTTCGAGCGCTGGCGCTGTGCTGCCATGGCGGTCTCGAACCCGGCCACATCCACCGTCAGGCCCTGCTCCTCGGCAATTTCTTGGGTTAGCTCTAGGGGGAAGCCGTAGGTGTCGTAGAGCACGAAGGCGTCGGTGCCCGCGATCTGCTTGGTCTTCGAGCCGCTCTCGCGCTGGAGCAGCTCGGCCAGCAGCTTTTCGCCCCGCTCCAGAGTTTCAAGAAAGCGGGCTTCTTCGCGGTCGAGCTCGGCTTTGATCACCGTCTCGCGCTGGCGGGTGTTGGGGAAGGGGGTCTCTGCCAGGGCGATCGCCGCCTCAGCCACTTTGCTAATGAAGGCCCCCTCAATGCCGATCAGCCGCCCGTGGCGCACCACCCGGCGAATCAGCCGCCGCAGAATGTAGCCCCGGCCCACGTTGGAGGCGATGATGCCGTCGGCAATCATGTGCACCACGGCCCGCACGTGGTCGCCGATCACCTTGAGGGAGACCTTAGTTTTCTCGTCCGAGGTGCCGTAGGTCAGCCCCGCCAGCCCCGCCGCCGCGTCGATGATCGGCAAAATCAGGTCGGTTTCGTAGTTGTTGGGCACCTGCTGGATGATCTGGGCCATGCGCTCTAGGCCCAGGCCGGTGTCAATGTTCTGGTTTTGCAGCGGGGTGAGGGTGTCCTCGGCATCCCGGTTGTACTGCATAAACACCAGGTTGTAGAACTCGATGAAGCGCGAGTCGTCTTCGAGGTCGATGTGCTCGTCGCCCAGCTCGGGGTGAAAGTCGTAGTAGATCTCTGAGCAGGGGCCGCAGGGGCCGGTGGGGCCAGAGGTCCAGAAGTTGTCGGCCTCATCCATGCGCTGAATGCGGTGGGCGGGAATGCCCACCTGGTCACGCCAGATGGCAAAGGCGTCGTCGTCTTCGCGAAACACGCTCACCACCAGGCGCTCAGCGGGGAGTTTGAACACTTCGGTGGAAAGCTCCCAGGCCCAGGCGATCGCCTGCTCCTTAAAATAATCGCCAAAGCTGAAATTCCCCAGCATCTCAAAGAAGGTGTGGTGGCGCGCCGTGCGGCCCACGTTCTCAATGTCGTTGGTGCGAATGCATTTCTGCGAGGTGGTGGCCCGATCCACATCCGCCGGGCGCTGGCCCAAGAAAATCGGCTTGAAGGGCAGCATGCCCGCGATGGTGAGCAGCACCGTGGGGTCTTCGGGCACCAGGGAGGCGCTGGGTTTGATGGCGTGGCCCCGCGCCGCGTAAAACTCCAGAAACGTCTGGCGAATCTCTGCGCCGGTCATTGTGGTGGAGATCGAGAGGGGGGACTGTGCCATGGGACGGTGAAAGAGTAGGTGAGTGGTGGGTAGGTGAGTTAGTGAATCAACCGTAGGGTGCATCCGCGAAGCGATGCACCATTTAGATGATCTTCGCCAGAGTAGGCATTCAGGGCAGGGCGAACTTTCGACCTCTAAGGTGAATATTCAACCTTACTTGAACTTCTATTTTGACCGATGATTGCAGATTGCGAAGTCAACCGGGTCAGATATTTGTGCAAATGAAGGTGTTATCGCCAGAGCTACGGGGCATGGGTAGAGCAAACGCGCCGTGAGAAAATCTGGGCGTGAACAACCTATAGGCCAGGGGCTATGGAACAAATTCGCGCGGTGGTGCATGGGACAGTGCAGGGAGTAGGGTTTCGCTATCACACCTGCCAGACAGCCCAACGGCTAGGGATAAAAGGCTTTGTCCGCAACCAGCTCGATGGCACGGTTGAAATTGTGGCCATGGGTACCAGCGATCAGCTCCAGGCTTTACTGCACTGGGCTAACCAGGGGCCAGCGACCGCCCGAGTTACCCAGGTGGCGACTGAACCCTATACCGGATCAGCTCATTTTGACGGGTTTACCATTGAGCGCTAGCTGCCGTGCCCTACGGCATGGGTCTGAGCTTGGCGGGGCTGTGTGCTACGGCTATCTATGGCAGCACCTTGATCGCTGAGTTAGACCTTGACCCGCCGCAACTTAAGCTGTTGCGGCCTGACAATAGGAAGTTGAGCTGTCGCACTAAAGCGTTGCGGCCTCACACTAGAGGATGCAACCCTGACAACAGCGTGGTGGGGTGGTGTAATGGGCGATCGCGCCAGAGCAGGGGCAGGCGTTTAGCTTGTTGAGGTGTGACCGACTAGTGGGTTAATAGAGTTGTAGGCTGGGCAAAGCAGAGCGTGCCCAGCTGTCCCAAACTTCGTAATGATGGGCATAGACTAATTTTCTATGCTTACCCTGCGTTCATCTATGGCAGGTATTTACCATGTCTACAAAAGCCACCATCGCCTATGGGCAGACGTTTCACTTCTATCATGAAGCGCTGGACAACGACTACGTGTACCTAGAACTAGAGCAGGTGCAGTTTGAAGCTTCCTACAACCGGGTTATGGTGCCAATTCCGGTTCATATCTGGGAGGTGATTCGGCAGTATCCCGGTATTGATCTATCCTGGGCTGACAAGTCCGATGCAGAGATTTTAGATCACGTGAGTCAACGCGTAGATGATCGCATTCGCGACTACGAAGCGGCTGAACCCAATAAGAAGGGCTGGGTCTCGCTCTGTGGTGGCTTGGTGTTTGGCAAAGCCGATGACCCTCGGGACAGGCAGATTGAGCAGGGTGTAGCCCACTACCAACGACTGCGGGAGCACCAACAGCAGGTCAAGGCTGCGATCGCAGAACTACAGCAGGCTCAACGCAACCCGGCCTAGTTTAAGGTGCCCCATGCTTGACCTGAGCAAAGTACAACATTTGGCAGAAACCTA
>DAIPYU010000104.1:0-18241 GCA_036782635.1 Nodosilinea sp. CTOTU7353
GCCAGGTTGTCGCGCAGGGCAGTTTTTTGACGATATTCGTTCGCGCGAATTTTCGTACCTACTGCTAGTGGTGCATTGGGCGGGTAAAGGCGATCTTGCGTACTGGGAAGATCAGGGGTGGGGTTAAAGTTCCAACCATTGGGGTTGCCCAGCTCGAGGCGCTGGCCAACCACCAGGCGCAACCCGTAGTTAACGGCCTGCCGTTCCCAATAGCCGTCAAAGCCTGTAACTGGGTCGGTCACCTGGTCGATGTTCTCGATATCGTCACCCAAGCCAACGCCGTTAGCAGGGTTCGCCACATCTAGAGCTGGGTCGGTGTCGCTGTAGCGCGGCTTTGGCCCCCAGCGGTTGTCGGCCCTAAAGAAGTCGTCAACAAACGGCTTAGGCACCCTTTTGTTGAAAATACGCCCCTCGGTGCGAATGTCACTAGTCTCCCAGGCGGCAACGCGATTCCAGGAAGCAGCGCCAGGAGCAGTGCTGTGCTGTAACCGATCTTGGGTATAGAGCACCAGAGGGTTTACCGCAATGGCGGCTGGGGTACCCCCGTTTACAGAGTCGTTGGCGGTGGTAAGCGTTCTGACATTTGGAGGATCGTTATCTGTGCTAAAAGTATGAATTCTGGCGTCGCCGCCACCATAGGCATTATTGAAAATTGCACCTCTGACGATTTGCCCTTGGAAGCTGCCATCCTCTGATACATCGCCCACAGTAATCTCTGACGCCTCTTGACTGTAGACGCAGGAGTTGTGGGAGCTGATCATATAGGACGTTATTTGGCCGTTGTTATTTCTAAAGAAGAGGTTGCTGTCGGTGTGCATGGCCCCGTTGATGTTAAAGTTCGGCCCAGGAAAAATTTCCATGTCGTAGCGGAACCAGGCAGCCCACTTGTTGCCCCGGTCGGCAATGCGCGACTGCTGAAACTCAAATGACTCAACGGTGCGGTTGACGTTGTTGTCGTTGGGCACAAACACGTTAATCTGAAAGTTCTTTTGCAGGGCGCTGCTGGTGCCATCGCTGACAATTTGCCAGCCTTTTTCGGCCCTAGCGTTGGCGCAGCCCGTGGTGGCTTCGGTGGTGGCTAGAGGGCCTGTGCGAGTCACCAGAGCATCGGCCTTGGCTTGGTTAACCGGAGATTGGATATTTATGTTAGGTCTAGCAGGCGGAATAACTCTTTCTTCGTCTTCGACCAAGATTGAGTAGGTGATTGTTTCACCTTCTTCACCGTTGCGGTTGTTGTCGCTGACAAACGACCAAGCATTATCTAGAACGCCATCGCGGTTGATATCGAGCCGCGTTTCGCCGGGCAGGGTAAAGGGGTCGCCGGGCAGAGCGTTCACCGTACCTGGGAGGGGCTGGGTCAGCATCATGCTGGCCAAAAAGTCGCCCGTGGGTAGACCACTGGGGCGGCGATTGTCTCGGGTAAACAGAAACTCGATTTTGGCTCTGGCTCGGTCTAGGGCCGGAGTGGCGGCGTTGGCGATCACCTGCTGCTCGCGCTGGGAGATGGCCATATCGCTGCGGGTAAACGAGCGATAGGTAAGCGCTGTAGCGGTGAGCACCACCATCAGCACCAGCAGTACCGTGGTCGGCAGCACAAAACCCGACCGGGCCAGGCGGGCCGGTCGGTTGGCCAAGAGCACGATTTGTAGCAGCCCGGTGACTAGTCGCTTGATGGCCGCTTGAGGAAGCCGTAAAGCCCGTCGCAGTAGATGACGATTCATGTTTCTAAGACCTAAGACCGATTGCCAAACAACAAAATCTAAGACTCGCGGAGGGGGAAGGCCTGGCTATAAGCCGTTAGCCTTACCGTAGTGGTGCCTTTAGTTTTCTCTCCTAATTGTGTCTCTGGGGGGGCAGACACACTCGAACACGTAAAATCCGATACTAGTAATTACGTTTATACTACGCCTGGGGCAAACCATTAGATGCCTTTGTGGGCAGGCTGGGCCACCCTGGGCACGAGAGCTACTCCTGAGATAGTAGAGATCATATTGATCTCTAAAATACCCAGCAATGGTAGTGGAGCGATCACGTCTGTAAAGTTGCTTGCCTTACAACCGCGAAAGCTGGCTATATTTTTGACCGCGTCTCAGGTAGCCGGGGGCAGCCTGAAGCATCTGAGTATGTGCACCTTTAGGTTTCTATATTAGTGACAACTTTATGATGTGCACTGAGTATTTTTTCGATACTTAACTGAATCTGGGTAGCGTTTCTACGTAAGTGGGCCTCGATATACGTAGATGGGTGGATGGGTGGATGGGTGGATGGGTGGATGGGTGGATGGGTGGATGGGTGGATGGGGGTGTTGGGTGTTGGGTTTCGGGTGTTGGAGTAAGGGGGGCTGGCGGGCAGCTCGGGGGAGAATTGCGGCATTTTAAGCGTCGTCGATGCCGGCGATTTTGGCCAGGGCGTGGGCGTAGGCTTCGAGGCCAGATCTGAGCTGGCTGAGGTCTTGGCGGAGGGTGGGTTCTAGCTCCCAGCCCTTTTCGTGGGCGACGGCGCTGACTCCCTGGGGTTTTTGGGCCTCCCACTCCTGCAAGACCGGGTGCCACCTAGAGAGAAAGGGGCGCAGACCGTGGTTGAGCACGGTGATCGCAATGCCGCCTACAGAATCTTTCGAGGCCCCCACATTGGGGCCAGCGGTGCGTAAAATCTCGCGGGTAGAGCCAAACAGGCTGTAGAGCGAGTTGAGGGCTTCGCGCACCAGCCCGGCGTCGGCGTCGAGGGGCTGCACGGCGACGCGGGTGACTAGCTCAATGTAAAGCTGCCAGGCGGCGGCGCGCTCGGTGGTGTCGGGCTGCCATTTGGCGGAGCCAATGCCCCAGGGCAGGCTAACGGAGACCTCGGTAAGCTGAACTGAGTCAAATTTGACCATGGCATCTGGGGGAATGTTTGGCCATCATTATAGGGCGATCGCTGGGGGGGGATAAGGTACGCGGTTTAAGGTGCAGGGTGCACGGTTCAAGGCGGGCCGTACACCTTGTACCTTAAACCTTGCACCCCCACAAACCCCTCACCTTAGCCTTGGCAAACCCCTATTTCGGCAACTTGTATTGGCTGACGATGCGTTTGGCGAATTCGGGCACGTGGGCGGCCAGCTTTTGCGGGTAGTTGCGCTTTACATACAGGTAATTGCGGGTGAAGTGGGAGTCGATGGAGAAGCGGGCGTACTCTAGGCCCTTGGGGCCGATGCGCTCGATCACCACGCCCATCAGCTTGGCGGCCCACATGGGCAGCGTCACCGCCTTGTCGTAGGCGGGGATGCTCTGCTGCACGGCGGCTTTGCGATCGCCCTCAGACGCCACTGGCTGGGTATCGAGCTGATCCATAACTAGATCGAGCATCTGCTGGCCGCGATCATTGCGCACCACGATCCACTGCCAGCCAAAGGGGGCACCCATGTAGCCCACCACCAGGTCGGCCAGACCATTCACATAGTCAAAACAGCTCATGCAGGAGGGGGCAAACACATCCTTGAGCTGGTTGGTCTTGAGGCCAAAGAAGGGCACAGTTTCGGTGGAGCCATCGGAGTGCTTAAAGTGGACCCGAAAGTCTTGCATGAACTCGTAGTGCACCACGGTGTCGGGGGAGCGGCTGGTGGTTTCGAGAAATTTTTGCAGCCCCGCCCGGCTAACGTTGTCGACGCAGGGGGTGCCCAGCACGTAGAGCTGCTCTAGGCCCAGCTGCTTTTCGATCGCCCGCAGCGCCTGAATCTGGCAGCCGACGCCGATCACCAGCAGCCGCTTCATGCCCGATTTTTCGACCTGCTCTAGCACTGAAAGGTTGGGCGACAGGGTGGGCTTGTTGACCCGCGCCGCAAGAATTTCTGCGGGGGTGGTGGCCAGCACCGGCTGGGGCTGGAAGCGATCGCTCTCGCTATTTTGCACGCACACCACCCCTTCGACTAGGCCCTGGGTGAGCATTGCGATGGCGATGGTGCTGACAATGCCCGTCCACTGCGCCCCCTCAATGGGCTGCTGCTTGCGGGCGGCCATCATGTCTTGGTGCACGCCAAAGTAGACCTCATCGTCGGCCTCCAGATCGCGGCTGCGGCCGTGGGTTTGGTCTTCTAGGGCCGGAAACTGCTGGTTGAGAAAGGCGCAGGCCTCTTTGACGTAGTGAATGTAGTAGGTGTCGCAAAAGCCGCATTCGCTACAGAGTTCTTTGGCGGGGCGGGTGGCCCCTGGGCGCAGGGCTTTAGCTTTTTGGTGGGGAGGTGTGTGGGGAGGCTGAGCCAGGGTCATGGGTGCGGCGGCGGTTGCTTAGTTGACAACTGTTTTACCAAGTCCAGACCGGAGTCTAGACTTGAACGATATTTATCCACCATACCGCAAGGGTTTGGGGCAATTGCTGCGATCAGCCCAATTGTTACGAAATATAGCGGTGGCCCCAGGCTAGGAGCTGCCTGGGGCCAAAAACAGCGCGGGTGTCGGGGGCGATTTGGGCTGCGATCACGCCAAACTACCCGATAAATCTCAAATCTAGACCGATGATAGAAATACCTTCTTGGCTCAACCAGTGCTGATCCGCTGAAGCATCCTTCGTTCCTCTAGGTCGAAAATCCTCCCTCGCCGACCAATTGCAGGTTAAATGTAGGTAGGCATAGGCAAAAACTATGCCTCTGCGCTCCTGGGTTTACCGCTGTGATGATCTGCTGCCTCAACCCCCACTGCACCCAGCCCAATCACACTACCCAGGCCGCAGTCTGCCCCACCTGCGGCAACCCCCTGGAGCGCCGCCTGCGCGGTCGCTACCGTCCCCTAAAGCTGATTGGCCGGGGGGGGTTTGGCCGTACCTACTTTGCCCTCGATGCCGATCGCCTCAACAGCCGCTGTGTGATCAAACAGTTTGCCCCTCAAACTCAGGGCACTAAAGCCTTTTTGAAGGCAGTGCAGCTGTTTGAGCAGGAGGCGGTGCGGCTCCACGAGCTGGGCGAGCATCCGCAGATTCCTACCCTGCTGGCCTATTTTGAACAGAAGAAATATCTTTATCTGGTGCAACAGATGGTGCAAGGGCGCACCCTGCACCAGGAGATCGCGGCCCAGGCCGCCTATGACGAGGGCAGCGTTCGACAGCTGCTCGACGACCTGCTGCCAGTGCTGCGTTTCATCCACAATCACGGGGTGATTCACCGAGATATTACCCCGTCAAACATCATGCGCCGCAAGGTTGATCAAAAGCCCGTGCTGATCGACTTTGGCGTGGCGAAACAGTTTAGCGAAGCCATTCGCTATGAGCAGGGCACCCGCATTGGCACCGAGGGCTACGCCCCGCTTGAGCAGCTGCGCAGCGGCCAGGCCTACCCCTCTAGCGACCTCTACAGCCTGGGGGCCACCTGCCTGCACCTGCTCACCGGCTGCAAGCCCGAAGACCTCTACAGCCCCCTAGAGGGGCGCTGGCTGTGGCAAGACCGATTGCAGCAACAGGGGCGCACGATTCACCCCGCCCTGGCCGAGGTGTTAAACGGTATGACCCAAGATCTGGTGAGCGAGCGCTATCAGACGGCCCAGGACGTGCTCGACGACCTGCAACGGCTGCCCAAGCTGGAGGGGGCGGTGCCGGGCTGGGTTTCAAACCAGTCGGACCAAAGCCTGTTTGGCGGGCTGCCCCGGCCAAGCGGACCGGGGCAAAGGGGCGGGATGACAATGCCCACCACCTCCCTACCCTCAAGCGCTGATGTGCTGCCGTCAGAGATCCACGGCCCGGGGCTTTCTGGCTCCAGCGGGGCGGTCTCTGGCTCCACCCCCCTTGTCTCGAAACCACCCAGCTCAAACCCCACGATCCCTCAGCCACCCAGCTCAAAGTCACCCAGCTCTAAACCATCCAGCTCACAACCGCCCAGTTCTGGGCTAGGCTGGCAGCCCATTAAAACCCTGACGGGCCATCAGTCGTGGGTAACTGCCGTTGCCTTTAGCCCCAAACAGCCGGTCTTGGTCAGCGGTAGCCTAGACGACACCCTGCGGATTTGGAACTGGCAAACCGGCGATTTGCTCCATGGGCTCAAGGGCCATGCTCGCGGCGTCAACGATGTGGTCATCGACCTGCGGGGACAGCTGTTGGCCAGCTGCGGCGACGATGCCACGGTGAAGGTGTGGCACCTGAGCGATGGCACCCTGCGGCATACTCTCAAGGGCCACTTTAAAGATGTGACGGCGATCGCCCTCAGCGGCAGCAATCTGCTGTCCAGCGCCAGTGAAGACGGCACTCTAAAACTGTGGAATATTAGCCAGGGCACCCTGATCAAAACCCTGCCTGGCTCAGCGGGTATGCTCAAAACCGTGGCCCTAGCCGATGCCGATCAGCGACTGGTCAGCGGCGGTCTCGACAACACCGTGCGCATTTGGGATGTGCCCACCGCCACTGCGATCAAGGTGCTGACCGGTCACACCAACACCGTCAACCAGGTGGCGGTCAGCCCCGACGGCCGCCTGATTGCCAGCGCCAGCAAAGACCGCACCGTGCGCCTGTGGGATCTGGCGGCAGGCACATTGCTGCACACCCTCCAGGGGCACACCCAAGAAGTTAACACCGTGGCCTTTTTCCCCGACGGTAGGCGGCTGGTCAGCGGTGGCAGCGACGGCACCCTGCGCCTGTGGAACAGTCAAGATGGCAGGCTGCGAGACACGCTGACGGCCCATATCAACCCGGTACACCAGGTGGCGGTGCAGGCCGGGGGGAAGGTGTTGGCCAGCGCCAGTGCCGATCGAACGATTAAGCTGTGGCAGCGGGTGGGGTGAGGGGGGAGTGGATGGGTGGGTGGGTGGATGGGTAGGGGCAGACCCATGTGTCTGCCCTGGGTGTGTGATGGATGGGTTTGTGGATGGGTAGGGCGTAGGGGCAGTAAACGTAGGATGGGCAAAGGCCTCAAAGGCCGTGCCCATCTCACTGATGATGGGCACGCGTTGCTTTGCCCATCCTACGAAGGTTTTATGTTTAATTGCGCCTTCCTGCTTATGGCATGCGCTATGACGTACGTCCTGCTATGGCGGGCGCCCTGCCGAATCAGGGCTAGACAAAGAGGATTTGGGATTAAATTGGTTTGGAGGTGAGGACTAGGCGGAGCTTGGCATGGATCAAGTTGAGCTGGGCCATACCCAGATCCACATCGCCTTCGACGACAACGCCGGTATCGAGCAGGCGATCTAGCAGTTCAAGAATGGTGGGGTTTTGGTTTTTCTGGCCAGGGTAGTAATTGCCTGCTTTCGGCAGTAGGGTGCCGATTTCTCCCAGGTCGATGTTGAGGTCGGCGGGGTCTACGTCAAAGATTTCGCACATCGAGACCACCTGCTCTTCTAGCTTGCGCAGGCTGTCGGCGGCTCGTTCTAGGTCGTCGTCGTTGAGATCGCCCGACTCCATGCGGCGAATCACCTGGGCTTCCATCAGCTGGCGCACCAGCTCGATCACGGTGAGCAACAGGGGCGCTAGGCCCGCGTCAGTTTTGGCAGGGGGCTGTAGTGCCAGGCTGGGCAAGAGGTCTGGATCGACGTTTTCACTGTTTTCGCTGGTCATAGCCCCAGTTTAGTGCATCGCTCCGGTGCATCTGATTGCGCTCACGGCACTCATCGATGGTGATTTAGCTTGGTTAAAGCCGCTTTTGCCACTGCTGCTGAAGCCACTGGCGACGCACCTCTTCGGCCTGGGTACGGCGTTGGTGGTGGCCCATGCGGCCTGAGTCGGCCAGCGGTTGCCCGCAGTTCTGACTGCGACTGGGCGCTGATCGAAAGCTGGGAATGGTGCGGCTGGTAGCAATTTGGCGCAGCGTGCGGATTGTCAGCATTGGGATTTTGATGTCATGAATTAGCTCGCGGGTTCAGCAGATCGGAGGGCCTTCAGCTCGGCTTCCATGGTTTCTAGGCGGGCCTGGAGCTGTTGATTGGCTTCGAGCAGTTCGTTGGTGCGGCTGCTTAGGTAGGGGTCGCTTTCCCACCAGTTGATGCCAATTTCACGGGCTTTATCCACCGAGGAGATGATCAGGCGAATGCGAATGCTCAGCAGCTCGGTGGAGCCGACAGAAACCGAGATATCGCCCGCAATTACGATGCCTTTATCGAGGACTCGCTCAATCACATCTACCAGGGAAGAACCCTGGGTGGCGGTAGCCATACTACGCCCCATTTGGGGGCGGGCGGGGGCGGGGGCGGGGGCAGTGGAAGTAGACACGGTGGATTACCTTTAGTGGGTACTTAGTTGGTAGCCCTGTAGCTGGCCATCAGTTTCCTGTTTTTCTAGCAGGCCCTGATCGAGCATTGACTTGAGGGCGTTGACCACCTGGAAGCGGTTTAGCCCCAGGGCCCTCTCGATGTTAACGAGAGACATGGTGCCTGTTGCATCTAAATAGTCGAAAATGCGGGTTTCAATGTCTTCGCCCAGGCTGGCTTCAACCTCAGGGATGGTCAAAGACGAGGCCGGAGCCACCGCCGCGACTTCTAGGGGTTCCACCTCTAGCTCGACTTCGGGGGCGATCGCCTCAACGGCTGACTCCTGATCTGCTGTCGCTGCCGTCGCTGCTAGCTCCTCGGTGCTGGGATTTTCGCTATGGGCAGGGGCGATCAGCTCGGTAGGCTGCTCCTCTACAGTTTCATCGACTAAGGGCTCGTCTTCTAAAGGAGCCGCTGCAACAGTCTCGTCCTCTTCTTCGCCGTGGAGGCGAGCCGCAGGCTGAGGCTCGGGCTTGAGGCTTAGATCGTTGACCAGCTCGGCCTGGGAGACCACGAAGCGGTTGAACAGGTTCCACAGGTGGCGGGTGGCGTCGGGGGCAGGCTCCTTAGAGCGGGCCAGCAGAATGTCGCTGCACACATCGCGGAAGTCGGCGTTTTCGGCCAGGGGCAAAATGTCGTGGTCGTGGCAGATGGTGGCGATCATTAGGCTGGGGCGCAGGCTAGAGACCATGTCTGGGGCCACGGTGGACTGGAAGGACTTGACCAACTGCACAATTTGCAGGGCCGCAGAGCTGTCGATGCCCACCTTTTGCACCACAATTTGCTGCTGAGCCAGTTCGTCTGGCTCGGGCATGTTGATGGTGATCAGGCGGTCTTGCAGGGCGTCTTGGGTGCCGTGGACGCCGCAGTATTCTTCGGGGTTGGAGGTGAGAATGGCGCGGAAGTGGGGGCTGACGCGGATGTATTCGGCCCGGTTGTTGCTGGGGGGCAGCACCAGCAGTTTTTCTTCGAGGGCCGACAGCAGCACGTTGTTGACCTCGGGGCGCGATCGGTTGAACTCGTCATACACCATGGTGAAGCCTTCGCGGCAGGCCAGGGTGAGGCGGGAGTCGATCCAGTTGTGGCGCAGCTCGTCCTCCACCTTCATGACGCTGTGAATGTAGTTGTCTACCACTTTTTTGCGGGTGTAGCCCGACTGGTTGCCGATCAGGTCTGAGGTTTTAAACTCGTCATCGCCAAACAGCAGCATGATCGGGCGGGCCAGCAGGTCGGCTAGGTGCAGCGCTAGGGTGGTCTTGCCGGTGCCAGCCGGACCTTTGAGGTGGATGGAATATCCCGATTGCAGGTAGCGCAGGGCTCTCAGGGTGGTTCGCTCTAGGGTGGGGGTAGAGACGAAGTTGCGGGGGCGGGCTTGGAGAACGGTATTCACAGAACGGCTTCCTCTTGCACGAGATAGGTACGGTCTTGCTTGACGACGAGGTCTTTTTGGATGAGCGATCGCAGCGCATCGACGGCCTGAAAGCGGTTGATGCCCAACTCCGTCTCAATGTCGCTGAGGCGGGCACCCTGGGACAGGTGGAGGTAGTTATACACCACCTCTTCGAGGGCAGGGGGCTCAGGGGCAGTCGCTTCGGCCACAGCTGCCGCGGGGGTGGGAGCGACGGCAGTTGCAACCGGGGCCGAGCGAGCGGCGGGTTGGGCAGGCACCCTGGCCGGAACTGTCTGAGCCGGGGCCGGGGCTGGAGCCGGGGCTGGAACCGGAGCCGAGCGGGCAGCAGCAGGCTTGGCGGTCGCAGTCTTGACGGCGGCAGGTTTAGGCGCAGCCTTAGTCGCAGGCTTGGCGGCGGGCCGAGCCGGTACCGAGGTTACGGCGGGCCTGGTCGCTACCGGACGGGTCGCCGGGGCGGCGGCAGGCTGGGCGGCAGCACCCCAAACAATGTGGGAGAGCTGCGCCCGCTGGGCCTGGAGCTGGTGGCGGAAATCGGCCAGCTCGGTGAACATGGCGTCTACGGAGTCGGTCAGGGCGGCGCGATCGCTCTGTCGTTTTTCCTGGTTTTCCACCGCCGCCTGCTGGCGCACTGCCGTTAAGTCTTTGAGGGTGGCCTGCACCTGCACCTGGAGGTCTTCGACGTAGGCGGTGAGCTGGGGCAGCAGTTCGGCCCGCACCACAGCCTGGTCTTGGCGATAGCCCGCCAGGTCAACCGCTGTCTGGGCCTGAATTTCGGCGACTCGCTGCTGCACCTGGCGTAGCTCTTGGGCAATTTCGAGACGCAGTTCGCTGACGGTAGCTTGCAGCACTTGGCAGTCGTACTCCAGCTTTTGGCGCACTTCGGCGGCGCTAATTTCGCGATCAGCCTGGTAGTTGGCCAGCAGCACATCGGTCTCGGCCTGGAGCTGCTGCACATACTCCTGGCGGGCCTGTCGGCGAGGCGAAATCTGGGCGGTGCGATCGGCGGTGGTCTGGGCCAGCCATAGGGCGGTGTTGTCTCGCAGATCGGCCATCAGCTGGTCGAGGTCTTGGCGCAGCTGCACAGCGTGGGCCTGTCGGTCAGCCTGCCAGCGATCTAGGTCGGTAGCGACCTGATCGCGCCGGTTGACCACCTCGCTCTGGCGCAGCTGCCGTGCGGCCTGCCACTGGTCATAAAGTGCTGTCACAGGACTGCTCTCCCTCTAGTGCAAATGAATCTGGTGCGAATAAATCTGGTGCGAATAAATCTGGTGCGAATAAATCTGGTGCGAATAAATCTGGTGCATCTGATCCGTCATTCCCGTGCAGACGGGATCCACGACGGCCATCTTGCTCTCGAATGGATTCCCACTTGTGTGGGAATGACGTAGACATCCGCAAAAATGGGATGCACTCTTCCGAGCTGGACTGGGTATTTGGAGGATTTTTTAGACGGCAAGGCGAGAAATAGCGCGGAGAGAAAACTGTTTGCCAGACTCTAAAACTTGGATGTATTTGAGCGTCTGAGTGTAATCATGAGGTGCTGTTCTGATGCTTGCCGGCGGCAGATCTGTCGTGAGACTTGCTGCCAATAGCTGCAATTAACGATGTGCGTCTTACCTAGTTTATGGGGCAGCGAAAGATTGACTAAAGCCAGTATTCTGCTGCCCCATTAGGTGCAAAGAGCGAGGGCGCTCTTAGGCAGCAGGTACGGCCGCTTGAGCGGTCAGACCAACGGCTTCGGCGTACTTGAGGTAGGTGTCTACGGAGGCGATCACAACACGGGCTTCGATAGCCAGTAGTTCGATACCTACGAGGGAAACACGAACCCAAGCATCAATCACAATGCCTTTGTCGAGAATGCGGTCAACAACTTCAGCCAAGCTAGAGGAAGAGTTTACTTTTTCAACAGCCATGATTTTGAACCCCTAAAAAATTAATGTGTCTACAAAATTGCAAGGATAGCTTGCTTAGGTACACTTAGCTGCTACTGCAAAGAAGCGGTAGAGACGGGCTTAGCGCACAGGGCTTATTCCTCGCACATTTGTAGTCTGCCCATCTGGCAAGAACAGCTCACAACTTAGGGGAAATCAGTTTATCTATTGTTACCTGTAAACCCATAAGCCCCACTCCTAGGAGCTAGAACCCCCTTGGGCAGCCAATCTCAGCTAAATGCTGGATAATAAAGGGCACAACGCCACAGTTAGGCAACGGCATGATGGACGACGCAACTCTGGAAGTGCTGCTGCAAAGCCTCAAGCAGGAGGACGAATATCAGCGAGAGCTGGCTACGGCTGCCCTATGGCAGCGCTGGTTTTACCAGAAAGGCGAGGCGGGCAATCAGCGCCTGCGCGATGCTCAAACCCTGATCGATGAGGAACGCCTCGACGCGGCGGAAGCGCTGCTGTCGGCCCTGGTGGCAGAACTGCCAGACTTTGCCGAGGCCTGGAACCGCCGAGCGGTGCTCTACTATCTACAGCACCGCTATGTGGAGGCCCTGGCCGACTGCCAGCGGGTGATTGATCTGGTGCCCTACCACTTTGGGGCGCTGCACGGGCTGGGGCTGTGCCATGCGGCCCTGGGTAAGTACGAAGAAGCGATTCAGATGTTTCGGCGGGCGCTGGTGGTGCAGCCCTACGGCCTGATTAACCAGCGGTTGATTTTAGAATGTACGGCTCGGCTGAGCTGAGAGCGGGGAAAGTGCCGGGGGAGAGGGCGTACGGTACACGGTGCAAGGTGTACGGTGCAGGGTATAAGGTTTACGGCCCGCCTTGAACCTTATACCCTGCACCATGTACCTCAATGACTTGTCATCATATTATGGGGTCTCAAAGCAGCCGATAGTTTCTAGGGCAGAGCGTTCTATGGCAAGCCATTCCACCTCAGACCCGAGGGCCATTTTGACCCAGCTAGAGAACGACAATATTCGCTTTGTGCGGGTGGTTTGGTGCGACAACGGCAACGTGATTCGCGGTAAGGCTATCCACATCGACGCGCTGGCTCGGCAGCTAGAGACGGGCGCTTGTGGGGTGGGGCTATCGGCGGCGCAGCAGGCGATTCCGGTCGTGGCCGACGCGGTGGCCCCCGGTAGCGGGCTGGGGCCGGTGGGCGAGGTGTGGCTGGTGCCCGACTGGCAGACGCTACAGCTCTTGCCCTACGCCCCTGGGCAGGCGCGGGTGATGGGGGAAATGGTTCAAGCCGACCACCCCTGGCCCTGGTGCTCGCGACAGTTTCTCAAGCGCCTGGTGGCGCGGGCGGCAGAGGCGGGGTTCACGATCAAGGCCGCTTTGGAGCCGGAGTTTTATCTGCTGCGGCGCGGGGAAAATGGCCTGCTGCCCGCCGATACGACGCCCTTTGCGGCCACCCTGGCGATGGATGTGCACCAGGCGGTGGTGATGGCGATCGCCGACGCCCTCAGCGCCCAGGGTCTCTCCGTAGAGCAGTACTACCCCGAGTCGGGGCCGGGCCAGCAGGAGATCTCCGTGCGCTACACCGATGCCCTGGCTGCCGCCGACCAGCACATTGTCTACCGCGAGACGGTGAAGGCGATCGCCCACCAGCGCGGGCTGGTGGCCTCCTTTGTGCCCAAGCTGTACGAGGCCCACGCGGGCAGCGGCTGTCACCTGCACCTGAGTCTGTGGCGGGGCGACGAGAACCTGATTCCTGACGGCTCGGGCGGGTTGTCAGATATCGCCAAAGCCTTTGCCGCCGGGCTGCTGCACCACCTGCCGGGGCTGATGGCAATCACCACCCCCAGCCCCAACTCCTACCGGCGGCTGCGGCCCCACTGCTGGAGCGGGGCCTACCGCGCCTGGGGTATGGATAACCGCGAGGCGGCCCTGCGGGTGCCGAGCAATCTGGCCCCACCCAGCCCGACCCACCTGGAACTCAAGACGGTGGATGGGGCGGCGAATCCATATTTGGCGCTGGGGGCGGCGATCGCAGCGGGGCTAGACGGTATCGCCCAGGGATATTCGCTACCCGACCCCGTGCAGCAAGATCCGGGGGGGCTGTCGGAGGCGGAAAGAGGCGATCGCAACATCACCCTCCTGCCCCAGTCCCTGGCAGAATCGCTAGCGGCCCTAGAGCAAGACACGGTGCTGCTGAATGCCCTGGGTGCGCCCCTGGCCAAGACTCACCTAGCCGTGCGCCAGGCCGAGCTGGCGGCCATGGCGGGCATGACCCTAGAGACCGAAGTCGATCTGCTGCTAGATCGGTATTGATAGACGGCCCAGCGAAGATGATAGGGGGGTATACAAGGGGGTATACGGTTCACGGCCTGCCTTGCACCGTATACCCTGCACCGTGAACCCTAGGCCCTCAGGCCCCTAGATCCTTTCACAATCAGCTCGGTCAAGGCCTAGTCCTCCACCGACAGCTCATAGATATTCCAGAGGGCACCACCGAGGGCGGTGTACTTCACCCCCTGCACCCGGTTGCGGACAGCGGTGAGCGAGAGATTGTTGATCAAATAGATAAACGGCAAATATTCCTGGGTCAGCTCCTGGGTTTCTCTGTACAGCTCAAAGCGCTCGTCTTCGTCGATCACCTGGGCTGCTTCAACGTAGAGTTCGGCGATGCGCCGCTCCCAGTCGGCGGCCTGCCAACCCTCCAGGGGGGCTTGCCCCGGCCCAGCGTTTTGGTTAAACGCGTGGAGGGCCCCGTCGAGCAGCCAGACATTGGCCCCGCCGTTGGGCTCTAGCCCGCCCGTTAGCCCCAGCACAAAGGCGTCCCACTCTAGGCTGTCGGTGAGGCGGTCGACCAGGGCGTTAAAGGCCAGGGGTTGAAAGTCAACCTGCATGCCCAGCTTTTCTAGATCATTCTTAATTTGTGCCCCAATCGACTCGCGAATGCGGTTGCCGGAGTTGGTAATCAGGGTAAAGCGCACCCGGTTGCCCTCGGCATCGACCAGCTGCCCGGCGGCATTGTACTCAAAGCCGTCGCCCAGCAGCAGCTCCCGCGCCTGCTCGGGGTCGTAGTCGTAGGTGCGAATACCCATCTCAGGCGGGGCAAAGAATGGGCTGGGCACCGAAATTGGCGAGGTTTGAGGCTCCCCTAGCCCCTGAAAGATGTTGTTGACCATGGTCTCGCGGTCGATGCCGTAGGAGACCGCCTGGCGAAAAGCCACGCTGTTAAACCAGGCCGACTTGATCGGGTCAACCAGGGGTCTGCCGTTGCGGCTGGCTCGGTTGAGGTTAAAGGCCACAAAGTTTGTGCCCAGGCCGGGGCCACCGTTGTAGATGGTGAAGTTGCCCCGCTCTTCTTCGCGTTTGAGCAGCGAGAAAAAGTCGGGCTGCACCCCCACTGAATCTAGCCCGCCGGAGCGAAACTGAAAGAACGCTGTATCGGTGGAACTGACAATTTGCCAGACAATCTGGTCGATGTAGGGCTGGGGAGTACCGGCCTCGTCTTGCTGCCAGTAGTAGGGGTTGCGCTCAAACACCAGCCGTTCGCCGGAAACGTACTGAACCAGACGAAAGGGGCCGTTGCCGACGATCTGGCTCGGGGGTGTGTTGGTGCCCCAGGTGGAGAGAAAGACCGGGTTGCCCTGACCGTCGAGGTTTTCTACTGACAGCTGGAGAATGTGGGCCGGAATGATGTCTAGCGCCGTGTTTTGCAGCATGGGGGCAAAGGGCTCGGGCAGGGTAAACTGCACCCGCCGCTCGTCTAGCTTGCTGACCTCAGGAAAGCGCCCCTCAGTGCCAATGCGAAACCCATCTCGGCTGTTGGTGGGAATGTCGGGGTTAAACAGCACGTCGTAGGTAAACAGCACGTCGTCGACGGTGAGGGGCTCGCCGTCAGACCAGCGCAGCCCGTCGCGCAGGGTAAAGATTAAGATCTTGCCCTCGTCCTCAATTTCCCAGCTTTCGGCCAGGGCGGGCACGGTTTCGCCGGTCACACCGTCGGTGGTGGTCAGCCCCTCAAAGGTAAAACCAAAAATGTTGGGCGACTCTTGGCTAAGAATCGGGTTGAAGGTTTTGGGGTCGCTGAGTACGCTGAGCACCAGCCGGGGCACGTCGGCACTGGCTTGGGCAAACTGGCTGAGGTTGCAGCCCGTGGCCGTCAGGCTCAGCACCAGCAGCAGCACTAGAGACAGCAGCCGTTTGATTGGGCCGCGCCAGAGGCCAGCGCTGTGGAGAATGCGGGTTGCCCCAGATGCCTGCGTCATGGTTGTTACCTTCCTATCGGCCCAGATATACCCAGTCCAGCTCGGGAGCCAGAGTTTTGTCGGTGGCAAAACCCCACTTCTCAACTTTGATCAGACAACTTTGATCAGAACTTAGATCAGGTTTAATGCCTCAAACACTATAGCGATTAACCCCTTTAGATAGACATGCTAAGGAATGTGGCCCGCGATCGCAGCCTCTGCCGCCGGCCCTGTGGCAAGAATGAGCGTTTAGGGCACCCTAGAGGCATTCCCCCAAGAGAGTCACGAGAGCATCATGGCTGATCGCTATTATCTATACGGCATTTTTCCGGCCCCCGGCCCGGCGAAGCTACCCCTAGAGGGGCTAGACGGGCAGGTGGTGCAGGCCCAGCAGCTGGGCGACTTCACGTTTCTTTATTCTATTGCCTGCCAAAAGCGCTATCTGTCGAGCCGCAAAAACCTGCTGGGCCACGAAAAGGTGCTCGAAGCGGCGATGGAGCAGGGCCACCGCACCCTGCTGCCGCTCCAGTTTGGCCTGATTGTCGAAAGCTGGGAGCAGGTGCAAGTAGACCTGGTTGACCCCTACGCGGAAGATCTCACCCAGCTATTTGGGCGGCTCGACGGCTGTCGCGAGGTCAGCATTAAAGTGCAGTGGGAGCCTTCCACAGAGCTAGAACTGATGATGGCCGAAAACGCCGAGCTTCGCGCTCAGCGCGACCAGCTCGAAGGCACCCAGCTGGGCATGGATCAGGTAATTTTCATCGGCCAGCAGATCGAGGCGGCCCTAGAGGAGCGCAAGCAGGAGATTGTTGACCAGTTTCGCCAGGCGCTCACCCCCCTGGCCAAGGACGTGCTGGAAAACGCCCCCCAGACCGACGTGATGATCTACAATGCCGCCTTTCTGATTGCATGGGAGAGCGAGGCGGAGTTTAGCGAGGTTGTGGATGCCGTAGACGCTACCTTTGGCGATCGCCTACGCATTCGCTACAACAACTTCACCGCCCCCTACAATTTTGCCCAGCTCGATTAGGGGTGTCAGGTTTCAGGTTTCAGGTTTTGGGTTTTAGGTTTCAGGTCTTACCCGACACCCGACACCCGACACCCGGATAACCCACCCCTGCCCCTCCCAGGAGGGGATGCCGACACCCGATACCCGACACCCCTTATCCCTATGCTATTCAAACTTCTCCTTGCCCCCGTGCTTGGCCCCATCGAGGGGGTGAGCTGGGTGGCCAACAAGCTCCTAGAGCAGGCCGACGTTTCCACCAACGATCTTGAGAGTCTGCAAAAGCAGCTGCTGGCCCTCCAGCTCGCCTTCGACATGGGTGAAGTGGCCGAAGCAGACTTCGAAGCCCAGGAAGAAGAAATTCTCATCGCCATTCAAGCAATTGAAGACGAAGCGGATGAAGATGACTAAAACTGGGGTGCTAGGATTCGAACCTAGGAATGCCGGGACCAAAACCCGGTGCCTTACCACTTGGCGACACCCCATCGATATCGCTTTCGTAATATAGCAGGTTGAGCCGCATTACTGTCAAGATCGGTTAACAACTTGGGACTGGAGCCTGTCTGAGCAAGCGAGGCCGGTGTTCGCAGGTCCGGAGAACAAGGGCTTAGGGGCTGTATACAAAGATTGTGTATGGCTTTGGGTGGCTATCCTAATGCTGACCCCACCTACCGGCTCGATCTGCCGGGCGATCGCGCCACCGCTGACGTCAGTGGGTTAGAGTGCCGCTGGCAAGACATTCCCAGCCCCCGGGGCCATACCGTGAGCCTGATTGTGGCGGCCCTGCCCAGCGGCGGCTACGTCAATGAATATCTCTACGGCGAGGTGCTCGAAACCCTGAGCCGCATCTACGGCGATCGCGACAGCTACCACCCGGTGGCGGCGGCGGCTCTGAATCTCTCGATCAACCCCCGGCGGTTGGCCGCTGAGGCCAAGGCCAGGGCCAAAAGCTCTCGGTGGGGCGATCGCATTCTCTACACCGCCAAAGCTTACCTGGAGAGCCTGCTGGGCTTGGGCCTGATGGGGTTAAACATGCGGTTTGGCGACGTTGACTGGGGGCGCTACAAAGCCGACGTGCGGGCGGCCTCTGACTACCAAAAAATTGACGACGCCCTACGCATGGTGATTGCCGGCAGCCCAGACCAAACCGAGCAACTGGTGCGCTATTTGGAAGATCGTCTAGAGCAGGGGCACCTGGTCTACGGCATTCATGTGTCTGACCGAGCGCTGATGACCTGTCTGATTATGGACCGGTGCGATCGCCACTTTCACCTGATCGACGGGGCCGACGGCGGCTATGCCCTAGCGGCCCAGCGGATGAAAGCTCGGCTCCAGGGCAAGCGGCAAAACTGGCGGGCCTACGCCAGACTGGCCCAGGGCCGTCGCCCCAGCCTGGGATCACGGTTGGAGGCTAGCGCCTAGAGCACCGGTACACAATACCTTCGCCAAATTAGGCAGAGTCAGGGAGGCTAGGAGCAGGA
>DAIPYU010000105.1:0-18191 GCA_036782635.1 Nodosilinea sp. CTOTU7353
TTACAGCATGCCCAAAATATTGGCGTAAAACAACAGCGGGCTACAGAACTGAGTTGGGGATACTGGGTTAGGAGTTGGCTGTAGGCGCAGGCTCCAGCAGTAGGTGGGCCGCCTGCTTGACCTGGTCAAAGGGGTGGGGGGCCGGGGGCAGGCCTGCTAGGCGCACAATGCACTGCTGAGGAAATAGCTCACTGGGTAGGTCTTGCCCTGGCTGGTAGCGATTGTGAACGACATAGCGCTGGGCGATGCCGCGATCGCTCAGGGTGTGGGTGAGGCGGCTGGCCTCGGCCAAAATCGCCGACTGATTTTGCACCACGCCAATAAATTCGGTGTACTGGGGGTCTTGGAGCTTGGTTTGAGCGGCCAGCACCCGCTGACGCAGGGTGCGCAGGCGGCCCATAAATTCGACCCGGCCTACCACGTCTTTATATTTGATCCAGAGCTTAAAGATCCACCCCAGCCAGTCGCCCAGGGCCGTGGGCATTTCGAGAAACCGCAGCAGGTGTCCCGTGGGGGCGGTGTCGAGCACAATCAGCTGCTGCTCGTTGCGCTCTAGCAGATCCATCACGGTGATCAGCGAGAGCATTTCGTCAATGCCGGGCAGGGCCTGGGCGACGATCTGCCGCCAGGCGGCGGGGCCGTAGGCCATATGAATGCCACCCGCGATCTCGCCGTCGCCCGCCATCATGTCGGCGAGATCCCACAGGTAGTCGGTACGAAACTGATCGAGCACCACCTCGGCGCTGACCTCCTGGGCCTGGAGGTTGGGCCGCAGCAGGGTGGGTTCGTGGCCGAGGGGTTGACCAAAAGCATCGGCCAAGGAGTGGGCCGGGTCGATAGACATCACCCGCAGGTTGGCCGTGGGGTAGCGCTCGGCTAGGCCCCAGCCCAGGGCCGCCGACACGGTGGTTTTGCCCACGCCGCCCTTGCCCCCGACGATGATCAGCCGCCGCCCCGCCGCGATCAAGTCTTCTATGCCTGGGGCAATGGGTTGGGGCCACTGTAGAACCGGTTCACCCACGGCGGCGGCACCAGGTTCCTGGTCTAAAACTAATGGCTGGGCCTGGGCAATCAGGGCATCGAGGGCCGTGCCGCCCAAGGGTTCACCAGTCTGTAGGGGCACCCACAGCACCGGCTGACCCTGGGCCATGGCCTGAAACGCAGCCAGCACTGGGTTTTGCAGATCGACGATGTGAGCACCCTGGCACAGCACTTGGTTGATTACTACGCCGCCGAGGGGGACGCCCAGGCAACCGAGGGCGGTGATAAAGCGATCGCTCTCCAGCTGACTCATCGGTTCAGGAATACCCACCACCCAGCAGGTAGCGCGCTCGCGGTCTTGAATTAGCGTCCTGCCCTGCTCTAGGTCATGGCACATATCCTGAATAAACTGATCGGCCTGGTCAGAGGTATAGCGGCCCGACAGGGTTTCGGTCAGGGTGCGGTGCTTTTGCTGAAACTCGCCCAGGGCCTCTAGCAGGGTGTCGAGAAAATCCATCAGGGCAAACAGGCTGAGGGTATGGCCACTGGGAGCCATGTCGACCACCACGCGGTCGGCCTCGCGATCGCGCAAAATCCGCTGGATCTCTAGCAGCGCCATCAGCTCGTCAAGGCCGGGCCAGCCCATATCCCACACAGGGCTGAGGTCATTGCCCTCCACAAAGCTGCCCCGTTCTACCAGCAGCTCGAGCACGGTGCCATAGTCGGCCCGAAATTGTTCTAGCAGCGCTGCCGCATCCAAGGCGCGCACCTGCACCTGGGGCAAGTCGGGCAGCGGTGTGGGAAGGTTGGTCACCGCCATTTGCAGCACATCCCCCAGGGAGTGGGCCGGATCAGTAGACAGCAGCAGCACCCGCTCGTCGGGGTGCTGCTGAGCCAGCTGCCGGGCAAAACCACAGGAGAGCGTCGTTTTACCCACGCCACCCTTGCCGCTAACCATAAATAATTGTTGAAGCGATGATGCCAGCATTAGCTAACCCTGCACAGTTCTAAAACCTAGGGTGCCCGCTGGGCCGATAGAACCCTAGCCAGACCACGAAACTTAATTGCCCAGGTGAGCGCAACACTTTGATGGCCACGGCCAAAGGTGGTGGTGGGCAATGCCGACCCTACGCTCCACCAGAGCAACCCCCTTACCCTTCTACCCATCCACTCCCTAACGCACCGGATTCTCCGGCCCCCGCCCTCGATAGGTGTCGATGAAGGTAGCGGCGGCCTCTGGTTCAAACTCCGGCAGTCTCAGCTTCTGGGTCCAGGCGGTGAGCACCACCTCTTGGCCAAGGCCGGGTCGGGGCACCACCACCAGGCCATCCCAATAGCCAGGAAATTCTCTTGCCCAGGCAGTGAGGGTATCCACCGCCACCTGGCCAGGCTGATCGATATAGATCACAATGTTGCCGTGCTCCAGGGAGTGCACCAGTTCCTCCAATCGCTGCTCTTGGCTGTAGACCCCCGGCAGCACCGGGTTGGGGTCATGGGGGCCAGAGGTGGGGAAGTCGGTGTCGTAGTCAATTGGCTGGCCGGGGGCAACGTGGGCCTGTCCCTGGTTGGGGAAGGTTTGGATGCCCGCCATGGCGGCCTCGCCCACGGTAGTGTTGGGCTCAAAGGGCACCGACTGGGGCCGGTTGCGATACCACAGCCCGCCAATGACGGCGACCATGGCGATCGCAATACCCACCGGCCCCAGCAAAAATGACAGGGGATTAGGGGAATCACCACGGCGGCGGCGCTTGGAGCGGGCAGTCTGAGTCATGGTTTTAAGGAGCTAAATGATTTCCTAAGAAACGTTAGCAAATCTCTTCAGCCATCGGAGCAGGGCGGATTCTTACGGATTCTCAGTCGGGTGATGACAGTTGACGCTACAGCTGGCTGAAGGGTTTAGGATGGAGATGACCTGGGGGAAAGGCTGATATGGTGATCGCAGTACAGCTCAAAATTGGCGATGTGGCCAAGCAAACCGGCGTGGCCGTGGGGGCACTTCGCTACTACGAAAGCCTGGGCCTGCTCAATTCTGAACGGGGCGACAACGGCTATCGCTACTACTCACCCGAAGCCGTACACCAGGTGCAGTTCATCAAGAAAGCCCAGGCCCTAGGCTTTTCCCTAGAAGACATCGGGGAAGTCCTCACCGTTCACCATCGGGGCGATGTGCCCTGCGAGTTTGTGCAGTCGCTCCTGCAAGACAAAATTCAGCAGCTCGAAGTTCAGATTCAGCAGATGACCGCGTTTAAGGCCGATCTAGAGCAGTACCGCGATCGCTGGGCCAAGTCCCAGCCCCGCCCCCAGCCAGGCGATATCTGTCCGCTGATTGAAACGGTGTCGTTGGCGGGATAAGGGTGTCGGGTGTTGGGTGTCGAGGGTACACGGTTCAAGGTATACGGTTCAAGGTCTGTCGCAAACCGCGCGCCGTGAACCGTGAACCGTGAACCGTATACCTGAAACCCAAAACCTCCCCCCTGAGCAGTCAACTCCCCTGAGCTACAATGGTTCACTAAACTGCACCCAAAACCCTTCCTATTGGCCATGGCAAAGATTGTAGTCGGGCTCTCCGGCGGCGTAGACAGTTCGGTAGCGGCGGCGACCCTGCACCAGCAGGGCTACGATGTCGTGGGCCTCACCCTGTGGCTGATGAAGGGCAAAGGCCAGTGCTGCTCTGAGGGCATGGTCGATGCGGCTAAGCTCTGCGACGATCTGGGGGTTGAGTACCACGTGGTCGACAGTCGCGAGGTGTTTGAGCGCGAGATCATCAACTATTTAGTCGAGGGCTACGGCAGCGGCATCACGCCCCTGCCCTGCTCCCAGTGCAACCGGGCGGTGAAGTTTGGGCCGATGTTGCAGTATGCCAAAGCTGAGCTGGGGTGCGATCGCATTGCCACTGGCCACTACGCCCGCATCACCCAAAACCCTGACACCGGCCGCTACGAGCTGCGCCGCGCCGTGGACCCCACCAAAGATCAGTCCTACTTTCTCTACGACCTCACCCAGGAGATTCTGGCCCACTGCGACTTTCCCCTGGGCCACCAGACCAAGGTCGAAACCCGCCGCATTGCCGCCGAGCTGGGCCTGCACACCGCTGAGAAACCCGACAGCCAAGACCTGTGTTTGATCGAGCACCACGGCTCGATGCAGACTTTTTTGGATAAGTACCTGGCCCCCAAGCCCGGCGACATTGTCGATACCGAGGGCCGCATTCTGGGTCAGCACAACGGCATTCACCACTACACCATTGGCCAGCGCAAGGGGCTGGGCATTGCCGCCGCCAACCCGCTCTACGTGGTGGGCTTTGACAGGGGCAAAAACCATGTGATTGTGGCCGATCGCTGCGATGCCCACTGGCCCGACTGCACCGTGCAGCGGGTGAATTGGGTCTCCATTGCCGCGCCCCAGGAGCCGATCAAAGTCTCAGTGCAGATCCGCTATCGCAGCGGAGCCGTGGGGGCGACGCTGATTCCCCTAGGGGCTGAGGGCGGGGCCGACCGCGTTCGCCTGGTCTTTGACGAGCCGCAGTTTGGCGTCACCCCCGGTCAGGCAGCGGTGTGGTACGACGGCGACCGAGTGCTGGGCGGCGGCCTGATTGAGGCGGCAGTGCCTGAACTGTCGGCCCCCGCTGCCACCGTCAGCCTTCTCAGCCACTGAGCTATTAACTGCCCCATTTACCATGCCTGAAAGTTTTAAAGACCAGCAGCACCCCCAGTACAAGAGCGATCGCCAGGTGGTGAGCCAGCTACTGGCCGGAGAAGCCAGCGACTACAACCTGGTCGAGCTGGCCCGGCTAATGACTCGCTACGAGGGCTTCCCCGGTGCCCGCGACATTCAAACCGACCTCAAAAAAGCCCTGGGTCGGTGGCAGCTCACCGAGGCGGAGCTGTTTGAGAAGACCCGCGCCATTCACCAGCAAGGCGAGGTCTACAAGGGGCTGAGCCGAGGCCGCGAAGACTGGAGCTAAGGGTGAAAGCAGGCCAGAAACCGGGTTTCTGCGACAAGTCTAGAATTGACAGCTGATCGCGGCAAAGAAACCCGGTTTCTCTCCACTGCGCCCGCCCCGCAGCCAGCGGTATACTAGCCAGCTATGAGCCAAGCTAGTTCTACCCAGGGGGCCGTTGCCGCCGGGCACCCCCTCACCGCCGAGGCTGGGGCCGAGATGCTGCGCCAGGGGGGCAACGCCTTTGACGCGGCGATCGCAGCTACCTTCACCGCCTGCGTCACCGAGAGCGCCCTCACCTCCTTGGCGGGGGGCGGTTTTTTGCTGGCCCACACCGCAGCGGGCGAGAACCGCCTATTTGACTTCTTTTGCCAGACGCCGCGCTCAAAGGAACGTGGCCGATCACTCGATTTCTACCCCATCCACGCCAACTTTGGCGACACCGTGCAGGAGTTTCACATTGGTCTAGGGTCGATGGCGGTGCCAGGGGTGGTCGCAGGCCTGCTCCAGGTTCACCAAAACCTGGGGCGGCTGCCGCTGAAGACCATTGTCGCCCCAGCCCAGCGTTGGGCCATCGAGGGCACCGAGATCGAACCCTTTCGGGCCAGCAGCTTTCAAATCTTGGCCCCGATTCTGACGGCCACCGCCGCCGTTAGGGCGATCTATGCCCCCGAGGGTAAGTTGCTAACCGTAGGCGATCGCCTCTACCTGCCCGACTTTGCCGATTTTCTCACCGACCTGGTGCGCCACGGCGCTGACCTACTGTACCGGGGCGACCTGGCCCACCAGGTGGCCCAGGACGGCCAAACCCAGGGCGGCTACCTGAGCCTCGAAGACCTGCAAACCTACCAGGTGATTGAGCGCGAACCCCTAGCGATTCCCTACGGCAGTGCCACTCTGCTGACCAACCCGCCCCCCAGCTCGGGCGGCACGTTGATCGCCTTTGCCCTGCACCTGCTGGCTCAGCTATCCCCGGCGTTGACCGACTACGGTAGCCCTCGCCACGTGGCGGCCCTGCGCGAGGTGATGGGGTTGACCAACTTGGCCCGCCAACGGGGCTACGACGACCACCTCTACCGGACCGATATTGCAGCAGAATTTCTCAGCCCCGCCCATTTAGCGCCCTATCTAGAGCAGCTGCAAACGTCCCTCAGCCAGGGCGGCAATAAGTGGGGCAGCACCACCCACATCAGCGTGGTCGATGGTGAGGGCAATGCCGCCAGCATCACCACCTCTAGCGGCGAAGGCTCGGCCTACGTCATTCCCGGCACCGGCATCATGATGAACAACATGCTGGGGGAAGAAGACCTCAACCCCCAGGGCTTTCATCAGTGGCCGACCAACCAGCGGATGTCGAGCATGATGGCCCCGACGGTGGTGCTCAAAGACGGCAAACCTTGCCTGGTGCTGGGTTCGGGCGGCTCAAACCGCATTCGCACCGCCATTTTGCAGGTGGTGTCGAACGTGCTCGACTTTGGCATGGATATTGAAACCGCTGTCCACGCCCCGCGCCTGCACTGGGAGCGGGGAGCGCTGCATTTAGAACCAGGCTTTGATCGGACCACGGTTGAGGCCGAAGGCATTGCCGGCGATGACCAATGTACCTGGTGGCAAGATCGCAGCATGTTCTTTGGCGGCGTCCACGCGGTGGCGGTTGGCCCAGGGGGGGAGCTGTCGGGGGTGGGAGATGCTCGGCGGGGTGGGGCTTGTGTAGTGGTGGATGAGTAGGGGGTAGGGGGTTAGATTGACCACCTTATCGCTCGATTCCTTAGGTCTCAGCGTAACCGGCAGCTCGCTCTAGGACTGGTGTATCTGAAGGAGCCTGGTAGACTCATTGCCGGTAAACTAGACCACATCCTTGTTTTCAAAATTGCCCGCATCAAAGCCGTTGGTCAAACGCTGACTTTCGTCAAACTGGGTCTGGTCAAACAGATGCACCGTGCGAATTGGGTAGGGAATTGAAATGCCCGCCCCGTCGCAGGCGGCCTTGAGCGCCATCACTACCTGGGTTTGAATGCGACGCACCTGCGCCATTTGAGGCGGCGTCCAGTAGCGCACCTTAAAGTCAATTGAGCTATCGCCAAAGCCCACCACATCGACCTCGGGGGCCGGGTCATCCAGCACCCCATCGGCGCGGTTAATCACGTCTAGAAAGGTCTGCTGGGCCAGGGGCAAGGGCGTCGTGTAGTCGACCCCAATATCGAGGTCGGTGCGGCGGCAGCGAAAGGCGGTCAGCACCCGCACCGGGTTGGTAAACACGATCGCATTGGGAATTTCTACGATCTCCCCGGTGTAGGTACGCAGCTGGGTCGAGCGAATTTTGATCGCCTCGACGGTACCCTCATAATCGTCCATCACCACCTGATCGCCTAGGCGAAAGGGTTCTTCTACCAGCAGCAAAATGCCCGCCAAAAAGTTTTTAAAAATGTCTTGAAAGGCAAAGCCGATCGCCACCGAGCCTAACCCCAGCAGGCCAATAATGTCGCCCAGCCGCAGGTCAGGGAACGCCACCACCGCCGCAATGATAATGCCGATTACCCAGATGCTAATGCGGGTGACTTGAATCGCTAGTAATTGCAGCGATCGGCTGGGCACCAACCGCTGGGTCATCCGCCGCACAATCCGCTGGGCCACCTTAGCGGCATACCCCGTCAGCAGCAGCACCACCAGGCCGATCACTATTCCCGGCAACAGCTGAATATACTGCCCCACTAAATCAAGCAAGCTGGTCTGGATGCGCTCAAGCAGGGGATTCATGGTTTTAGGTGATTAATGTATCGAAACAAACTTTTCGCAGCCTATCACTGAGAGGGGCGATCGTCATCGACCCCGGTGGGTTTGCCCACCACCAGGGGGTGATAGCCTAGGAGAAAACCATGATCGAGCCTGTGGTTTGTTTAGGGGAATGTCTGGTTGATCGCCTGTTTGAAGTCGGTGAAACGCCGGAGCCTGGCTCCAACAACGGCACCGATTACCCCGGTGGAGCCCCCGCCAATGTCGCCGCTGCGATCGCAAAACTCGGCACCCCCACCCGGCTGATCAGCGCCCTGGGCCAAGACGATCTGGGCGACTGGCTAGTGCAGGTGATGCAGGCGCAGGGGATGGCCTGCCAAATTCAGAGGGTGGCCGATTGGCCCACTCGCACGGTGCTGGTGCAGCGAGATGAGACCGGTGATCGCCAGTTCATTGGCTTCAGCGCCCCCAACCCCGCCGCCTTTGCCGACGCCCACCTCACCCCCGACTGGCTAGATGCCGTCAATTTTGCCGAGGTGCAGTATCTGGTGATGGGGACGCTGGGTCTGGCCTACCCAACTACCGCCGCCGCCATGGCGCGGGCACGAAACCAGGCTCAGCAGGCCGGGACGAAGCTTGTGATTGACCTGAACTGGCGGCCCGTGTTTTGGTCTGAGGTCGCGATCGCACCGCCCAGAATCCGAGAATTCTTGAAAACTGCCCACCTGCTCAAGCTCTCGCGAGAAGAAGCCCTATGGCTCATGGATACGGATTCTGCCACTGAGATCTGCCAGCAGTTCCCCCACTGTGAGGCCGTATTGCTCACCGACGGGGGCAACGGCAGCACCTGCGCCACAAAACAGCACAGCGTTTCACTCCCAGCCTTTGATGTCAGCAGCCAAGACACCACCGGGGCGGGGGATGCCTTTCTGGCCGGAATTTTGCATCAGCTCTGCCAGCGGGGATGGGATGTTTGGCAAGACCCGGCTGAGATTAAAGCGATTCTCCGCTACGCCAGCGCCGTGGGGGCACTGACAACGCTGAAACCAGGGGCGATCGCCGCCCAACCCACCCCCCAAGCGGTCGATGACTTTTTGCATCGGCCTGAACCCTGAGGGCACATGCCATTTGCCCCTACCCGACCCCCGTTCCAAAACAAGACAACCCCGTAGGGACAAACGGCGTTTGCCCTAACCCAACCGGGGTAGGTCATCAGGATTCGACGCGATCGCCCCTCACGCCAGCTCCAGCCCAATCTCAAAACGCCCACTGTAGCCCTCCCCAGCCTGGGTTACAGGGAGCATCAGCTGATCGCCGCCGCCGCTGCGAAAGATGCCGTCGTTCTGGTTGCGGGTGGTGGGCTGGCCGCTGCCGCTGTAGGGGGCCTGGGCGTAGATGCGATCGCTCAGAGCGTCGTCAAAATAGAGCTGTGAGGTAAATTCGTAGCCCTGATTTGTGCCCTGATTTGGGGCGACAGTGGCGCGAATCTTGAAGTGAATATGCACGGTCCTACCCGGATACCACCCCGGATAAATGGTGGCGAATTCGACCATGCCGTCAGCATTGGTGACTTGAGCCCCGCGCAGAAACGTTTGACCGACGGTGTTGGCTCTGCGATCCACTACGCCTGAGTAGACTCCAGTAGCATCGCACTGCCAGACATCGACAATGGCCCCTGCCAGAGGCACACAGGCATTAGCACTCACTTGGGACACCTGAAATTGCAGCGTTAGGGGCACACCCGGTTTCACCGAGCCGGTCACTGAGTCAGAGCGAATATCAGATCGATCCAGCCCGGCATCGATAAAAAAGGGGCCTGCCGTCTGCTGAGGGCGCACCGTGCAGACAGGCTGCCCCGCCGTTGGGGCCGAGGCGTGAAACCCGGTTTCGCTAGAGTCAGCCGAGGCCGAGGGCCTGCGAACACAGCCCAACAGCGCAACCATCAGGCTGCCGCCGATGAAGCCCAGGGCATCTCGGCGTTTGAAGCTATGGCTATTCAGTCTTGATATATATTGACTTGGCATTACATTGGGAACGTTGCTACATCGACAGTTTCTATCGGGCTTTTATGGGGCCAAAACAACATCACCGGTTGCTCCAACAGTCAATTACAGCTTTGTCATGGAGCAGCGACCATCCTCTCTAGAGCATTGGCACAGGATGGCAAAAAACCCGGTTTCGTCGTCGCTGCTCTAACGGCAGGCCTGACATCTTGACCCAGAAACCGGGTTTCTGTACCGGCGTTTTAATAGTGGTAGCGGCAGGAAATAATCGTCAAATAGTGGTCATCCACGGCGTAGACTAGGCGGTGGGTGTCGTCAATGCGACGCGACCAAAAGCCAGTTAGATTCTCCTTCAGGGGTTCGGGCTTGCCCATGCCCTCAAAGGGAAGGCGCATGGTCGCCTGAATGAGTGAATTAATTCGCTTCAGGGTCTTTTTATCCTGGGTTTGCCAGTAGAGGTAATCTTTCCAGGCGGCATCGGTCCAGGCCAGCTTGCGGTCACTCATCAAGCAAAGCTTTCTCTGTGGCTTGACCTTGGCGATACTGGGCGATGGATTGCTCTAAATGGGCTGCATTAGCCGGAGATTTGAGCAAATAGACGGTTTCGAGCAAGCTGTTGAAGTAGTCCAGAGACATCACCACCGCATCCTCAGCATCTCGCCGAGTGATGATCGTGTAGTCGGCGTCGTTTACCACCTGGTCAAGAATAGATTTCAGCTTGTTTCTGGCTTCGCTGAAAGTGACGACTCGCATGGGCAAACCTGTCTGTTTAATTGTACAAGTGTAGCGCAAGATCTCTGTTTTCACCCTTGCTCCTGCTGGTCTGAATACGATCAAGCAAAGAGTTCATGGACGATAAAAGCCAATATCGCCCCGTAGGGCGCACCGCAGATGGAGCTTTCAGGGCATTGCTTACTGGGTACAGAGCATCACTGCAGTAGAGGTGAACCACCCAAAAATTTCTCATACCCTTGTTTGAACTGCGCTTTGCCGCCCTGCTCGACGATGCTGCCATGGGCCATAATCACCCGGTCAAAATCCCAGCGGAGAACCTGCTGAGCGGCTGATCTAACCTTGTGTTTCTCTGTAGTCGCGATCCACTCTAGTAGGGACGGACTAAGGCTTTTGTAGCCGCCGCCAACTCTGGTCACCAGTCGGGTCAGCCAAGGAAAGCTCTGATCAAAGCAGAAGGCCGTATCCGTCAAGAGCAGCGTACGGCTGGCGGCGTGAAAGAACACCCACTCATCCAGCGGATCTGGGCCGCTGGGGCTAAGGGTTTTGAATCCGTCGAAGAACAGGCGCTCAATCCCATTCCACGGGCTGTCTGCATGAGCTTCTATAACTTGGTCGATCGCTAGCTCTGGCTGCTTTGCCCTTAGCCCCGCCGTAGCCCAAAACATTGCCGCTGGGTATGCCGCCTTAAACTCCGTAGCGAATAGGTAGTGATAGAGATTGGGCGCAATAATATGCTCGACCGCCCCTAGCTCATCTAGCTCGCCCACTAGGTCATCACTCACCTGAATCGGCGAAATAACGACCAATTCGCCCCCCGCCAGGCGAATCACCGTCATGCGGGTGCCAATACCCAGTCCAAAATATCTCAGCGGCTGCTCAGCCACCCAGAGATCTTGATCAATTGCTCTTAGCATGGTTCAACATCTAATACCAAATCCGAATCGTATAACCCCGATTCCAAACAGGCGGATTGCGTAGGGGCAAACGGTGTTTGCCCAGCTCAACCGGGGCTAGCCAAGGCGGATTTAGTATAAAAGAGTATCCATAACCCATCCATCCACCCATCCATCCACCTACGGCAGCCAGGGATACTGGCGAAAATCCGGCTCTCGCTTCTCCAGAAACGCCTGCCTGCCCTCGGAGCCTTCTTCGGTCATGTAGTAGAGCAGGGTGGCATTGCCCGCCAGCTCTTGCAGGCCCGCCTGGCCGTCGCAGTCGGCGTTAAAGGCCGCCTTTAGACAGCGAATGGCGATCGGGCTTTTTTGCAAAATTTCCTGCGCCCACTGTACGCCCTCGGCCTCAAGCTGATCTAAGGGCACCACGCAGTTGACCATGCCCATATCGAGCGCATCCTGGGCGCTGTACTGGCGGCAGAGATACCAGATTTCACGGGCTTTCTTTTGCCCCACCATGCGAGATAGGTAGCTGGCCCCAAAGCCGCCGTCAAAGCTGCCCACCTTAGGCCCAGTTTGGCCAAAAACAGCGTTGTCAGCGGCAATAGTGAGGTCACACACCACATGCAGCACGTGGCCACCGCCGATCGCATAGCCCGCCACCAGGGCAATCACCACCTTGGGCATCGAGCGAATCAGCCGCTGCAAATCCAGCACATTTAGCCGGGGCACGCCGCCCTCATCCACATAGCCGCCGTGGCCGCGCACGCTCTGGTCGCCGCCCGAGCAAAAGGCGTATTTGCCGTCGCTGTGGGGGCCAGCCCCGGTGAGCAGCACCACGCCAATGCGACTGTCTTCTCGGGCGTTGGAGAAGGCTTCGTACAGCTCGACGATGGTTTTGGGGCGAAAGGCGTTGCGTTTGTGGGGCCGATTGATGGTGATTTTGGCGATGCCATCGGCCTTTTGGTAAATGATGTCTTCGTAGGGTTTTACGTCTTGCCAGTCAACCTGCATGGGGAGAGCGTCCAGCTAACACAGGCTTCTAGCGTCTCACAATTGGGGAAGCCTCGACTTATGTTGATCGCATCCTAGAAGGCAACTGTAACCAGCAGTCTGCTAAGCCAGAGGTGGCAGTTTGGTGGGGGTTCATGGTGCCTGGTCTACGATCAGCCTTGACCGGGGTAGGGGAAAATATCAGAAATCACCCTATCGCCACCGCAAACGCTGACACGGAAATTCTTTTAATTCGGTGGGTATAGGGGGTCTTTGTCGATTACCACGGGTTCTTGGTAGAGCAGAGCCGTAAAGGTGACGGTTGACCCCAGCCCTTCGCCCATGCTGATGAACTGCACCACGCCGCCCATGGCCTCGACCAGGCGCTGAGAAATGGCGAGACCCAGGCCGGTACCGCCGTACTGGCGGGTGCGATCGCCGTCTACCTGGCTAAAGCTCTGAAACAGACGATCTTGCTTTTCGAGGGAAACGCCGATGCCTGTGTCAGCCACGCTAATTTTGACTAAGCCGGGCCAGGTTTTGCCCTGGTGCTCAACCTTTTGGGGCTTCACCTCAGCGCTGACAGTGACGCCCCCCTCGTGGGTAAATTTGATGGCGTTGCCTACCAGGTTGATGAAAACCTGAAACAGTCGCTGGTAGTTGCCGTTGAGGGTAATGTCATCGCGGGTGGCAGGCAGCAGAATCTTGAAGTACAGCTTTTTTTGATCGGCCTGGTGGCGAATAAAGTTTTCTACATCGGCCAGCAGCTCCTTCAGGCTCACGGGCCCCATGTCAATCTGCATTTTGCCCGCTTCGATCTTGGCAATATCGAGCACATCGTTGATCAGCTGTAGCAGGTGAATCGCTGACTTGTGGGCCTCTTCGATAAATTCTTCTTGCTCGGCGGGGTCGTCGGCCATGCCGTCGAGCACCAGCTTGAGAAAACCGATCATGCCGTTGAGCGGGGTGCGCAGCTCGTGGGAGGTGTTGGCCAAAAACTCGCTCTTCAGGCGAGAGGCTTCTTCGGCCTGTTGGCGGGCTTCTTCCGCTTGGCGGCGGGCTTCTTGAAACTCGCGCTGTTTTTCCATCAGGCTGGCGTTGGCCTGCTGGAGCTTAATGGCCAGGGCATGGCTTTCGCTAAATAGGGTAGCGTGGGCGATCGCCGTGCCCACCTGATCAGCCAGGTCGGTGAGCAGATTTAGCTCAATGTCTGACCAGGTGCGGCTGGGTTGATCGTGGAGCACGATAAACCCATTGATGGTGTTTTGGTAGCGGGTAGCGACCACCACCGTGGCGGGATCGGCGGGCTGGCGGGGGGGCACCACCGCCACTGAGGCCTGGGCAGCAGCATTGAGGCAGGGGGTCTCAGCCAACAGCCAAACCCGCCCCTGCCAGGTGGGCAGGCCATTGGCATTGAGGTATTCGGCGGCTATGGTGGCGGCCTCGGGGGCCATGGTGGGGGCGGCTTCGCAACTGCACACCAGGCAGCGCTCCACCCCAAATAGATCGCCCAGCCCTTCGACGGTCTGCTGGCGAATGATGTCTAAATCTAGCGTCCAGCGGACGTTGCGGGTGATCTGGTTAAGCCGGGGCGAGTAGGTCTGAAGCTGGCTGCCCCCACCGGCGACGGCCTCTGAGGTCACCAGCGGGGAGGCCACAGCCCGCAACCAGGGGCTTTCGGCCAGACCATGGAGGTCGGCCAGATAGCCCGTTGCCGCGACGCGAAACAGCGATCCATCAGGGCCTACTAAGGGCTGGAGCACCCACTGCACATCAATGCTGTGGGAACCTAGGGGGCAACGGCCGGGGATCTGCACCGCTTCATGGCTCACCGCCAGGGCATTGAGCGCCTGCCCCAGAGCATTTGCGGTTGAGAAAGAGACAATCTCGCCCAGCGATCGCCCCACCCAATTCACCGTTAGTGCTGCTGGCAGGGCTTTGGCCCCCACCGCCTGCACCGACTCCACGACGCCGCTGGGGCTGAGCACCATCATCCAGGCCGAAACCGGCTCACCTGAGTCGGCCCTAGCAGCGTTAGCCGGGGTGGGAAAAGAAGGTCGCGATCGCATGGGCGCAAGCAGGATTGACGCTTCTATGTTATCCAACCAACCCTGCCCATGGCTCTAGTTGGGATGAAATTGGGGGTGCAAGGCTCAAGCTTGAGCCTTGTCGTTTAGTCGTTCCACTCGCCCTTAGGGGGAACGGCGGGGTTGCGGGGTAGGTGGCGCACCAGGTCGTCTTCGTAGCGGCGATCACCCCGCAGCCACTGGCGTAGGGCCACCTCAATCACCTTGCCGGGGTCAGACGACAGGTGAGTCACCTGGTCGAGCAAATCTTTATCAATTTGCACCGAGAGGTCAACTTTTTCCGCCGACCGTTCGCTGGCAGAGGACGTAGAGTTTTGCATAGTTGGGTGCCCCAAGTGCCGAGTAAGTTAGATATTTCTCCAGTCTAAGCCCTAGGACCGGTGGGTTTAGCGCTAGCCCACCATGACTGTCTAAGTCTAGGTCTGAGGATGTTGACATAACAAGTTTATCCCCAACCCAGGGCCTCGGGGCGAGGGGCCAGGCCAGTTCGATCAACCTGCACCCTTTGCCCGCTCCCTGGCCCACCCTAGAGACTTCCAACCCCCGAGCATTCGCCTAGGCAAGGGATTACAATGTGGGAGATTATAAGTAACCGCTGGATAAGCCTTCGTATGACCGAGGTTCCCGTCTCTCAGATTCGCAATTTTTCGATTATTGCCCACATCGACCACGGCAAATCGACCCTGGCCGACCGGCTGCTTCAGCGCACGGGCACGGTCAGCGATCGCGATATGAAGGCCCAGTTCCTCGACAGCATGGATCTAGAGCGGGAGCGGGGCATCACCATCAAGCTCCAGGCCGCCCGCATGAACTACAAGGCCCAGGACGGCAAAGACTACGTGCTCAACCTGATCGACACCCCAGGACACGTCGACTTTTCCTACGAGGTGTCCCGTTCGTTAATCGCCTGCGAAGGGGCGCTGCTGGTGGTCGATGCCTCCCAGGGGGTTGAGGCCCAAACCCTGGCTAACGTCTACCTAGCCCTTGAGAACAACCTGGAGATTATCCCGGTTCTCAATAAAATTGACCTGCCCGGAGCCGAGCCCGAGCGCATCAAGCAAGAAATCGAAGACATCATCGGCCTCGATTGCAGCGGCGCGATCATGGCCTCGGCCAAACAGGGGGTTGGCATTGACGAAATTCTAGAATCCATTGTGTACCTGGTGCCGCCCCCCGCCGACACCGTCGATCAGCCGCTGCGGGCACTGATCTTTGACAGCTACTACGACCCCTACCGGGGCGTCATCGTCTACTTCCGGGTCATGGATGGCACCATTAGCCGCAAAGATAAAGTGCGGCTAATGGCCTCGGGCAAAGAGTACGAAGTGGACGAGTTAGGCATACTGGCCCCCACCCAGATCGAAGTGGATGAGCTGCACGCCGGAGAAGTAGGGTACTTTGCCGCCTCGATTAAAGCGGTCGAAGACGCCCGCGTCGGCGACACCATCACCCTGGTACAAAACCCCGCCAAAGAGGCTCTGCCCGGCTACGCCGAAGCCAAACCCATGGTCTTCTGCGGCCTCTTCCCCATCGTTTCAGACCAGTTTGAAGAACTGCGCGAGGCCCTGGAGAAACTGCGCCTCAGCGACGCCGCTTTGCAATACGAACCCGAAACCTCCAGCGCCATGGGCTTTGGCTTTCGCTGCGGCTTTTTGGGCCTCTTGCACATGGAAATTGTGCAGGAGCGCCTGGAGCGCGAGTACAACCTCGATCTGATCACCACCGCCCCTTCGGTAATCTACAAAGTCACCACCATCCAGGGCGAAGTGCTCGAAATCGACAACCCCAGCACCCTGCCTGACCCCCAGGCTCGCGAAAAGATCGAAGAGCCCTACGTGCGGCTCGACATGATCACCCCCGAAGAGTACGTGGGGGCGCTAATGGAGCTGTGCCAGGGCCGCCGGGGCGAGTTTAAAGATATGAAATACCTGGCCCAGGGCCGCACCACCTTGATCTATGAGCTACCCCTGGCCGAGGTGGTCACCGACTTTTTTGACCAGATGAAGTCGCGCAGCAAGGGCTACGCCAGCATGGAGTACCACCTGATTGGCTATCGCGAAAACCACTTGTCGCGGCTCGACATACTGATCAACGGCGACCCAGTCGATTCTTTGGCTTCCATCGTGCACCGCGACAAGGCCTACTTCGTGGGCAAAGCTCTGGTCGAAAAACTCAAGGAACTCATCCCCCGCCACCAGTTCAAGATTCCCATTCAGGCGGCGATCGGCAGTCGGGTGGTGGCCAGCGAGAGCATTCCTGCCCTGCGCAAAGACGTGCTGGCCAAGTGCTACGGCGGCGACATTTCCCGCAAGAAAAAGCTGCTGCAAAAGCAGGCCAAAGGCAAGAAGCGCCTGAAGGCAATTGGTACGGTGGATGTGCCCCAAGAGGCCTTTATGGCCGTCTTGAAACTATCTTGATGTGAAGGAGAGTAAACCAATGACACTCAAGGAGTTGCTCATTCAAGAAATTGATGATGCCTCAGATCCTTTGCTCGTTGAGGTACTTGACTTTCTACAGTTTCTCAAGGCTAAGCAGGCAGAAAATAAAGCCGACATCTTGGAGGCCCGCGAGGCACTAGCTTCAGTTGCTGCTGAAGGCACCATTGCTTGGGAAGCACTCAAAGCAGAAGCTGGTCTATGACCTATCGCATTGAGTTCGCAAAGCCAGCCGCAAAACGGTTTAACACCATTCTCCCGCAGGAGCAGCGGCACCTCAAGCCTAAAATTGATGCTTTAGCGAACGAACTTGGTCATCGGCGGGAGGTGTATCGATAACCCCAAAAGCTGCGGATAGCCTACTGGGGCAGCACGTAACGGGTGAGGACGCGCATGATTTCGTTAATACGCCCGGTGGACTGGGGCTTGCTCCACTCGCGAACTTCGGCAAAGCCGAGGCGGTAGAGTTCGTGGACAATGCGCTCTACGCCGTGGGCGGAGCCGATGACCAAAATGCGAATGATTCGCGCCCCGGCTCGGCGGCAGGTTCTATGGTGACTTGCAGGGTGGGGCTGGGCAGGGCAGAAGGGATAAAGGCTTGAGGCATAGGAAGCTCCTTTGTTGGCTCAATGGATCACAAGATAGCACTGATTACATGTTGTGATCCATTGAGCCAACATTTACGAACTCATGAGTCTCTGACACAGTTGGAGCATGGGTAGAGCAAGCCAAGCACTAAAGCAGGTTTTAGACACCTACGGCATCAGCCAAAACCAACTTGCCGTAACCATGGGTGTAGAACGAGGCAGTGTCTTCCGCTGGTACCACGACAAGCGTGACCCGACTGCGGAGACAGTGGTAGAAATCGTAGAAGCTTTGAAAAGTCTTAATTTTCAGGCAGCCGAAGAATTTGTGCAATTATATTTAGGCAGTGTGCTGAAAAATAAAAGATGACAAAAGCAGCTGATAAGTACCTGAAATTTTAATAGTGAATCTACATATTAAAGATCGAATTTAGAGATACTTAAAAACTGTACTCAAAGCGCCTTCGCTCGTTAACTGCAACAAAAAATATATTTGGATTCCCATTATGGAATATCAACCTTATTCAATTAGACAGCTGCTCGATGCTGTGAACAGCGGCAGCATCAGGATACCTGCATTTCAGCGCGGCTTTGTCTGGGAAATGGATAAAGTAGCTTATTTGATGGATAGCATTTATAAGAGATATCCGTTCGGATCACTATTATTCTGGAGGACTAAAGCAAAACTTTTCAAGCTAAAGAACGGAGAAATTAGTGATTTAGGAATGTTTCCTTGTGATGTATCCTCAACCTTCTTCATGAGCAACCAGTTTAGCTTTAGAAATGCTAACACTAAGACCTTTATCT
>DAIPYU010000106.1:0-18094 GCA_036782635.1 Nodosilinea sp. CTOTU7353
TTGAACAGTGTGCGCGACCAATGACCTCACCAATCAAACTAGGGCATTGGTAGTATCTAAATAACAGCACTCACCCTGGTGCCCAAGCGGAGCTAGGGCACCCTGATCTTGAGGCTCTGCCGCTCCGATGAGGAGGCAGAGCCTCCGACGAGTATTCCAAACACTGGAACAAGGGGCAGCGAATACTGAAACCGACGTTCTAGGGCAACTCTAAGAAATCTGGCTGACTGTCCACGGGGTTTGTCAGCTCTTGGTTGGTGCCCGCCCCTGTATTCACCATAAAGGCGCGAAATACTTCGCTCTGACTGAGGTAGGTGGCATAGCCTGATCGTAGGTACAAATCATAGTCGGGGCGGCGGGCGACGTAGCGGCCTACAAAGGCGAGGCCGATGGCGTTCATATAGCGCTCAATCACCTCTGGCTCTGCCAGGGCTAGCCCCGGCACAGTGGTCAGCAGATGCGATAGCCCAGCATCCAGAGCCGAGAGGTCGACGTGGGCCTGCCCCTCAATCAGCGCCAGGGAGCGGTTTTTGGTGGTGTACCACGGAAAGGTACGAAACTGCTCGAAGACCGCTGGGGTCGCGGGGTCATGACTACCCGCTATGATCATCACGGGCACCGTGACCGCCGCCAGCCCCTCGGGGCCAAAAATGCTGCTGTTGACCGGGTTAACCAGCAGCACTGAATTAACCCGCGGGTCACGGAAGCTGTAGGATTGCCGGGGCAGATCTAGGGCCTGGCACTGCAGCAGCAGAGACATGTTGAGATGAATGAAGCGGCGATTTTGAGCCGAATCGCGGCGCACATCACAGGCCTGCTCTAGGTGGGGAAAATTAAGCTCTGCTCCAGCCACGGCCAGGGCCGTATAGCCCCCCAGCGAGTGGCCACCCACCCCGACCTGGGCCAGGTTGAGGCGACCGTCAAACTCGGTGGGGTTGAGCCGCTCTAGCTCGTTGATCACAAAGGTAATATCAAGGGGGCGGTCAATAAACTCTTGTAGCTCAAATACCTGCTGGCTCAGCCCGGCCCGAAAGTTGGCCACCTGCTGAGCGTCGCTGCCGGGGTGTTGGGGCAGCACCACCACGATGCCGTGGGAAGCCAGGTGGCTGGCCCAGCGGTGCCTTGCCTCGGGGCTAGACGATAGCCCGTGGGAAAACACCATGACCGGAGCTTGACCTCGCCAGACGGTGGGGCGCACCACGTCGATGTAGAGCTGACGGTGGCCCCCTCGGGCAGACCCTTGACCATCGCGCTCAGTATCGGTCAAGTCAAACCGCTGAATTTGCACGCGGGCGGAGCCTGGGGCGATTAGATCGGTGAGGCTGGCGTAGTCTAACGGAGCTGTCTCGGCCGCCTGTTGAGCCGTCAGGGCGGCGAGCCAGGCCACAGAGTTATTGGTGGCGTTAACAATGCGTTCAACGGCCTTGGCCAGGGCCAGAGCATCGCCAACGTTGATCTGAATGTCGGTGGGCAGGGCCTGCATCATGCTCAGGGTCGATAGCCCCTGGGGAGAGATGGCCGCCTGAATCAGCGCCGCCCGCAGGGCCAGCTTGCCATTGGCACCACTGCGGGTTTGCAGAATCGATCCCACCTGATTGAGTAGATCTTCACCTAGGTTGGTGTACAAAAAGCGAGATAGCAGCACCCCATCGATGGGCAGCGGGCGAGCTAGATTCTGGCGCAGCTCGGCTATTTGAATGTCGCTCAGCTTAGCCAGGTTGAAGTAAAAAGCCAGGTCTTCGCTGACGGTGCCCTCAGCAGCCAGCGCCTCTAGGGAACTGGTGCGGATGGAGCGCTCTAGGGGGCCGTAGCGCAGAAAAATCTCCTCTGCCGCCTGGGCCGGTAGCCCGGCCAGTAGGGTCGCCCCCCCCAGCATTAGAGCCAACCCTATGGGTTTTAGCCCGATGCCGATGCGTTGCCAGGCCATCTCATTCTCCAGATCTAGTGCTGTCAGTCTAGCTCTTTGGGATCGGGGTTGAGGGGGGCTATCGATGGCTGTACAACCGTCGATAGCCACTTTGCTGCGGGTTTCAGGTGCTGGGTATCAGGTGTCGGGAATGGTTGACCGATTCAGGCCAGGCTGTACTGGGGTCAGCGCAGCCGCCGCAGGACAATCATATTTGGCCCCACCACCGGGTTGCGGGCCACCACTACCCCTTCGGGATCGCGCAGTTGCAGATTGCCAAAGTTCAGCCCCTGGGCCTGGGCGTATATGTCTTGGGCCACCTCGTTTTGCTGGTTGGTGAGCAGGCCATACCAGACTTCGGCCACGTTGATCCCCAGGGTGTTTTCTGGCAGGTTTACCTCCACCGACTGCACTAGCCCAGCCCCGTAGGATCGGCTAATGCGGCTAACCCGGTTTTGAATATCGGCGATCAGACTTTGTTCGGGGGTGGGTTCAGGGGCCGCTGCGGGTGCCTCCGGCGCGATCGCCTCGCTGGAAGGTTCTGCTATCGGCTCGACGAACAGATCAGTTGGGGTAGGTTCAGCCGTCGTGATGCGGGGCAGCGGTTCCGAGTCCGCCCGTTCGCCGCCGCCTGCCCCCAGGGGGTTCCACAGGGCCAGCAGCAGCATGAGCAGCCCCAGGGTGATCGCCGTGAGCAGCCCATCAGACAGCTGGCGCTGGAGGTCGGGGGGCAGCTGCGATCGCACCCAGCGCAGTACTTTCTTCCACCCGATCGCCACCTCCGCCAGCAGCAGCAGCAGTTGGTCTACCGCGCCTAACTTCTTCGGTTGGTAAGGAATGTCGGTATCGGTCCAGACGTCTTCAGCCGGAGATATCGAGCGCGGGCTGCGGGCGGGCCGGGGGGGTTGTCGTCTAGAGGGGGAAACGGGTTTGGCTTGGGCGGGGGAGGTTGATGAGCGATCTGCGGAGTTTTGCCGGTCTCGGGCAGTCCAGGGTTGGGGGTTGGGGGTGGAAGCGCGATCGCCATCCCCAGGCCCAGCATCTCCGGCCACAGAGTCTCGGGGTTCAGCATCTCGGGATTCACCCGCTTGAGACACAGAATCTTGGGGTTCAGCCGCTTGAGGCAAAGGCTCTCCAGAGCTGAGGTCTAAACCGGGCTTGATTTCCCCCGATTCTGGCTCGCTCTGGCCAGAGCCGCTCTGGCCAAAGTCACGGGGCGGCGGCACTGGCGGAATTTCTTGGGGAAAGTTTGGATCTTCAGGTCTCATGGGTTAGCCCAGCTACCGGCATACGCTGCAAGGGCAGCCCCTAGGGGCCGATCCCTCTCAATACTGCCACGATTCTGAGAAATCTTAGGCTAGAGATTTAGTCCTGGTCGGCAGAAATATGACAACTGTGAGTGAGGGCTTTGGGTCTCAGGTATTGGGTTTCAGGGGTCAGGGGTTGGGTTTCAGGGGTTGGGAATAGTTGGCTGACTGATGGCGTAGGGTACTAGGCCAGAGATCTAGTCTGGAGATATTAGTGTGGGCTAGAGCATCAGTACAGTATGGCTAAAAATCCGGTTTCTTCGTCGCTGCTCTCACGACATGACCGGCCTTCTGGCCCAGAAACCGGGTTTCTGTACCGGCGTTCTAGGCGCTAACCCTAGGCCAGGCTCTGGTGCAAAATCAGGCGGTTGCCGTCGGGGTCATAGGCGTAGACTTCGTGCCCATGGGAGGCCGTCATGATTGGTTCTGGGGGCGGGTAGCCCAGGTGGGTGAGCAGGGCGATCGCCGCCGTCAAATCTACCACCTCTAAACACAGACTCATCGCCCCGCTGTCAGGCGCGCTAAACTGACCCGCCTGGTCAGACCTGGGCCTAAAAATCGCCAGCCTCAGCCCCGGCAGACAAAATTCGGCATAGCGATCAGCCTGGTAGGGTTTGGCCCCCTGCCCCAGCAGAGCCCCGTAAAACTCTACCAGCGGCTCAAATTCGGTGCTAGACAGGGTGATAAACGCGCTGGTGCAGCCGAGAGAGGCGTCAGCAATCATGTCTGTTAATCCATCTCCCACTCCGCCGCATACTGCAACATCAGCGGCGGCAGGTGTAGGTCTTTCGGCGTCTTACACCGGGCCTCAAAGATGCCCAAAATATCTTTCGTGGCGGGTTTGCCCTTACTGCTGCCGGTAATGCCGCTGGCGATCACCACGGCACAGGCTCCGTTGCACTCGCTCTGCCAATGGTGCCAGCGCTCCAATATTTTGCGATCGGCACTGCCGGTGGTTTCGTACTCGGCAAACAGGTGCAGTTCGCCATCGCCGGTTTGCAGCAGCCCTAGCTCAAAGCCATCGCCGCTAAAGGGGTCGCTGCCGGGATTAAAGCACACCGCCTGCACTCCCTGGGCGGCTTGCAGCTGCTGAATTAGCACTTTGGCCTTGGGGCGCGAGGTCTGAATCAACACCACCGGTAGGTCGGGCAGCTCGGCTCCGTTGGCTTGAAAGGCATGAGGTTTCAACACATCCGCTGGCGATGCATGCTTTTGAAAGACAGTTCCCTGGGGCTGAAAGGTGACCAGCGGGTCGAGGCCGGCGGTGGCCAGCACCAGCCGCCGATACTGGGTGAGAATGATGATCGCCCCCTCCGGCACGTAATCGTCGCGCAGCACCGGAAAGCCGGGTAGGCTGGCGGGGCTATCGCCCATGGCCTCGTCGGTTTGCTCGGCCAGCTCGGCGGTGACCTCAGGCAGGGTTTTGACGGTGATCTTTAGGGCTGACGAGCCGCCATTTTTCTCTGGGTTTGGAATTTTGTAGCTGCCCTGGATGGCTTTGAGGGAGGGCTTTTCGAGCTGAGCACGGTAGCGGGTGACAAAGCGCTGAATCGCCTCCATCGCCACCAGAAAAGTTGCCCCTTCTTCGTCGGCCAGCTGGCTGCGCATGCCCTCTAGGGGGTGAATGCTGCCAAAGTCGGGCTGCACGGCCTCGGGGGCCGTGGCCAGCCAGCTGAGAGACTGAGGGGCCGCAGGGAAGGGTTCGTCATCAAACAGTTCAAAGTTGAGGAACAGGCAGTCCTGTTCTAAGAAGGCCTCCTGCATTTGCTTGGGCGACTGCTGCCCCAGCAGCACCCGCTGGCGAAACTGCTTGAGCGAATCGAGCGATCGGTACATCAGCAGGCCGTACTCGACCCCACCCATGCCCAGCATTGACACGTAGAGGGTTTCTATCTCCCAGGCGTTGATCTCAACGGCCAACACCTGCTGCTCGTTGAGGCTGTTCCAAGGGGCTAGCTCCCAGATCTCCATGGCCTTATTGACCATGGCCTCGGCGTAACGGGGGGGCAGCTCGGCCTCGGTTATCTCCGCCGACTGCAGCAGGGCGTTAAACAGCTCGTCAATTAGGGGTAGCTCGGGGGCGTAGTCGATGGCAATGTCTAGCCCCTGGAGCGCACCGCGCAGGTAAAACTGAATTTCGCGATCGCTCACCACAATCTTTTGGGGCCGGGCCGGAGTCAGATTGCCCTGGGGAGATTCGATCGCCTGGAGCAGCGTGCGGACCACCGGCTCGTAGCCGCTGGTGGTGGGCACAATGGTCAGTCCCCGCACTGCCCCGTGGCTGCTGTCGACCCAGAGAATGCAGTCGCTGGTTTCGGTGTGACGCTGTCGCAGACCGCTGTCGTCGTCCATCAGCCCGCCCACTGAGCGACGATCACCCTCCCACACGCTGGCTACACGGGGCAGCCGCTTCAGGCGATCTAGGGTAATGCGGTTCAATCGGGTCATGGGCTAAGAGCAACGATGTGAGGAACAAAAAGCAGAACTCTGGGACGGCGAGGTCCGCTGAGAACAGCTGTGGTCAGCATAGCCAAGTTTAATCGCCAACTGCCCACCATGGCGCGAGTTGTGCCCGCGATGATGGGGGCTTGCTCCGTGGTCTAGCTTTGGTTGCAGAGCCGATGGAGGCTATAACCTGCCTTTGCTGCGGCCATAAACTATAGAAACTCACGGGGGCAAGGGCTCAGGTGGCAGTGCAAAGGTGTTAGATTTCAAAACATTAGATTTCAAAACATTAGATTTCAAAACAATTTAGGCAGCCCTGGTTTCGACTGAGGCGACTCTGTCTATGATGGAGCTATCTGTACTTACATCGGAAGGTTGCAAATGGCTCAAGCCACCGAACAAACCCAAGGAATTTTGATGTCTGAAACTGCTCTCCGGCACGTTAAGGCGCTTCAGCAGTCCCAGGGGGGCAAAGGCCTCTGTCTGCGGGTGGGGGTTCGCCAGGGCGGCTGTTCTGGCATGTCCTACACGATGGATTTTGAAGACCCCACCAATATCAACGAGCACGATGAGGTCTACGACTACGACGGCTTCCGCGTCATCTGCGACAAAAAGAGTTTGCTCTACCTCTACGGCCTCATGCTCGACTACAGCGACGCGCTGATCGGCGGCGGCTTTCAGTTCACCAACCCCAACGCCGTGCAAACCTGCGGCTGCGGCAAGTCCTTCGGAGCGTAGGTGCGGTTTGCGGTGCACGGTTTGCGGTGCACGGTCTACGGCGGGCCGTGAACCGTACACCGCACACCGTGTACCCTCTCCCCCCCATTCATTTCCTCCCTAGCGACCATTCGTGGTTAGCTAGATGTTGGCCCAGACATTGACCGACCATGACTCAAACCGTAGAAACTCTATTTGATGAGGGCATCGAGCGCTACAAGGCCGGCGAAGATCCCGCTGTGCTGATTCCAGTGTTTAAGGATCTGTGCGATCGCGCCCCCAAGAGCAGCGCCGCCTGGGCCTGCCTGGCCTGGCTTTACCTGCTCACCGACAAGCCCAATGCCGGCCTCAAAGCCGCCCAAAAATCTGTCAAGCTCAACCCCCAAGACCCCCAAAGCCGGGTAAACCTGGCGGTGGCTATGCTCGACGCGGGCAAGCCCGGCGTCCGCGAACAGGTGGAAATTGCCGAGCAGGTGATGACCGTTGCCGATGACCTGCGCGCCGAAGTCATGCAGAGCATCGACGACGGCCTCGCCCGCAAGCCCGACTGGAAGAGCCTGGCCCGCGTCAAGCAGTGGTTGACCTAGTGCTGGTCGGCAAACTATGACAATCTTTGCTGAGGGTTTCATATGTTAGGAACGGTTGGCCGACCTATGACGAGCTGGCCCCGGTGGAAATTGCCTACGGCTACGGCAACGTCTCTGACTCCGCCTACAGAGCTTTTGCCGACTCTGGGGTCGAGGCGATCATCCACGCCGGTACCGGCAATGGATCGGTGGCGGCCCAAGTAGTGCCAGCCTTGCGCGAGCTGCGGGGGGAAGGCATTCAAATCATCCGCTCGGGGCGCATCACCGGGGGCGGCTTTATTTTTCGCAACGCCGAGCAGCCCGACGACGAGTACGACTGGGTGGTGGCCAACGACCTCAACCCCCAAAAAGCCCGGATTTTAGCGGCTGTGGCGCTGACCCAAACTGCTGACACAGCGGAGCTACAGCGCATTTTTTGGGAGTATTGATATCGGCTAGAGCATCGGTACAGTATCTAATACCAAATCCGAATCGTATAACCCCGATTCCAAACAGGCGGATTGCGTAGGGGCAAACGGTGTTTGCCCAGCTCAACCGGGGCTAGCCAAGGCGGATTTAGTATAAATAACAGCACTCACCCTGGTGCCCTATCTCCGCTTGGGCATCCCGGTTTTGCGGCTCTGCCGCTCATTTGAGGAGGCAGAGCCGCCGCCAAGCATTCCAAGCACTGGAACGAGGGGCAGCGAATACTGTACCGGCGTTCTAGACATCTCAGCGCCAGGGCCAGAAATCCTCTGGTTCTGGCGCTGGCGCTGAGATCGGTAAAATTCTTACCGCTAAAGAAACCGTTCTTGACAGAGCTGGCGGAAGTGGTCGCCCCGCTGCTCAAAGTTGTGGTACTGGTCAAAGCTGGCGCAGGCGGGGGAGAGCAGCACCACCGAAGCCCCTAGGGCGGGGGCAACCTCAGCCCCTCGCGCCACCGCTCGATCCATGGTTTCGACGATTTCGTAGGCGGTGTAGCCGGCGGTGTCGAGGCGCTGGGCAAACTGGGGGGCCGCATCGCCAATTAGCAGCACCGTGGCGGCCCGCGCTTGAATGTGCTGCACCCAGGCGGTGTCATCCCCTTCCTTGGCTTCGCCGCCAGCAATCAGCACCGCTGGGGCGGCGACCGATCGCAGCCCCACCTCGGCGGCATCGTAGTTGGTGGCCTTAGAGTCGTTGATAAAGTCGATGCCCTGCCAGGTGCAGATGTGCTCTAGGCGGTGGGGCACGCCGGCGAAAGACGTGACCCCGGCGGCGATCGCCTCCGTATCCAGCTCGGCCAGGCAGGCCGCCGTCACCGCCAGCAGCAGGTTTTGCTGGTTGTGGTCGCCCACCATCCGCAGGGCGTCGGCCCGCACGATGGGGATGCCCTCAAATTTGACCCAGCCCGCCTCAATGTAGGCGCAGGGCCGCAGGGGAGCGATCGCCCCCTTGCCCGCCGCGCTGGTCCAGTACCCGTCGGGGAATAGCGCGGGCAGGTGCTGGCGTAGGTAGGGGTCGTCGCCGTTAAACACTGCCAGCTCCGAGCGGTGCATCAGCGTGGCCTTGATCTGGGCGTAGTGCTTGACGGTGCCGTGGCGCTGGAGATGGTCGGGGGTGAGGGTAGTCCACAGGCCAATTTTGGGGGCCAGGGTGGCGGCGGCCTCAATCTGGTAGCTGCTCAGCTCGGCGATCACCCAGTCGGGCACGGTGGATGCTAGGGCCAGCTCGCAGGCGGCGTAGCCAATGTTGCCGCAGGCCGGAGCGTTTAGCCCCGCCGCCTGAAAGATGGCGGCGGTGAGGGCAGTGGTAGTAGTTTTGCCGTTGGTGCCGGTGATGCCCACCCAGGGGCGATCTTGCAGAAACCGCCAGGCCAGCTCCATTTCGCCAATCACCTCCAGGCCGTTGTCCCGGGCGGTGGCCAGGGGCGGGCTATCCCACGGCACGCCGGGGCTGACCACTAGCAGGTTGGTGCGGCTGTCGGGCACAAAGCTGTAGTCGAGCAAGACGGTGATGCCCTCCTGGCAGAGAGCATTTTGTTGGTCAACCAGGGCTGGGCTAGAGCCGCGATCACTCAGCACCACCGTCCAGCCGTGGTGGCGCAGCAGCCGCGCCGCCGCCACCCCAGACTTGCCGAGACCGATTACGTGGGCATTTTTCATCGCACCCTATCCCTTAATGATCGCCCCAAAGTCGCCCAGCACTAGGGCGTGGTTGCGCAGCAGCCCCAGCAGGTTGAGGCGGTTTTGCCGCACCGCCGGGGCGTCGGCCATCACCAGCACGCTGTCGGGGCCGTCAAAGAAGCCGCTGACCACCGGGGCCACCTGCTCTAGGCCCGCCACCAGCTGGTCGTAGTTGCGGCTGGCCTGGGCCGCCTGGGTCTGGGGCACCAGGGTCTTGAGCGCCGCGAGAAACTCGGTTTCTGCCTTGGCCTCTAGGGCGGCGGCGGCAATCACCCCCTCGGGGTCGAGCACCTGGGTGTCGAGGGTGCCCTGGGCCGCCAGGCGGGTGGCCCGGTTGACGGTCTCGTACACCTTATCCATGCGGCCGCTGCGGCGCATCTCCTGCAAAAACAGGGCGCGGTCCTTCACGTCCAGCGGATCGCTCAGCGCTCGGGCGCTAATCACCGCATTCACCAGGTCGTAGTCAATTCCCAGCTCATCTTGCAACAGCGTCTGCACCCGCTGCAAAAAGAAATCGTGCAGCTGGGTTTGCAGCGCCTCGGGGGCGTTGACCGCCAGGGCAGCATCCTGGGCAAAGTCTTGCACCACGGTGTCGAGCAGCCGACCCAGGTTGAGGGGCAGCGCTGCCGCCCAGATAATATTCAGCACCGCGTTGGCGGCTCGCCTGAGGGCAAAGGGGTCAGAAGACCCGGTGGGCAGCTGCCCGGTGCTAAAAATACCCACCAGGGTATCGAGGCGATCGGCGATGCCCACCACCTGACCCACTAGGGTTTCAGGCAGGCTATCCTGAGCGCCCTTGGGCAGGTAGTGCTCGGCAATGGCGGTGGCGACGGCCTCCGGTTCACCGCTGTGGAGGGCGTATTTTTGCCCCATCACCCCCTGCAGCTCGGGGAATTCGCCCACCATTTGGGTGACCAGATCGGCCTTGCACAGGTAGGCGGCGCGGCGAATGTGCTGGCGGGGCTGTGCCCCCAGGTTGAGCTGGTCGCAGAGGTGGTCGGCCACGGTGCCAATGCGCTTGACCTTGGCCGCCATCGACCCCAGCCGTTCCTCAAAAGTGACGGTTTCCAGCTTGGCCACAAAGGCGTCGAGGGGCTGAGCGCGATCGGCATCGAAGAAAAACTTGCCGTCGGAAAGGCGGGCGCGAATCACCCGGGCGTTGCCCTCGGCAATAATGGCGTCTTTGCCGGGGTCGCCGTTGGCAATGGTGATAAACACCGGCATCAGCGCCAGCCCGTCGGCGCTCTGGCGCAGCGGGAAGTAGCGCTGGTGGCTCTCCATCTCAATGATGGCCACCTCCGGCGGCAGTTCGAGAAACTCGGGGTCAAACTTGCCGACCACGGCGGTGGGCCACTCCACCAGGTTGGTGACCTCATCTAGGAGGGCGGGGGAAATCATCGGCACGCCCCCCAGCTGCTGGGCGGTCTCTTCCACCTGCTGCTGAATCAGCTGGCGGCGGGCGGCAGGGTCAATTTCGACGTAGGCGTTGCGCAGGGCTGCTACGTAGTCTTGGGCACGGTGCAGCGAGACGGGGGCGGGGTGCAATACCCGGTGGCCGTGGGAAATGCGATCGCTCACACACCGCGTCGACCCATTCTCTAGGGTCACAGGCAGCACCTCGCCATCCATCAATGCCACCAGCCAGCGAATGGGGCGCGGAAAGCGCAGGTCGCCGTCGCCCCAGCGCATAAACCGCTTCCCCTCCAGGCCCAAAATCCACTGGGGAATCAGCTCGGCCAAGATCTCAGCGGCGGGTCGCCCCGGAATTTCCTGGTTAACGAAGACAAAGGCTCCTTTGTCGGTGTCGCGCACCTCTAGGGCAGCCACATCTACCCCCCGAGACCTGGCAAACCCCTCGGCCGCTTTGGTGGGTTGACCGTCCCTAAAAGCCGCCTGGGCCGGGGGGCCTTTGACCTCTTCGGTGCGATCGGGCTGGCGGCTGGGCAACCCGTCAAAGATCACCGCCAGACGGCGGGGGGTGCCGTAGAAGCGCACCGCCTCGGGGGCCAGGGCTAGCTCGGCCAGCTCGGCAGGAATGCGATTCTGCCACTGGTGGAGGGCATCGCTTACAAAACTGGCGGGCAGCTCTTCAGTGCCAACTTCCAGCAAAAATGTCGCCATAGATTTATGCGTTAACCGTGGGTTGGCCCCTGGGGCCATTGTTTAACCGTCGTGCCAAGGATAGCCTGGCAATACCTATCGAATACCTAGTACTTGGCCAACCCAATTGTGACAGGCTCTAAAGGCCTAAAGGTACAGGGTGTAAGGTGTACGGTTCAAGGACTGCCGTGAACCGTATACCTTACACCTTGTACCCCACTAACCGATCACCTTTGGTTTTGCCGACTACTAGACTTAGGCATCCAATTTTTTGGCCTCCCCAGTCTATCAAGCTTTTTGCCCAGGGCCGACGTATTGGTAGGTGGTCAAATAGCCATGGCCCTTGACCATGACCTGGCCCACATCTTCAAAGGCGTAGCGGTGCTTGAGGCGCTCATAGGTAGCCTCAGTGATTTGAATTTTGCCCGGTGAGCCCTGGGACTCCATGCGGCTGGCAATGTTGACCGCGTCGCCCCAGAGGTCGTAGCTAAATTTTTTAATGCCAATCACCCCGGCCACCACCTGGCCCGTGTTGATGCCAATGCGCAGCTGAAACTCCTGGCCGTCCTTGCGAGCAATGCGGGTAGCGGCTTCCTGCATGGCCAGGGCCATTTCCATCACGGCTTCGACGTGGTCTTCGCGGGGTAGGGGTAGCCCCCCCACCACCATGTAGGCGTCGCCGATGGTCTTGATCTTTTCGAGCTGATACTGCTCGGCCAGGCGATCAAAGGTCGAGAAGATCTGGTTGAGCCAGTTGACCAGCTCTAGGGGGCTGATCTGAGCTGCCAGGGGGGTGAAGTTGACAATATCGGCAAACAAAATGGTGACGTTGTCAAAGCGCTCTGCCAGAGAACCCTCTAGCTGCTTGAGCTGATCGACCACCGCCCGGGGCAAAATATTGAGCAGCAGTTGTTCTGACTTTTGCTGCTCTAGGCGCAGGGCCTGCTGAGCCTGTTCGCGCTCCTGCATTTCTTGCTGCAGCTGCTGGTTTTGGGCTTGCAGCAGCTGGGCCTGCCGCCGCAGCGCCTTTTGCAGGTCAGCCAGCAGATTGGTGGCGCTGCCCGCCGATACGGCCCGCTGGGCCTGCTGGCGCAGCCGACTCTGGAGGCGGTGGGTGGCAACCTGGGCCCGGATGCGGGCGGCGGCTTCTTCGGCCCAAAGCCCCTGGTCGATGTAGTCGACCACGCCAAACTCAAAGGCCCGCAGCCGTCGGGCTAGGGCCTGGTCTTGGCCCACCACCACCACGGCTATATGGCGGGTGCCGGGGCGTTTTTTGAGCCGGTGACACAGCCGCATGGCCGCCGGATCAAATTGATCAATCACCAGCAGAATTAAGTTGGGAGAGTCGGCCTCTGCCGCCGCAATGATGTCGTCTTCACCGCTGGCCTGACACACCCCATGGCCTGCTGCCCGCAGCAGATCTAGCAATTCTGCCACAGGCCCTAGGGAGCTGTCGGCCACCGGGGCCACTAAAATTACGCCTAGATCTGGCGAAGCGTTGGTCATGGAAACCTGGAGCAAAGTTGACCGCCCCCAAAAACTATAAGCGCTGGCCCGGAGGCGCAGAACAGTCGCTAAAAATGCACCCTAAAATTGAAATGGTAGCTTTTGCGCTGGGCAGAGCTGGAGTTTGAGCCGGACGCGCTGGGGAGCTAACCGGGAGAATGTGCCTCTGTTATAGCGCTCTCTGGATAATTCATGGTTGAATCAGGAAAAACGACCAGTCTAGCGCGGCAAACTAGTGCCCCCTGTTCCTGCGCCCCGGTTCCTGCCATCGTGCTTTTGCCCATCGGTCTTGCAACCATAGGTCTTTCCGGCGGCGTCCAGCTCAGGTCTTAGTCTATGACACTGTGTGAAAATCCGTTTCTGGCCCTCAAGGCGCGGCTGGTAGTGGTGAGTTTCTTTGTCATCTCCCTTGGCTTAGCTCTGATATTTGGCACGTTGGGTGCGCTAGAGCTGCTGCCCCTCCAGGGAGATGACCCACTGGTGGCCCCAATTCTCTACAGTTTGATATTTGTCGGGCTGTGCGGGTCGATTTTATTGGCCGCGAGGCGGGTGCCGCTGCGGCTCGCTACACTCTTTGGCCCCTGGCCCATGCGTCTGGCCTGGGTGCAGCTGCTGTGGCTGGTGGGCGGTATGTTTTTGTTTTCTCTGGGGGCGTTTCAGGTGTCGTACCTGGGGTTGTCGCTGGTGGCACCAGGCTGGGTAGAGTCGGCTCTGCAACAGTCGCTGCTGCTGTCTGCGGAGCAGGCAACCGATTCGGGTTTATACAATGCCCTGATGTTGTTTTCGGTGCTGGTGGTGGCCCCGATCGCCGAGGAGTTCATTTTTCGTGGGGTGCTGCTGCACCGCTGGGGGGTGAAGTGGGGCATTCGCCCGGCGATTGTGCTGACGTCGATGCTGTTTGGGGTGCTGCACTCTAACTTGGTGGGGCTGTTTATGTTTGGGGTGGTGATGTCGCTGCTGTACTTGAGTACGCGATCGCTGCTGGTGCCGATCGTGGCCCACGCGCTAAATAATGCGATCGCCTGGGGGGTAGACGCTCTAGCTACCCAGCCCGCGGCTAACCCCATCGACACCCTGTCAGAGTTTCGCTCTAGCTGGTGGCTGGGCGTGATCTGCCTGCTGGTGTCGACCCCCTGGCTGCTGCGCTACGTGGTCTATCACTGGCCTGCACGCCGGGCGCTGCTGCCCTATTTTGCCAACCAGGGCTGCGAACCGGAGTTGCCGCCCATTACCTGAGTATTGCTACCGAACCAGGCGACCTACCCAGGGTTCAATCTGCATTGGGTTCAGTAATTCTCTGGACGTCGCTGGCCCGCAACCCGACGACAATGGATTTAATTCTGAAGAACGCGTATAGGCTTGGCTCTGACGGCTCACTTGGGGGCATTTGATCCTTAGAGCTGGCCTGTTTGAATGGCGTTTTTACAGGTAAATGTGTCTGACTCCGGGGGCTTTCAGGGGTCAGACACTTTTATTTTTTGGGTAGTTCACTCCGGTGGGTGCTCTTGGTTGTGTGGTTCCGAGCTAGATTTTTAGAGTAAGGGCTAGAGCGGCTGTGCAGAGAGCTACCAGAGAGCTGAGATCGGGTGGCAAGTGCCGATATTAATCCTCCTTCTCAGACTGCGGCACCCAAAGCGAGTCTCAATTCTGTCTATAGTAATGGGTGAAATTGGGCGGCTTCTAGGCTGGCCCGCCGCGAACTGAGTTGTCTATGTCACTGCCCGTTGCCCAGCGGTTCAAAATCGAGTCGCTGCATTCGTCCTCCCTAGCGCCCTACGTGGCCCTGAGCCTGTGGGTGGGCATTGTGCTGCTGTTGCGCAGCCCGCTGCAAAGCCTGATGCCCCACGACGAGGGCTGGTATGCCCAGCAGGCCCGCTGGATTGTGGAAACTGGCGACTGGGTGACCCAGCAGTGGTGGGGTGAGCCCGTGCACGATCGCATGATGGGTATTCAGTGGCTGATTGCCTCCTCCTACAAGCTGTTTGGGGTGAGTGAGGGGGCCGCCCGGTTGCCGGGGGCGATCGCCTCTTGGGGCGCAGTCATGCTCACCTACGCGATCGGGCGGCAGTGCCTAACACCGCAGATTGCCCTGTGGGGGGCGGCAATTTTGGCGGCGACCCCAATCTGGATGCAGGCTTCGCGGCTGGCCATTCAAGATGTGCCTCTGACGGCGCTGGAATTGCTGGGCATTTGGGCGCTGCTGCAAGCGGAAACCCAACCTCAGCGACGGACCTGGGGATTTTTGGCGGGCAGCACCGTGGGTTTGGGCTTCATGCTCAAGAGCATTATGGTGATTCCGGTGGTGGTAGCCCTGGGGCCTTACCTGGTGCTAGAGCATCGCCGCCACCGCCACCTGCTCAACCCAGGGATCTATCTGGGCCTGGTGGTGGGCCTGGTGCCGGCGATCGCCTGGCTGGCTCTCAGCGTGCAGCGCTACGGCACCCTGCCCCTAGAGCGTACCTTTGGTCTGCTGGCCAACCTGGCCCAGGAAGACTTTCACAACGCTGGCCCCTTCTACTATTTTTGGAATATTCCGGCCAATGCCTTTCCCTGGCCGTTTTTGGCGGTGCCGGGGGTGTGGCTGGGCTGGCGATCACCCCATCCGCGCAAATGGCTGTGGCTGGGCTATCCGCTGGTGCTGTTTACCCTGCTGGCCCTATTTAAGACCCGCACCTGGTACTACCCCCTACAGCTGCTGCCCTTTGTGGCGCTGCTGGCGGCGTTGACCCTAACCACCCTGGGGCAGCTCTATCGATCGCACCAGCGCCGTCGGCTGGTGGCGGGCCTGACCTACGCTTTAGCCGGGATTGGGGCGGTGCTGGTGGTGGCGGGGGCCGTGGCGCTGCTGCGACCCCAATGGATTTTGTCTCAGGGAATTGTGGTAGAAGGGCTAGGGCGCTATGCCCTGCTGGCGATCGCGGCGGGGTTGGGCTGGCTGGTGCCTTGGGGCGCCTACAGGCAGCGAGCCCCCCGATCGCAAAGCGCCAGCAATACGGTCCTGTGGCAGGGCGGGTGGCTGCTGGGGCCTTGGGGAGCGATCGCACTGCTCTACGCCACGGGCCTCTGGGGCAACTACAACCCCGATGTCAAGCTGTCGCTGACCACCCCGCCCCTGCAAGCGATTGTGGACAATCACCCCATCCACGGCATTTTCAACAGCGTCAGCCCCGCCGCCGAAGATATGGTGCTGATCACCTTCTATACACCCCAGCCGGGCAGCTCTACCGATAGCTGGCAGACCCTAGCGCCGGGCAGCTACGCCTGGGTGGTCACCCCTGATCTGGGCGCGCTACCCGCCGAGGCCATGCGTCTGGGCCAGGTGCGCGACTGGGTGCTGGTGCAGCTGCCTTAATCATTGGGTAAAGTCTCCGTAGAGTTGGCGGAGATTGATGTTGCATTAGCTACCGCCAAGGGCAATCTAAAGTTAAGGTCAATTGCTGGCTACGGGCTGGTTGTTGGCCTGATGCTTTATTTCCCGGAGTTGTGAACTATGGCTAGATTTGGGGTGAAGATGGCGGCAACGGTGGTGCTGGGTGCGATCGCCGTAGCTAGCAGCGCAGCCATTGCCCAAGCCCAATCGCGGGTCGACTGGCTCAGCAGCGGCGAAAATGTTATGTACGACGGCTACCTCTATGACGGTGAGGCAGTAGAAGCTATATGTGATGACAACTGCTACGACATCGACCTGTTTCTCTACGACGCCCAAACCGGTGACTTGGTCGCTTCAGACACCTTAGAAGATGCCATACCGATGATAATCGCTCCCTACGAGGGCAACTTTGTGATCGAGGTGGTGATGGTTGGCTGTAGCCTAGAACCCTGCGAAACCTGGACTGATTCGGATGCCGGATTTTAGGCCAAAGACTACGCTCAAATTTTAACTGTGTTATTTCACGACAAGACAATGGGGAGAAGCAATTGCTTCTCCCCATTGTCTTGTCAGATTTTATCTGCCTGCTTCAGATCTCAGGTGGGTGTAATGGTAGTTATCCAGGGCTATTTCATTCTGCAATGGCATTCTGCGAAGTCTTGTAAGTAAGCCTGAAGTATCAACATCACCTCCCCAAACCATGATCGTTTGGCTCAATTGCTGTCAAGATCAGTTGCCGATCCAAATCTGATCTACCGCGCTGATCCAACCCTGATCTTTCGCGATCGCTAGCAGTCGGTCACAATCTAAAGACCAGGAGGTAACCCTATTACCTCCGACCACCGTCAGGAGCCGGCCATGCAATCTACGCAGACCCCTACCCCTAAGGCATCCCTCTCCATCCTTGAGGACTTAGTTGTAATTAGCGTTGATCTGGAGGGCTACCGATGTTTAGCGCAGAATGTTGCGATCCAAGCAGAAGTGCTGCCGCTGAGCCCCGCCCAGGATGGGGTGGCGGCAATCGCGCAGATGCTGGTCACCTTACCTCAGATACGACGTTTACACCTGGTTACCCCCAACTGCCTCGCAGGATTGCGCCTGGGCCGGGTCACCCTGCGCTACGATAACCTCCCCGCCCATGCCCAAACGCTGAGCCAGTGGCGATCGCTGCTAGCTCCCGCTGCTGAGGTTGTTATCTACAACGGCGAGATGGCTTGCACTGAGACAGGCAAACTGCTGATCGATGTCTTGCACCACCTGACCGGGGCGGCAATCGCCGCCTGCACCGCCTTTCCCAATGCTGTCTTCCCCTCAGGTCGCTGGGAGTTTGACTATGCCACCCTAGCCCCGACGCCTTCGCTGACCCTGCCCTTGGAGCTAGTCAAGCAGTGCTTGATTACGAACCAGAATTGCTTTGAAAATTCACCATTCGCCAAGATCAGTTGCTGATTCAACGCCAGTGATCTAAAACTGATTCAAAACCGAGCTTTCACAACAAATAAATTGTAACCATACTAAAAACGCAGCAAACTAGTACTCTGCGACATAAGTCAACCGACTGCTCCTGAAACCTGACACCAAGTACCTGAAACCCTCAGCAAGGGTTGTCATGTTTTCGCCAGCCAGTACTAGACACTGTTTGCTTAAGAGGAGATGAATCGCTATAACCCTTGTCATGGGGAACCTAGCGGAGACGCTCGCCGCAGTAAAAGCAGAGCACTTATATCTTTAGCAGAGAATCGTCAAACAGGGCATATCGTCCAAAAAGTCTGCTAACGCAGACTGGGAAACTTAGCTCACACTCCTCTTTTGAAAATTTCTGCTGTGAGCTTGGGGCTAGACGCTCCAGGCCCAGCGCCCTATCCCAGCGCCTCTACCCTTCGACCTGCGCCACCTTGACGGGAGAACTTTAAACCCTGAGCCTCTTGACACCCTTACCTACCTATAGATAGGATGCCAGCATGAAAAGCACCGACACCAAAACCCACATTCTCGATGTCGCCCAAGACCTG
>DAIPYU010000107.1:0-17794 GCA_036782635.1 Nodosilinea sp. CTOTU7353
GTGCCCACCTTGCGGTGGTGAATGGCGGTCTGGCCCTCGGGGTCAGACACCTTGCCGTCGTGCACCGTGCAGTAGACGATCCAGTGGTCGCTGACTTCCATGCGGCTGGTGACTTCGCACTCCACGTAGGCCAGGGCATCGGCCAGCAGCGGCGAGCCATTGGTGGCGGGGCGGGTGCGCACTCCGGCGAAGCGATCAGCACCGGGGGCAAACCGCTTGAGAAAGTGCTTCATCAGGTCCAGATGTTTGCCCTCTTCGAGAATGTTGAGCACAAAGGTGTCGCCCACCTGCATCAGCGACTCAATGGCGCGATCTTTCGCCACCGCCACCGTAAAGCCCAGGGGCTGGAAGCTGGCCTGGGCCACCCAGGAGGCCAGCATGGCGCTGGAAAGCTCACTTTTTTTTGCGGTGATGATGTAAAGCCCGCTGCTGATGCGGCCCAGGGCTTTTTCTAGGTCGGCGTCGAGGGACTTGAGCTTTTTCAGCTTGCCCGCCTGGGCCAAGCCCTGGCCCAGGTCAGTGCCCGCCTCTTCGCAGGACTGGTAAAGTCCCCCGGTGGGGGTGTCTTTAATCCGCAGGGGCGCAAAGGCCGAAATTAGCCCCAGATCTTGGAACTTGTTGGCTAGGGGATCGATCGGCTCATCGTTGCCGCCGTAGGACTCGTACAGGCCAATGGTTTGCTTGCCGTGTACCGCTGCCAGAATGGTGCCCAGGGTGGTTTGGGTTTCTTGCGCCCCAGTGCCAGAGGCGGGGGGCATGCCGATCACCAGGCCCTTGACGCGGGCCACCAGCTCCGTTACCTCCTGGGGGTCGGCCGATCGCATGTCCATCATCTCCACCGCCACGCCGGTTTTGGTGATGCCGCGGGCGATGGACTGGGAGAGGCGATCGCTGTACCCGTAGTCCGACACGTAGAACACCGCCACCAGATCTTCGGCCTTGGTTTTTTCCTGGCTCCAGCGCTGGTAGCGGCCCGTCAACTCGCCCACGTTATAGCGCAGCAGGGGGCCGTGGCCGGTGGCGACCATCTGCACCGGCGGCAGGGTGGCCATGCGCTTCATCGCCCCCAGCACGGAGCGGGCGTTGGGGGCCATCAGGCACTCGTAGTAAAACCGAAAATCGGGGGAAATCGCCTCCAGATCGTCGTCGTAGAGGGCGTCGCTGCAATAGTGCAGGCCAAAGGCGTCGCAGGTAAACAGCACCCCGGTTTTGTGGTCGTAGGTAAACATGGTGTCGGGCCAGTGCAAGTTTGGCGCGCTGACAAACTCCAGCACATGGCCGTTGCCCAAATCCAGAGTGTCGCCGTTTTTGACGATCAGCCGCTCAAAGGGGCGATGCACCAGATCTTCGAGAAAGGCGATCGCCACCTTGGCCCCCACCACCACCGCCTGAGGAGCCAGCTCAAGCACGTCGCGCACCAAGCCGCTGTGGTCGGGCTCGGTGTGGCTAATTACCAGGTAGTCAATGGTTTTGGGGTCGATCTCGCCGGTCAGGGTCTTCAGGTATAGCTCGCAAAACTTGGCGTGGGAGGTATCGACCAGCGCCACCTTTTCGCCCCGGACGATGAAGGAGTTGTAGGTGGTGCCGTTTTGCAGGCCAAACTCAATGTCGAAGCGATCGCGATCCCAGTCTAGAGAGCGAATGGTAGTGGTGTCGTCAGCTACCCCTTCGACCTGAATGGTGAGGCGTTTTTGCGCTGGTGCCGCTACAACCATGGAGAACCTCCTAACAAAACTCGGTATTGCTAGCCCCAGCCACTGCGCTGGAGCCTTGGGTTTAGCAATCAAAATGTTTCTTAATGATCCCATTCTCGCTTTAAATTAAACACCTGGGGGTCAAAATCCCTTATCGCATCCATTGCAATTGGTAACCCCTGGCAATGGATGCCAGCTAGGGGCGAGTGCTCTAGGCCCGATCCAGGCCCAGAGGTAGAGTTTTGTTTGGGGAACTCTACGGATCCCAAGCTGGACTGGGTCTAAATCTCATCCAGCTCAATAGGTAGAGTTCTATCTAAAAAAAGGTTATAGATCCTGAGCTGGACTTGAGATCGCCCATGAGTTCTTCACGCTGGGCAGTTTAAAGGTACCTAGGTCAGCGGCCTGCCCGCCTTGGGCAGCCAGGGCTTGTGTAACCCACAACTTTCCTCAATCATGGGTTACAGACCCCAGAGCACCGCAGGTTGTCTCCGTAGGTGCAGAAGATCTCCGCTGGTCGGGTACTCTGGTTCGGTAAGCCCCAGGCAGTGGCTTTGTTGCCAAGACGGCCATGGAGGTTCGATCCACTGCTCGGTCATTGCCATTTTCAGGTTGTTGCTGTGTCTTACCGAAATTCTCTACCGCCCCAAGTGCTAGTGGTCGACGACCACGCCCCCAGCCGCATGACCGCCGTGGCGCTGCTGTCGGTAGAAGGCTACCAAGTAGAGCAAGCCCACTGCGGGCAAAGCGCCCTCAGCCGCGTATCTCAAAACCAGCCCGACCTGATCTTGCTGGATGTGATGCTGCCCGGTCTAGACGGCTATGAGGTCTGTCGCCAGCTCAAAGAAAACGATGACACCCGACTGATCCCCGTGGTGTTTATCACGGCCCTGGGCGATCGCGAGGCCAGGCTGCGGGGCATTGAGGCTGGCGGCGACGACTTTTTAACCAAGCCCTTTGACCAACTCGAACTCTCGGCCCGAGTCAAGTCGCTGATTCATCAAAAGCGCCTCAACGAAGATCTCGACCACGCCGAGAAGGTGCTGTTTTCCATCGCTCGCACCATTGAAAGCCGCGATCCCAATACCGGAGATCACTGCGATCGCCTCGTCAGCCTGGGGCGCGCCTTCGGTGAATACCTGGGGTTGTCCCCCACCCATATTCGCGATCTCACCTGGGCTGGCTACCTGCATGACATTGGCAAGGTCGGCATTCCCGATGCAGTGTTGCTCAAGACTGGCCCCTTCACCGTGGCAGAACGCACCATCATGGAGCAGCACGTCGCCATTGGCGAGGGCATCTGCCGTCCCCTACGCACCATGCAGGGGGTACTGCCCATCATTCGCCACCACCACGAGCGCTGGGACGGCAGCGGCTACCCCGACGGGCTAGTTGGCACCGCGATCCCTCGCCTCGCCCAGGTTTTTCAGCTGATCGATATTTTCGATGCCCTCACCCACGAGCGCCCCTACAAGTCAGCCTTCTCGATTGAAGAATCGCTACAGATCATGCGCCATGAGGTTGCAAAGGGCTGGCGCGATCCAGCCCTGGTGGCCCAGTTTGAAGCGTTTGTGGTCAGCTATTACCCTGGTGCGGGGGCTGAGGCGGCGATCAAGTCTCACCCGCTCGAGCCACCCCAGCCCGCCAACCGGCAGTATGCTTGACCCGCTCAGCCCAATGGCCTACCCCGTCTCTGGCTCAGCTAAAATTTAATGGCTATGGGCAGCTAACGTGAGCGTTTCTTTGAATATGTAGCGCGCTTGTCTTTTTTTGAAGACACAGCACAACTACATTTATAGACATATTCCTGATTGCGCTACTTAAATCGCGCCTACTAGATTGCTCCAGCTACATACTTATCCAGAGTTTTCGGCAGCAGGCCCCACGGGCCAAGGTTGCGATTTCAAAGGAGATGTTTATTTAGATGGAATATCTTTGGGGTAGTTTTTCTCAGGGTGTTGACACAAGGTCCAGCCGCAACACACCTAACTGTTCCTTTTGCAGCCCAATGAGTCGGCTCAATAGCCTAGGTCGATAGCATCGATAGAATTGCCCAGGTCATCCGCAAATCAGGCGCTGGCGCTTTAATGTTAGTTAAGTATCGCGGCCCAGAGGCAGCTTTGCCATGATGGTCGGCCTCAGGTTTTGTTCAGATACGTTTTTTTTCGGATTACACCTTTGCTCGGATACATATCTAGGGGATTGTTGACATCGTGGACGCACCGCAGAAGCTTGCCTTTATTGTTCAATCTAACCGTCTACAGGGGCTAATGTGGCAGGCCCTACTGAAGTCTCAAAAGCTGGCCGTTATTCTAGAGCCAGTCAACGGTGATCTGGCCGATTGCCTGCGCCAAATCGCTACCGCCGGGCTAACCCTCCCAGATGTGATCGTGCTAGACGCCGAAGCCTCAGCCCTCAACCCCTACGAATTTTGTCGCTGGTGCCGAGAAAACTTCCCGAAAATGCAGATCTTCTTGACTCGCTGCCGTCAGCTGCACATCTCAGACACCGAGCGGCGATGGGCCAAACAGCAGGGAGCAACCGACTTTCTCAACGGCTTTGACCGCGACACCCTGATGAGCAGCGCCACCGAAAACGTGAAGCGCATTCTCACCAGCCTTGACTATCCCTTCCTCAACGAGAAGGCTCTGCTCATGGTATTGCTAAACATTCGCCGTCAGCTTAACACCACCCAAGCACCAAATTTCCTAGGTCAGAATGCCTCAGGTCAGAGCGCTCAGTCAGACAGCGCCAAGGGTAAAGGGCTGGCACTGGCAAGTGCCAAACCGGCAGCTGACCCCGCCGATCAGCCCGACCCCCTCAACGATATCGATTGGGTAACCTCAGGGCTACGTGCTTTGGGCAACGGCCTAGCCAGAAAGACCGCTAAAGAAACGTTTATGCCGCCCCCGCCAGCGGTCAAATCTAGCGCCCTACCCAAGCCCTCAGACGAGCCTGAAGAAAAACTGGCAGATGGTGCCACCGTGCGCCGCTACCGTGGGGTTGTTTATTAGCCACAGCCAGATCTGGCTGCGGCAAAACAAATTACCTCAAATAACTGGGTTCCATTTGGAACCCAGTTATTTGTTTATGGCTACCGCGCCTAGCACATCGGTACAGTATGGCTAAAAACCCGGTTCCTTCGTCGCTGATCTAACGGCATGACCAGCCTTTTTGCCCAGAAACCGGGTTTTTACCGGCGTTCTAGGCGTCGGCATCGGCAGCGGGGTCGCTGGTCTTCTTAGACGCCGATTTGCGAGTTGTGGTCTTGGTGGTTTTGGCCGCCGTCGACCGGGTGGTCTTTTTTGTCCCACTGGCAGACTTGGCAGATGATTTGGCTGCCGTGGCTTTAGTAGTCTTTTTAGTGCCGCTGGCTTTGCTAGCCGCCGCTGTCTTTGTCGTGCGAGAGGTGGTTGACTTGGTTTTGCGGCCGCCCTTGGTCTTTTTAATGCCCGCTTTAGCGTTAATCCAGCTGAGGGCTTCCTCTAGAGTCACCGCATCGACTTCAACGCCCTCGGGTACTGAGGCATTCACCTTGCCGTGTTTAACGTAGAGGCCGTAGGGGCCGTTAAACACAGCCACCGGCTCGTTGTCGTCGGGGTGAGCGCCCAGTTCCTTAAGCGGGTCAACTTTCTTGCGCCCGCGCCCAGCTTTGGGCTGGGCTAGCATTTCTAGGGCGCGCTCTAGGGTAATCGTCAGCACATCGTCATCGCCCTTGATCGAGCGATAGTCGCGGCCTTCTTTGCCCTGATCGTGGACGATATAGGGGCCAAACCGCCCCTGGCCAGCCTTGATGGACTTGCCGGTTTCCGGGTGGGCACCTAGGGTACGGGGCAGCCGCAGCAGCCCCACGGCCATCTCTAGGGTGACCGCCTCAGGCTGTGTGCCCTTGGGCAGAGAAGCCCGCTTGGGGTTGGGGTTGTCGTCGGTGGGTTCGCCCAGCTGCACGTAGGGGCCATAGGGGCCAATGCGCATAAAGATCGGCTCCCCGGTGTCGGGGTGCAGACCAACTTTATCGGGGCCTTCGACCTTTTGCTTGATGATGCGATCAATTTGGTCGCTATCGAGGTCGGCGGGGGGCACATCGGCGGGAATCGAGGCTTTAACCGACTCTTCTCCGGTGCCAATTTCCACGTAGGGGCCGTAGCGACCGATGCGAATTTTGGCCTCTAGGTCGTCGAGCAGCACCGTACGGGCAACGGTGGGGTCGATCTGGGTCTCTCGCTCATGGACCATGGTTTCTAGCCCCTGCTCCCCAGAGTAAAACGCCTTCAGGTAAGGCAGCCACTCGACCTCGCCAGTGGAGATGTCGTCGAGGGTCTGCTCCATGCGGGCAGTGAAGTGCAGATCGACTAGATCGGGGAAGTTTTGCTCCAGCAGCTCGGTGACCGCAAAGGCCGTAAAAGTGGGGATCAGACTGTTGTTGACCAGGTTGACATAGCCGCGATCAATGATGGTGCTGATCACGGTGGCGTAGGTGCTGGGGCGGCCAATGCCTTCGCTTTCGAGGGTCTTGACCAGGGTGGCTTCGGTGTAGCGGGCGGGGGGCTGGGTTTCGTGGCCAATGGCGTCTAGATCGGTGCAGCTCAGCGGATCGCCCATAGTCAGGGCGGGCAGCAGCACCTCCTGGTCTTCGATCGCCGCATCGGGGTCGTCCGAGCCTTCGACGTAGGCACGAAAGAAGCCGGGAAAATCAATCCGCTTGCCGGTGGCTCGGAACAGGGCGTCTTCGACTTCGATGGAGGCGGTGATGTTGGTCTGTCGGGCCTCGGCCATCTGGCTAGCCACGGTGCGCTTCCAGATCAGGTCGTAAAGGGAGGCTTCGCGCCCGGTCAGCCCGGTTTCTTTGGGAGTTCTAAAAGTGCTGCCAGCGGGGCGAATGGCCTCGTGGGCCTCTTGGGCACCCTTGGACTTGGTGGCGTACTGGCGAGGTTTGGGGCTGAGGTATTCGGTGCCGTACTTGGTGGTGACGCAGGCGCGGGCGGCGGAAATCGCCTGCTCCGACAGGTGCACCGAGTCGGTACGCATGTAGGTGATGTAGCCCTGCTCGTAGAGGTTTTGGGCCACCCGCATGGTGTCGCGGGCCGAGAGCCTCAGCTTGCGGTTGGCCTCCTGCTGGAGGGTGGAGGTGGTAAAAGGGGGCGAGGGCTTGCGGTTGTTGGGTCGCTCTTCTAGATTGCTGACGGTCCAGACTCCGGCCTGCAGGCGAGTCTGAAGCTCCTGGGCCTGGGCCTCGTCGAGCAGCACCACATTGCGGCCCTCGGCCACGCGACCGGTGGCTTCGTCAAAGTCGCTGCCGTTGGCCAGGCGGGTGCCGCCTAGGGAGTAGAGCTTGGCCTCAAAGGCGTTTTTGTCTTTTAGTAGGCTGGCCTTGAGATCCCAGTAGGAGCCTCGGCGGAAAGCGCGGCGCTCTTGCTCGCGCTTGACTACCACCTTCACCGCCACCGACTGTACTCGGCCCGCTGAGAGGCCCCCCGCAATTTTCTTCCACAGCAGCGGCGACAGGGTGTAGCCCACCAGGCGGTCTAAAATGCGCCGGGTCTCTTGGGCATGGACGAGCTGGCTGTCGATGTCGCGGCAGTTGTTGAGGGATGCCTGGATCGCTTCCTGGGTGATTTCGTGGAAGACCATGCGCCGGGTCGGCACCTTGGGGTTGAGCACCTGGAGCAGGTGCCAGCTGATGCTTTCGCCTTCGCGGTCTTCGTCAGTGGCTAGCAGCAGTTCGTCGGCGTTTTTAAGGGCATCCTTGAGGGTCTTGACGACCTTTTTTTTGTCGCCGGGCACGATGTAGAGCGGGGCAAAGTCGTCGTCTGGGTTGACGCCGAGCTGGGCCCACTTTTCACCCTTGACGTTGGCGGGAATCTCGCTGGCCGACCGTGGCAGATCGCGCACGTGGCCCATGGACGCCTCAACCTGGTACCCCGCCGGTAGGTAGTTGCGAATCGTCTTGGCCTTGGTGGGAGACTCGACAATGACAAGGGTTGACATAGGGATGCTGGCGCTCGGGGATAATCGTTAGCAATCGCGGCTAGGCTCTTCTTAACCTACAGGATTAATCTATAGCAGGGTCTGAGAACTGATGGATAAAAAATCCATCTATATATATCTCGCAGGTTGTACGGTCAGATGATCAACACTGTACTGCACACCCATCGAGCTGCTGGGGTCAATCACCCTGAAAACTTAAGCATTGGTGGGGGCGACCCTAGAATACCCCTGAACCTGCTGGCTGGTTGCTGACAGGCCCCTAGACTATATAGATAGATCATTCTGACGGTGATCGTCCAGCCCTGCCGAGCCTAGGGCAATGCGGCAGCTGACTGCGGGAGGGCGGCGATCGCGCTTCCCAACGCATGTCTACAAAGCAGCTCCGTGCCCCCACTTTCTCCCCAATCTCCCCGGTGCTCAGCTAATATGAGGCGGCGGTTGCTATGACCCAGCGCTGACATTAAGCCTTAGCCCCTGGTCACCACACGGTCAAACTGGTACGGTTAAACATAATCTTGCGGAAGGAAACCCATGGATCTCGTCAACCTCGGGGCACAGCTCAACGCTAGTACTATCTGGCCAGAGGCCGTTCTGCTGGTCACGATCTTGGTGATTTTGGTGGGCGACTTGATTCAGGGGCGATCATCCTCGGCCTGGACACCCTACGCCGCGATCACTGGTGGACTGGGGGCCGTGGTCGCCCTGGTGTTGCAGTGGTCGATGACTAACCCCGTCGGTTTTATCGGGGCGTTTAATGCCGACGACCTGAGCATTGTGTTTCGCGGCATTATCGCCCTCTCGGCGGTGGTGACGGTGCCCATGTCCATTCGCTATGTGGAGCAGTCGGGCACCTCGCTGGCAGAATTTTTGGTGATTTTGCTCACCGCCACCCTGGGGGGCATGTTTCTCTCGGGGGCCAGCGAGCTGGTGATGATTTTTGTCGCCCTAGAGACCCTGAGTATTTCGTCGTACCTGCTGACCGGCTACATGAAGCGCGACCCCCGCTCCAACGAGGCGGCGCTGAAGTATTTGCTGATTGGCGCGGCCAGTTCAGCCATCTTTCTATACGGTTCTTCCCTGCTGTACGGGCTGTCGGGGGGGGAGACTCGGCTGGCGGCGATCGCCGCCAACATCGTCAGCGACGGCACCGAAGCCCCCATTGGCTTGGTGGTCGCCCTGGTGTTTGTGATTGCCGGTATTGCCTTTAAGATTGCCGCTGTGCCCTTTCACCAGTGGACCCCCGACGTGTACGAGGGGTCGCCGACGCCCGTGGTGGCATTTTTGTCGGTGGGGTCCAAGACCGCAGGCTTTGCCCTGGCGATTCGCCTGCTGGTGACGGCCTTTCCGCTGGTGTCGGAGCAGTGGCATTTTGTGTTTACCGCCCTGGCGATTCTCAGCATGGTGCTGGGTAACGTGGTGGCCCTGGCGCAGACCAGTATGAAGCGTCTGCTGGCCTATTCTTCTATCGGTCAGGCCGGGTTTTTAATGATTGGTCTGGTGGTCAACAGCGACGCGGGTTACGCCAGCATGCTGTATTACCTGTTTATCTACCTGTTTATGAACCTGGGCGGCTTCACCTGCGTGATTTTGTTCTCGCTGCGCACCGGCACCGACCAGATCAGCGAGTATGCTGGCCTCTACCAAAAAGACCCGCTGCTGACCCTGGGTCTGAGCATTTGCCTGCTGTCGCTGGGGGGCATTCCGCCCATGGCCGGGTTCTTTGGCAAAATCTACATCTTTTGGGCGGGCTGGCAGGCCGGAGCCTACGGCCTAGTGCTGGTGGGCCTAGTCACCAGCGTGATCTCGATTTACTACTACATTCGTGTCATTAAGATGATGGTGGTCAAAGAACCCCAGGATATGTCCGATGTGGTCAAAAACTACCCCGCCATCCGCTGGGATCTGCCCGGTCTGCGCCCTATGCAGGTGAGTCTGATTTTGGCGGTAGTGGCCACTTCCCTGGCGGGCATCTTATCGAACCCGCTATTTACCATTGCCAACAACGCTGTCATCCAGACCCCGATGCTGCAACCCCCGGTGGCCCAGGTGGCGATTACCCCAGCGGCAGCGGCGCAAAACTAGCCTGAGCATCGGCACGGTATGGCTAAAAACCCGGTTTCTTCGTCGCTTCTCTAACGACATGATCAGCCTTCTGCCCCAGAAACCGGGTTTCTGTTCAGACTCCTAAGTCGGGCCGGGCTGATTGATCTCAGGAGCAGGCAAAGCAGTGTCCCGAGGCTTGGGTTTACCCTGGTCAGGGTAGGCGGCGAGGGGCAGCAGTAGCCGACTGTGGGTGCGGCCATCGTCAAGAATGGAGAAACTCATTTCGCCCCCGAGTTGATCGATCAGCATTTTGCAGATAGACAGGTGCAGCCCCGGTGGCCCATCTAGGGGGGAGGGCGCCAGCACATCTTGGGGATGGCCCTGGTTTAGCTCTTCGATCAGGCGATGGGAGCAGTCACCGTCGTCGGTAATGGATATCTCGATCCAGTCGAGGTTGATCACCCGGCACCACAGATCAATGCGCCCCCCTACCGGGGAGCGGTTGCAGGCGGCGGCCATGACTTCGTAGAGAATTAGCTCGAGCTTGAGCATGTCGCCCCCCAGCACCACGTTGCTTTCGTTGTGCACCTTAGACCAGAGCTGGTGGGCCTCTAAAATCGGGTTAACCCGTTCGATCAGCCGGTTGAGCAGGCTCACCAGGGGCATGGTCTGGTGCTGGTTGTGGAGCTGCCAGCGCTCGCCGACCAGCACTGCCTCGGCATTTTCCATCACGGTGGCAAGCTGGGTGTGCAGCATCTGTAGCTCCTTGCCCAGGGTGCTTTCTTTGCTCCGCAGGTGGTCTAGATCTTGGGCCAGCTTGCCCAAAACGCGGTAGAGATCTTCGAGCCGATGGTGCTTGTACCAGTTGAGGTTTTCTAGCTCCTGGCGCTGCTGGGTGAGCATGGTGCTCATGGTCAGGTGCCGCCGCGACCAGGCCAGCTGACTGATGAGTAGCTTAAAAATGATCAGGTGGTGGTTGGCCCACTGGCGGTGGGCCGGAGATATGGCCACGGCCACACCAGTCACTGCATGGGGGGGAGCGGTGCGCAGAGCGGTGATCAGCAGGCGGCTGCCCGCCGGGGCCGCCAACCAGGCTGCGGTCTCCGGCGGCAGCTCATCCACCGTGAGGGGCAGCATGCCGTCGGTTTGCAGCGCCCAGTTGATGATGGCGTCGGAGCTGACGGCAATGGCATGATCGGTGTTGACCCGGATGCTGGTGTCTTGGCTGACCAATTGGGTGACGGCGGCGGTGTGCCCGCCGGGGGGCCAGCTGACCAGCAGCACCGTAGAACTTTGCAGCAGCTGCATGACGTGCTGGAGGGTAACTTCCTCTAGCTGGTTGGGTTGCAGCCCTTTGTGGAGCGCTTGTAGCCCCCACTGAATTGACTCATAGATATGCTGCTGCTGGTCGAGCTGGCGCTGGAGCTGCCACTGGTGCAAAATCACGCCAATTTGCCGAGACACCGCCTCAAACAGCGCCTGCTCGGTAGAGGTCCACTGGCGGCTGATGCGATCGCAGATCAGCACTAGCCCCTCTGGGGCGTTGCCGGGGGCGACATTGCTCACCAGCACCGACTGAGCGCCCAGCTCTAGCAGCTGTGATCGCCAGGCCGTGAGCCTGAGGTCTTGGACCAGACTGTCGACGCTGATCGGCGAGGGACTACGCTCTAGCATTTGCCAATCGCCATCGTCAAGGCAGGGCCACACCGTAGGCACCGCTTTGGGGCGACTCGCCTGACTCTGGAAGCAGAGATCGTAGCCGTTGCGATCAGGGTTAAACAACAGCACAAAAAACTGCTGAATGGCGAGGCGGTCTTGTAGCACGGTGGCACAGGTTTGCAGGGTGTCGTGCCAGTCGACATCGCCGTGGATGCCCTGAATCACCCCGGTGGTGAGGTGCTCATCGAGCTGAATTTGGCGGCTGCTCTCGCGGCCGACGGCACCGGGCAGAGCCAGGCTGAGCAGCTGCGCTGCGCCGATTACAAACCGCTTTTCGGGCTCTTTCCACAGGCGGGGCGCATTGCCCTCGACCGAGATGAAGCCCATCAGATCGCCCTGGTGGCTGATCGGGGCAACCAAAAGCGACTGGGCGTGAATGTGCAGCAGCAGGCGGTCAGAGACGATCGCCTTGAGCGCGCCCTGGCTTTCGCCCACCACCACCAGCTGCTGGTTGCACAGAGCCTGGTACAGCCCCCGCACCTCGTCTACAGAAATGTGGGCGTTAGATATGGGGGCGATGGGGGCGGTGGGGTCAGCCCCTGGGGCCGGGTGTCGCAGGGCCAGGGCGGGCATGCGCTGCCAAAAGTAGTTGCCCCTAGGCTCAAACCAAAACACCCGCGTGCGGTGGGGCGCGATAAACCGCTGAATCTCGCGCAGCACCTCTTTGAGCTGGCTATCGATATCGGGCAGGGCACCCAGACTGCCCAGCAGCGCCAGCAGCGGCTGCTCTGGACGCTTGGCCTGCTGTCTTTGTTGTTCGGCCTCAAAGTGGTGCAGCGCCTCGGCCAGCTCGCCCATGACAATGGCCAGGTATGATCGCTCGCCCAGGGAGGCACCCTTGCCCCACTCCGAGGAGGCCAGCACCAGCAGCCCAAAGCATTCTTCGTGGTACTTAATCGGGAAAATAATAGCGCTTTGGAGGGCCAGCTGCTTGGCAATGGTGCCCCACTCGCCCGCGCGAATCTCGTTTTGCAGGTCGGCCACAATCAGCGGGCGCAGCTGAATCACCACCTGCTCCATCACATCTCCGGAGGTGAGGTTAATCACCGTGCGGATGGACCGCATCTGGGTTGGGCTGTGGCAGCCCTTGGTGAGCAGGCGATGGTTGATGCGATCATAACGCCCGATCCAGGCCACCTCAAAATCTAGCTCCTGGTGCAGGTGGTCGATGGCCAGGGTAAACGCCTCCTCGGGCGTAGTGGTGCTGCGCAGCGCCTTGAGCAGGCGCGACAGCGCCATAATCTTTTGGTCATGCTGGTCGTTAAGGGAATCGTTAGCTCGCGATTGCGCCATTGGCGTTAACAATCTCCTCGATGGCAGAAAAGGGATACACATCTATACCGAGGGCTTGGTTCGCTCCAGCGCCTAGCCCCAGATACACCAAAGCCAGCTCGGGGGCGGGAGTTTTGTCGGGATGACAGATCCGCCTCTGGACTTGGCTTTGGCTTATTGCCCAGGCCGCTAACCTGGCCGTGTCGGATGTTGCGGTAAAACCTTACTTCACCGGACAACGGTAGCGTGATTGCTGTAGACTCCACCCATATCTTGCTTAGGGGTCTTGAGCGACCCCCTAGGGCCGCTTTAATAAAACAGGTACGAAGGCGATTGCATCACCTGTTTTTCAAGACCTCTGACCGTTGTACTTAACCGTCTTACTTATCTGGCGTGCTCCGGGGCGCATTTGACTACCGACGCAGCGCCTGTAGCCTGAATATCAGTTTACCCTGCCCTTTGTTTGCATTCATCAATACAGTCTGTGAAAGATCCCTATCGCCAGATTTTGCGGCCGCTCCTGTTCCACGGCGTGAAGCTCGACCCAGAGTTTGTTCACCGTCGGGTAATCAACCTGCTGAGCTGGCTGGGCCAGCCGGGGGAGCCAACCGTGGCGGCTCAGACTCGCCCGTGGCTGCGATCGCAGTTTTGCCTCAGCGATCCGCGCCTGGCGCAGACCTGCTGGGGGCTGCAATTTTCTAACCCGCTGGGTTTGGCAGCGGGCTTTGACAAAGACGGCGAAGCCGCCCTGGCCTGGCCGCTGCTGGGCTTTGGCTTTGCCGAGCTGGGCACGGTGACTCGTCACGGCCAGCCGGGCAACCCCCAGCCCCGCCTGTTTCGCCTAGTGCCCGACGAAGCGGTGCTCAACCGCATGGGCTTTAACAACCACGGAGCCACTGCCCTGGCAGCACGTCTGGGGGCCTACTGGCCGACGGAGCGCCCCGCTATCCCCATCGGCATTAATCTGGGCAAGTCAAAGGTGACGGAGCTGGCCGAGGCCGCCGAGGACTATCGCGTTAGCTTTCAACAGCTCTACCCCTACGGCGACTACTTTGTGGTGAATGTGTCATCGCCCAATACGCCGGGGTTGAGGTCGCTGCAGGCCGCCGACCAGCTCGGCCCGATCTTGGCGGCCCTGCAGGAAGAGAACCAAGGCGACAAACCCATACTGGTCAAAATTGCCCCCGATCTAGCCTGGCCCGACATCGACGCGGTCATTGATCTGGCCCAGACCTACGGCCTGGCGGGCATCATCGCCACCAATACCACCATTGCCCGGCAGGGGCTAAAAACTCAAACCCTGCTGCAAACCGGCAATGCTGTGGCTGAAGAGGCCGGGGGCATCAGCGGTGCTCCCCTGCGGCAGCGCTCTACGGCGGTGATTCACCACATCTACAAGCGCACCGGCGGCAGCCTGCCCATCGTCGGCGTGGGGGGCATCTTTACCGCTGCCGACGCTTGGGAGAAAATTACCGCCGGGGCCACCCTGCTGCAAATCTATACCGGCTGGATCTACGAAGGCCCTTGGATGGTGCCGCGAGTGTTAGAAGGGTTGCTGGCTCAGCTCGAACAGCACAAAATTTCAGACATTAGCGCAGCGGTGGGGCTGAGTCACCGGGGCTAGAACGCTAGTTCCGTATTCGCTGCCCCTCGTTCCAATGCAGAGCATTGGAATGCTCGTCGAAGGCTCTGCCGATACTGTACCGATGCTCCTGAATCAAGGCTGGTGGGCAGTGTCCACCCAGCCCTGTCAAGGTGGGGCGGAGTTAGGGGGCGATCCTTCAGATTGGCTTTGAGCCTTGGACTAGAAGCCCTAGGCTCAAAGCCGAAATCCTCTGAAGAGGATTGGTAGCCGAGTTCCCCAGTCTGCGACCGCAGACTTTTGCGATGTGAGCCAGGGAGTGAACTCCCTGGCGGTTGTGGCCGTAGTCCCCTAGCCTGTAGGCGTTTTGGGAATAGTTTGGTCACCTGGACAGGGCTGGCAGTGCCCACCTGACGGCAGATCAAGGCTTCCGGTGATTTGCGGGGGTTGATTTCAGCCTATTTCAGTGACATTCAACAGGGGGTTACTTCTTGCCGGGCGTGATTTTCTCGATTAGCTCTTGGGTCTCTTCAACCAGGCCGCCGGTTTCAGGGTTGTCTTGGCGGTACTGCTTGAGGTTGTCTTTGTAGGCCTTTTGCACGCCGTTGGGGTCGTCGATCACCTCTAGGGCCTCTTCGTAGGCCTGGTCGCGGGGTTCTTCGGCCATGACCTGGTCGACGGGGGTTGAGGGCTTAGGGGTGCTGACGGCATAGGCAGGCTGAGGGGCCACCATGGGCCAGCTCATCGCGCTGACTAGGCATGCTAAGGCAAGCGATCGCAGACAGCGATCGCAAAAGTCTTGGGCAAGGGTGACTAGGCGTTGCATAAAAGCTCCTGAGTTGGGGGTTAAGGGGGCGGTTTGCCTCTGTAGATCGGCGGCAGAGCGGCGGTAATATTGATGTTGATTAGCGCTAAGGGACTAGCCAATAAATAAAGTCCCAGCGTCATTCCCGCGCAGGCGGGAATCTAGCCGAGAGCATCTACCCTTTCTGGTATCTTCTTTCGACGCGAATCCCTAAAGGCAAAAATCGAGATGGCAAAACCCCGACTGCACTGTATGGTATGCAACCAAATGCCCGCCCCTCTCTACCCCCAGGCACATCCTCAGGGCTGAGGTCTATCTGGGGTGGAGGTCAGCTCTGCTTAGGGGTACCCCTCCCTGACCAAACCAGCTAGCACAGGGCTTAAACATCGGGCAAACCGATGGATCGGTTTTTGCCTCCGCCCTCCGCTCGTTTACGGTGAGAAGCGGCTGCTGTAGGATAAGTGCTTGTGTAAAATTTCGGCCAGATTCAGGCCTCGGCGCTTCACTTGTGCGGCGCTCAGTGCTCAGCCTACCGAAATACCTTGGTCTGTTCCGCCGTTGCCATGATTCCCCAATCCCAGTTGCAGAAGCTTGAGTCTTGCCCCGAGGGGCCGCTGCAGATTTTGCCCCTAGTCGGCGCTGATGAGCATGGCCCGGCACCCAAAGCCCTGACCCTGTCGGTAGCCATCCCGACCTACAACGAAGGCAAGAACATCGGCCCCCTGATTCAGCGGCTGACGACGCTGCTCGATGGGGCACTGCCCCACGACTATGAGCTGATCGTGGTAGACGACGACAGCTCTGATTTAACCTGGCAGCAGGCCCTGGCTCTCACCGCCACCTACCCCCAGCTGCGGGTGATCCGCCGCCAGGGAGATCGCGGTCTCTCTTCGGCGGTGATTCGGGGCTGGCAGGGGGCGCGGGGGCAAATTTTGGGGGTGATTGACGCTGACTTGCAACACCCGCCCGAGGTGCTGATCGATCTGCTCGGGGCCATTCAGCAGGGGGCCGATTTGGCCGTGGGCAGTCGCCACGTGGAGGGCGGCGGCGTCAGCGAGTGGAGCCTGGCCCGGCGGGTGCTGTCGCGGGGGGCGCAAACCGTGGGACTGCTGCTGCTGCCTCAGGTGGTGGGTCGGGTGAGCGACCCCATGAGCGGCTACTTTATGGTGCGGCGCAGTGCGATCGCCGGCCCCCTGCTCAACCCCAAGGGCTACAAGATTTTGCTCGAGGTGCTGGGGCGCGGCGGCATCGACACCATCGCCGAGGTGGGCTATGTGTTTCAAGAACGCCAGGAGGGGGCCAGCAAGGTCACCTGGCGGCAGTATATCGACTACATTCACCACCTGCTGCGGCTGCGGCTGGGGGGGCGGCTAGGGCAGCTGCAACAGCGGTTCCCGATGCAGCGGTTTGTGCGCTTTGGCCTGGTGGGCCTGAGCGGTGTGGTCGTGGATATGGTGGTGCTCTACCTGCTGCACAGCACCCTGGGGCTGCCCCTCACCCGCAGCAAAATTTTTGCCGCCGAGATCGCCATTCTTAACAACTTTATCTGGAATGACGCCTGGACCTTTGCCGATGTCAGCATGCTGCAAAAGGGCTGGTCGGCGCGGCTAAAGCGGTTGCTCAAGTTCAACCTGGTTTGCCTGGCGGGGCTGGTGCTCAACGTGCTGCTGCTGAATTTGCTCTACAACCTGGTATTTGGCCAGCGCTGGGCCTACCTGGCCAATTTGATGGCGATCGCGATCGTCACCTTCTGGAATTTTTGGCTCAACCTGAAGCTGAGCTGGCGCGTGACTCAGGTGAAGTGAGGGGTTTAAGGTTCAAGGTGTAAGGTAAAAGGGTCGACCTTAGACCTTGAACCTTGAACCTTGTACCGTCTTCACCGACATTCGAGGGTGGCAAACACCCCATCGGCGATCACCTGGGGCGTATCGCCATGGGCCAAAAGCCAGACAAACCGGGCACTGTTGTTGTGATCGACAAAGGTGAGCAGGCTGGCGGCATCGTAGGTGGTTCCTCCATCCTGAAAGCTCCCCGATTGCAGCAGCACCGACACCGGCTGGCCGCAGAGGGTGCGTTCTTCTAGCCGTTGTTCGGCCAGCTGGTAGGTGCCCTCTAGGGTGACACTCTCTTGAAACCCCTCGATAAAGGCCTCTCGGGTCTCGCGGTCTTGCAGGTAGCGGGGCAGTTTGCCCATGGTCAGCAGCACCGAGGGCGGTGAGTCGGTGCTCGCCACCTGAATCACCTGCATGCCCAACATATCCATATTAAAAATGCCCTGGCTCTCCCCCGGCAGGGCGTAGGCAAATAGCTCTTCGCTGCTGGCTTCGGTTTGGTCGGGGCCAAAGGCAAACCGCATGGTGCGGTTAATAAAGAAGGCCAGCGCCAGACCCGCTAGCACCGTCACCCCCAGGCAGCCGCCACAGCCCAGGGCCAGCCACTTAGCGGTAGCGGCATTGCTTTTGGGCTGGGGAGAGGTGGAGTCGGTCTGGGCCATGGCTGATGGGCAAAACGATGGAGGGTATTGCCATCATAGTGCTGCGGCCCAGCGGCCTAGGGCAGATGTTGAGCAACGGTAATTTTTGCGCCAGTTCTCAGCGCCGGTTCTCAGCGCCAGTATTCAACGGCTGTAGGGGGCTTGGCCCTGGAGGTAGTTGACGATGGCGATCGCGATCGCCCCCAGCAGCGCATATA